>JANQGE010000052.1 GCA_028277485.1 Chlorobium sp.
GGTGAGGAATAATCTCACTATAAATACATTATAGCAGATTGCTCTTAATAAACTTACTATTATTGAGCTTTTGTTGAAACGCTCAGTTTATGAGCTATAAGTTAGCCTTATTACCGCCAAAATCAAGCCCTTCATCAGACAAACCCGGCACCTTACGGGATCAGGACGGTTCCATATTCTGCTAAATACCTGAATTAGCCAGGATAGAATGCTGAAAGTTATTGAATGTTTTTAAATTACAACATTCCATTTCTGCGGCATGGATCACAGTTGTTCCTCCCGCAAAAAATGGCTTGACATAGTACATCACGGGGAACGGCAACCACGTTACCGAATCTTCACACTATACAACAGAAAGAAACACCGAAACATGGCAAGAAACTACAATTTCAGTGCGGGTCCGGCGATGCTGCCAACGGCAGTGATCGAGCGCGCCCGTGAGGAGATACTGGACTGGAACGGTTCAGGAATGTCTGTAATGGAAATGAGCCACAGAGGAAAAGAGTTTGTCTCTATTGCAGAAAAAGCAGAAGCGGATCTGCGTGAAATACTAACTGTTCCTGAAAACTATAAGGTGCTGTTCCTGCAGGGCGGGGCTTCCAGTCAGTTTGCGATGGTTCCACTTAACCTGCTGAGAGGCAAAAAGAACGCCGACTATCTCAATACCGGCATGTGGTCGAAAAAAGCAATTGCCGAAGCCAAACGTTTTTGTGATGTAAATCTCGCGGGTGATACTTCTGAAAACAATTTCACGACTGTTCCTGCCCAGGACACTCTGAACCTCAACCCCGATGCAGCTTATGTTCATTATACGCCCAACGAGACCGTCGGAGGGGTAGAGTTTGACTATATCCCGGAAACCGGGGATGTTCCGCTGGTTGCCGATATGTCCTCAACCATCCTTTCCCGCCCGATTGATGTCTCCAGGTACGGAATAATTTATGCGGGTGCACAAAAAAACATCGGCCCTTCAGGGCTGACCATCGCCATTGTACATGAAGACCTTATCGGCAACCCTCTCGACGGTGTACCGACAATGTTCGATTACGCCACCCATGCAAATGCCGGTTCCATGTACAACACGCCGCCCACTTACAACTGGTACATTGCCGGGCTGGTCTTTGAATGGATCAAGGATCAAGGGGGGCTCACTGCAATGGCAGAGATAAACCAGCGTAAAGCCGCCAAACTGTATACCGTAATCGACACTTCCGGCTTTTACTCCAATCCTGTAGCTGAAAACGCCCGCTCCTGGATGAATATTCCTTTCACGCTTGCCGATTCCGGCCTTGATGCGGAGTTCCTTTCAGGTGCGACAAAAAGAGGCCTGCTGACACTGAAAGGACACCGTTCCGTAGGCGGCATGCGGGCAAGCATTTACAATGCCATGCCCGAAGAAGGCGTCGATACACTGATCTCTTACATGCAGGAATTTGAACACACTAACGGTTAACATCTATACAACATGTTTAAGATCTTAACGTTAAACAACATATCCGCTACCGGCCTTGACCGGTTACCGCGCAACAATTACGAGATCGCTTCCGAGATTGTGTACCCGGACGCTGTACTGTTGCGCTCATTCAAAATGCACGATATGGACATCCCGGAAACGCTCAAAGCTGTAGGCCGGGCTGGCGCCGGGGTCAATAATATTCCTGTCGAGAAATTGACCGGCATGGGAATCCCGGTATTCAATACCCCGGGCGCCAATGCCAATGCCGTCAAGGAACTGGTCGTCTCCGCTTTGCTGATGGCCAGTCGCAACCTTATCCAAGCCTGGGATTACGCCCGCAATCTGGAGGGAGATGACGCCACTATTGCAAAGGCTGTGGAAGCAGGCAAGAAAAAATATGTCGGCATTGAGCTCCCCGGACGAACCTTGGGCGTGGTTGGCCTGGGAGCAATCGGCGGACAAATTGCCAATGCAGTGATCGCTCTCGGAATGAAAGTGATCGGCTACGACCCTACCGTTACGATTCAACACGCATGGCAACTGTCTGCCGAAGTGGAACGAGCTCTCAGTTTTGAAGAGCTTCTTTCCGAAGCTGATTACATCACGTTCCATGTCCCCTTGATAAAGGAGACCAAGAACATGCTGAATGCCGATCGCATCAAGCACATGAAAGAAAATGCCATCGTCCTGAACTTCGCACGAGGTGGAATTGTCGACGACGCAGCGGTTATAAAAGCGCTCGATGAGGGAAAACTGTACGCTTACATCAACGACTTTCCTACAAATGAACACAAAAACCACCCCCGGGTAGTCTCTTTACCTCATCTTGGCGCATCAACCCTGGAGGCTGAAGAAAACTGTGCTGTAATGGTTGCCGACCAGATGCGGGACTACCTGGAAAACGGCAACATCACCAACTCGGTCAATTTTCCGGATATGAAAATGCCGCGGGCCGGTGCATCGAGAATAGCAGTTTCTAACTCGAACGTTCCCACAATGGTAGGGCAAATCACTTCGGTACTTGCAGACTCCGGTATCAACATTGTAGATATGCTGAACAAATCACGTGGTGACGTAGCGTATAACCTGCTCGACCTGGAAACCGAGGTGGAAGATGACGTTGCAAACAAAATAAAAGCAATCAAAGGAGTATTGGCCGTCCGCATAGTATAAGGGTGCCTCTGTACATTGCCGTGAGCGACCATCTCTATCCGCCCAACGAATCAGATAGTACGAGCCACTCTTTGCTGGTCACCTGTCGCTTCGCCAGCAGTACGGTACTCGTAATCGCGGAAAGAGTAGTGACGAAGGAAAAGACAAGAGAAAACAGAAGAGCAGAAAGAGATATACATGAATAAGATTCCCCTGCAGGACATTTCCTACATCCTGCTCGATATGGATGGCACTTTGCTTGACTTGTATTTCGACGACTATTTCTGGGGGCATCATGTACCCGAGAAATATGCTGAAAAGCATAACATCCCGTTAGGAGGAGCCAAGGAACAGTTATATGCAAAGTACAAGTCCCACGAAAAAACGCTGAACTGGTGCGACATCGACTTCTGGTCAAGGGAGCTCCATCTTGACATCCCTGCCCTTAAAGAGCAGATCCAGCACCTTATCGATGTACACCCTCATGTGATTGATTTTCTGAAGCTTATGCGCAGACAGGAAAAAAAGATATTTCTTCTTACCAATGCGCATTTCAAAGCCGTCAACATAAAATTCAAAAAAACCCAAATCGGGAAATACTTCGATTCGGTGTTGAGTTCCTTTCATGTAGGACATCCCAAGGAGGATCTTGCCTTCTGGCACAAGGCGGAGAACAAACTGAAATTCAACAAGGAGCATTCCCTGTTCATCGATGATACGGAGGACGTGTTGAAAACCGCACGGGAATACGGGATAAAGCACCTGTTGTTCAAGGCAAAAGCCAGTTCAATGACTGCGCCAAAAAAAACCAGCCACTTTCATACAATCCATGACTTCAGGGAATTGATGTAAGGGTACCTCAAAACCTAGGGCACCTCTATTAATTTGTTGCGCGTCCTGGTTACTTCGTTGGCCTGTGCTCGAAATCCTCATGTACTCTATGTACACTCCGGTTTCTGTGCTCTGTCCGCCTCGTACTCATGTCGCTCACGACAATT
>JANQGE010000001.1 GCA_028277485.1 Chlorobium sp.
CCGCGATTCAATTGCTCCGTTGAGCGGTGCTCGAAATCCTCATGTACTCGCGTGTACACTCCGGTTTCTGCGCTCCGTTCGCCTTGCACTTGAACCGCTCATGACAATAAATAGAGGCACCCTAAAATGGCTTACCTCATTGCATGCCCGACTGGACTCGAACCAGTAACCCTCAGCTTAGAAGGCTGATGCTCTATCCAATTGAGCTACGGGCACAACTAAGCATTTACCAATGAACTTCTCCATATCTGTCGGGGCACCGAGACTCGAACTCGGGACCTCCTGCTCCCAAAGCAGGCACGCTACCAGCTGCGCCATGCCCCGCTTTACCGGAAGGCTCTTAATATAGCACTCCGTTTATTAGAAACAAAAACTTTTTCCTTTGTCCGATTCGCCGGAACGGCTGCCCCCCGTGAAATCAAATCGGATACTTCACCCCTGTGTGATATCCTTTCTTATTACACAGGGCCGACCCCGGTTTCCGAAAGAAAGAAAATCGGAATTCGCCGTCGGTATCGGAATCGATCTTTTCTTCATTCTCTTTTTTTTGCCTACTGCCGACTGAAGACTGCCTACTGCTTCTCCTCCTCTTCCTTGACCAGCTTTCCGGCAAACCGCAACAGTTTCAGCTCAAGGATTTTGGCGTCATATCCCGCGGAAGCAATACTCTTTCGCGCATTGATCAGATTGAGCTGTGCCTCCCTGAATGCGGTCGTTGTCAACTGTCCAAGCACATACAACTCTTTCGAGCGCCTGAAGTTCAGTTCGGCTGTTTCAAGGTTCTTTTTCTGAAACTCCAGAATATCAAGAGTATTCAGATAGGCCTGCCATGTATCGGCAACCTGTTTTTCCAGCTCGATAAGGGCTTTCTGTTCAAGCAGTTTTTTGTTCTGCAGTTCAATACGGGCGTTCTGACTCCTGATGCTCGACTGAAACCCGTTAAACAAGTTGAAATTCAGTGTAAGCGACGCGGAAAAGCTTCCTGACATATCATCCATGCCGGCATCAAACCCCGTAACGGTATCATTGAAACCGTAACCAACCTGAACGCCCAGCTCAGGGAAAAAATCGGATTTTGCTATACCAACGCCATACTCGGCCTGCCTTACCGATTCACGGGCAATGAGATATGATGAAAACGACTGCTTCGCACTCTGGAGAATCTCGTCTTTTTTCAGACTTTTGTCGAAAGAAACTTCAGTCTCAACCGCACACGATGTATCAACGGGACGGTTTAACAAAAGGTTCACGGTCCGACGTGCATTTTCCATGTTGAGCACAGCTTCTTTCCAGGCCACGCTATCTGCATTGGCATCTACCGATGCGGAAAGCACTTCAAGGGTATTTGCCTGGCCGTATTCAGCCCTGAGACGGACACGCTCCAGCCGGTCACCGGATATTGCCAAAGCCTCTTCAGCAACCGCAACCTGTTGGTTGGCATCCGCAAGTTTGTAATATGCCTCACTTACTTCCAGAATTACCCTTTCAATGGTAGTGCGTGCCTGAAACCTGCCGAGCTTGCCGGCGCTTTTGAGCTTCTTGAAGGTATATATGTTGCCGAACCCGTCGAACAACGTATAACTTGCCTGCAGGGAAGCATTTGTCGAGGTGAACTCGTCAAGCCCTGATGAAGAAGGTTCCTCATTATCCTGATAGTTAACAGACCCGACCAGATCAATCCTCGGAAGCAGGCCGGCGTTACCGATATTGACATTGTTGCTGCTGATTTCTTCCTCCCCTCTTGCAACCTGGACATCCTGGTTGCTGGCAAGTGCTCTGGCAATTGCACTATCAAGGGCAAGGGTCTCTTCGGCAAACAGCGGTGACGCCAGGAACAAACTGAGAAACAGCACTATCGCTCCAGACAGCGCAGCGTCAAAGACAAACCTGTTCCCTGCCCTTTTTATCATGGCCTTTTCGGTTTTCAGCATCTTACAATCTTCTTTTCTCTTTTTTTCCGAATGGCTCTATCACCGTTCTTTTCCGGCGTTCATTATTGATTACGATCCATCATCATCGGGCAGGCATCCCGACATGCCGTGCCCCCCTACACCTGTTTCCTGTTACACTTTTCCCCAACTGGTCACTCGTTACTCGTCACTACTTTTTTGCCAACTGCCAACTGAAGACTGCCTACTGGTTACTGCCCCTGCTCCCGCTCTTCCCTTTCAAACAGTTCCCTGCGCACGACAGCAGGCTCAACTGATTCAGGCGTTGGTTTTACTCCCCGAAAGAAACCCACTGCGAGCACTTTTGTTCTGTTCAGCAACACCAGCAGAGCCGGCAGCATCACCAGCGTCAACAGTGTCCCGAACAACAACCCGTACGCAACGGAGATCGCCATAGGGCTCAGGAACTGCGCCTGGCGGCTCTGCTCGAAAATCAGCGGACCGAGACCGGCAATGGTTGTCAGCGAAGTGAGCACAATCGGTCGGAAACGACTGAGTCCCACTTCATAAAGCGCTTCCGTAAAATGTTTTCTGACCTGTAGGTGACTGTTGAACGCATTGACAAAAACCAAAGCGTTGTTAATGACAATACCGGTGAGAGCAATCACACCGAAAAGCGAAAGAATGCTCATCAGGTAACCCTGGATAAAATGTCCCCATACCACCCCGACAAGGCTGAAAGGAATCATGAGGAACACAATAAAGGCTTGCAGAAAAGAGCGGAAAGAAAAAACAACAACCAGAAACATCATTCCCAGAACCACCGGAAAGACTTTCTTCATCGAGTTGGTTGTTTTGTCGCTTTCCCTGCTCTGCCCTTCAAAATCATAGCTCACATCGGGGAATGAGCTTAGCACACCCGGCATAATCTCCAGTTCTATGCGTTCGAGAAGATCAGGTACAGACTCCTTTGCACTGACAATATCCGCTTCGACTTTGACCACCCGCTGCGCATCGATATGATTAACCGCAGACACCCCACGCTGAATCCGGACGTTGGCAATCGTACCGAGAGGAAATGCCCTGCCGTCAGGAAGGCGAATGTCCATCCGTTCCATTCTGGCGACCGATTCGCGATCCGCTTCTGCAAAACGCACCCATACCTTCACCTCATCGATCCCACGTAGAATTCGCTGGGCTTCATAACCAAAAAACCCGCTCCTGACCTGGTTCATCACCCCGGCTTCGGTGAGCCCGAGCGATCGCGCTCTATCGTTGAGGGTAATACGGACTTCACGTAAACCGGGAGGATCGTCATCGATGACATCCTTGAGTTCCGGCATTTTTTTCAGTTCTCTCTCGAGGGACTTTTTCGCTCCTCTCAGCTGCTCCAGGTTGTCGCTTTTGAGCGCAATCGACACCGGCATTCCCCAGAAACCACCAGTTCCAATCTGCAGTTTCTCTGCACCCGGAACAGTGCCGATTTTCTCCCTTATAGCGTTGGATACCTGCCTGCTCGACCATTGCCGGAACTGGCTCTCAAGCAAGGTAATCCTCAATCCTCCTTTATGTGCATCCGGCCCGACCTTCCGCCCGATCGCCTTGACAAGATCCTGTCCGAACTCTTCCCTGTATTCATCGTTTACCTCCCGAACCTTCCTTTCCATACCGGCCAGGAGGCTGTCCGTTACCGTCTGGCGCGTTCCCGCCGGCATCTCAAACGTCAGCTGCACATCATCAAACTCAAGGTTCGGGAAAAAGGTGAGTTTAACAATACCTCCCTGCAGTGCCCCGAACGTCACGAACAAAAGAGCGACCGGTACCATTGCCGTAACAAGCGGATTTTTTATACTGAAACGCAGAACCGGAGCATAAAGTCGATCCCTTTGAAAATGTATAAATGCCTCCGATTTACGCAACAGCCAGGTTTTCTGCTTAGGGTTCCCACGCAACGCCCGCGAATGCGCTATATGACCGGGAAGGATGAAAATTCCCTCGACGAGAGAAATCAGAAGAGTGGCAATCACGACAAACCCGATATCCCTGAACCGCTCCCCGAAAGAGCCTTCGAGCGAGAGGAAAAGCATGAAGAACACAATCGTGGTCAGCACCGCAGCCAAAACTGACGGAAGCACGTCCATGGTACCCTTGACCGCCGCATCAAGAGGTTTCATACCTTTTTCATACCGCTGATAGATGCTCTCTGCAACAACGATACCGTCATCGACAAGAATACCGACAACAAGGATCATCGCCAAAAGCGATACCACATTGATGGTCAATCCGTAAAACGTGCCGAGCATGAACATGCCCGCAAAGGAAAGCGGTATCGAGAGGGCCACCCAGAAAGCCATTCTCGGATTCAATGAAAAGGAGAGGAACAGCACAACGAGAATGCTTCCGATAAGACCGTTGCTGGCAAGAATATTGGCGCGCTCCTGAACAATACCCGAACCGTCACGCAACACGCTGATCGATATATCATCATGCCGGGCATCGAACTTCGCCATGTACGTCGCAGCTTTCTGGGCGATGGTGAACATGTCTTCATCGCTGGTCTTTTCGATATCGATCGTGACGGCCGGCTTCCCATCATAGTAGGTTCGGTTCGGATCCTCCGACCAGCGGTCTTTCACCGATGCAACATCTTTCAAATGTACCAGCCCGCCGGCTTCAGTGGTCCGCACCACAAGGTTTTCCAGATCCCCGGCATAATAACCTTGATTATCCAAGCGGATCAGGAGTTCCTCTTCAGCACCCTTGACGGTACCGCCGGTTATTCTCAGGTTAGCCTTGCTGACCGCAGCGGCCACTTCATCAAATGTCAGACCATAAGACTTCAGTACATCCTCACGGACACCTACCTCTATCTCCTCCTCCGGAAACCCGCTCAGCGTAATCTTGGAAATGCCTTCCTGGTTGCGCAGCTCGCGTTCGATCCTGCGGGCATAGGTTTTCAGGACCTGAAGATCTATATCCCCATAGACAGAGTAAGCCACGACAAAATCGGTCATCTCCATTTTGTATACCCTGATTTTTTCCAGTCCGACAGGGAAAGAACTTATCTGGTCAACCGCATTGGTCACCTCCTGCAGCAGCACATTGGCATCATAATTTTGGAGCAGCTCAACAGTAATCGTGGCAGAATTTTCCTGAGACACCGATGTTACCCGCTCTATGCCGGTCACCCCCTTGAGCTTGTCCTCTATTTTGAGGGTAATACTTTCTTCGATCTCTTCGGGCGAGGCTCCTGGAAAAGAAGCTACAACAAAGACGGTATGGGAAGGCAATTCAGGAAAAAACGTTGTTTTCATTCCCTTGAAAGCCAGAAACCCGAACAGGAAAATCGCAAGAAAAATTGCGTTGCCCAGAACCGGGTACCTGATAAATTGCTTGATAATACCTTTCACGATTCAGAATCAGCTTTTACATGCTTCGAAAAACCGGCAACCCCCGACAAGCCGGAATGCGCCGAGCGGCGCCTTTTTGTTATAACAGTTTTCCAACTCACTCTGAACCGGCCGAGGCTTCTTTCTGTATCAACAGTGACGATTCAGATATAACCATGCCGTTGTAAAGCCCTTCCACAGGTTCCGCAACGATTGCCGTTCCATCCGGAATACCTCGCACAGTCACAGTTTTTCCGTCAACCGACACCACCTCTACCGGAAGCAGCGTCAAAACAGAATCACGCAGTGCAAAAACACGGTTTTCTGCGTCAAGCAACTCCCGGGCAATCATTGACGCATCATCTACAGGAACACTCAGGGATGCCGAGAGGAACATGCCGTCTTTCAGGCGGGAATCGTCAAGGAGAACATATACTCCGACAGTTTGAGTGTTTGGATCTATCGCCTCGTTGACCCTTGCAACCACCGCCTCGATCAAGCCGTCGAAATCATCGGACGAAAGCAAAACCCGGTCACCCTGGCGAATAAATGCCGCGTCCCGCACCGGAGCAGAGAGTTCCAGCTCAAAGGCAGTTGTTGCCGCAAACTCTCCAAGCTTCTGACCATTACGAACAAGTATACCCGGATTTGCCTCAGAAACAGTAACCACACCATCGAAAGGCGCGGTAATACGGTATTTGGCCAGCGTTTCCTCCATACTGCGGACAGCGAAAAATTTATTGTAGATATTCCTGGCTGCCACGTAATTTCTCAATCTGTCGTTTTGCGCCGGCGGCAGAGAGCGAAGAGTCTTCTGGATACTGAACTCACTGAGATATTCTTTCCAGGGCCCGGCATATTCCGGAAAATCAATCAGAAGGTCCGGCATGAGCAATGTCAACTCGTTCAGCAACGAGCTTTTTTCCGCCAGGACAGTGTTGCGGTAAACACTGTCCTCGATTCTCAACAGCACCTCTCCCTTGCTGAACCTGCGGCCCTCTCTGAACGGTTTGGCCCCATCGACAAACACGCCTGTTACTTCGGCATATATCTCGATTTTCTTCACTGCCTGAACTTTGCCATTCATGGTAATGACCCTTTGTACTTCGCCATTGGTTATCTCGACGACGGGTACCTGACTTTGCCTTGGGGAAACAGCCTTTTCCTGCTGCTGAGATTTACCGGACCCGAGCAGCCTGCCGACAACAATTCCTGTGACAACAATAATCACTGCAATGACATAAGGCTTGATTTTCGACATGACTGGCGGCTTTGTTTTATTTATAACGACAACCCTTTTGGGGTTGAGCTACAATTGTTTTTTATGGCTTTCGCTGCGTTTTCTCTCAACTTATCCAGAACCTCAACAACAACCTTGACCTGATCCCGACCGATTCCTTCAAGAAGACACTTGTTAAGATCATTTACTTCCGGCAGCATCTTTGCAACAAGCTCCCTGCCCTTCGGGGTCAAATAGGCAAGATTGGAACGGCGATCATGCGGAGCTTTTTTTCTGATTGCCAGCTTCTTGTTTTCAAGGCTGTCAAGAATGCGCGTTATGGTCGCATCATCCTTGAGAACATACTCTGCAATCACATTCTGGCTCAATCCGTCGCTTATGCCCAAACGAACAAGCACGGCAAACTGCTCCGGAGAAATGTTGTCGTTATACTTCGTTATCCTTGCCGCAAAGACCGTTCGCAGAAGATTCGCCGTTATCGCCACATGATGACCGATAAACTTTTTTACCGGGTTCTTTTTTTCGTTCATATTTACAATACTTGATATCGAAATATTTGATAGTGCAATTATAAAAAAACAAATGAAAATAAAAAAAGAATAAAGCGTAAAAAGGACTCTGCAGATACCTGCAACCCGGTTTATTGTTTTTTTTTCTTGTTCATGCTCTCAAAAAAGCCGATTAAGATGCCTGCAAGCTCATCATGGTCAACCATTTGAACAGCCTCGCTGACAGACACTATCCTGCGTTTCCTCATATGCATTTCCTCCCACTTGTCAAGCAGCTTCTCGACGTAAAGGGGGTAAACCCTGACAGTACAAGTCCCTTCCCATTTAGGGTAGCTGTAACGGCCGAGTTCTTTTTTCCCGACGGTACCGACAACCCCTGCCTCTTCGTAGGCCTCTTTTGCTGCGGAATCATGAGGGGACATATCTTTCTCGACAATCCCTTTCGGAATTATCCACCGTTTGGACTTTCTGGCGGTAACGAGCACTATTCTGCCGTCGTGAACAGGGACAACACCTGATTGCGTGTAAAACCAGCCTGGTTTTGGAAAAGACATAGTTTACCATCTTTCCGGTTCCGAAGGAACACGCACGTCATGCATCGGCGTGAAGATATCTATGGCGATACAATACAAAAAATCCCGAAAAATATATTTAATACGACATGATCCGGTAAAGAGGCATTACTTTTTGCTTGTGATTTTAGTAAACTGACATTTGTGAACTATCAGCACAATCGTCCTAACAAACCCGTAAAGAACCATGAAAGCAATCATACCTGTAGCAGGAGTCGGCACAAGGTTGCGTCCACACACATTTTCCCAACCGAAGGTACTCCTCAATGTAGCCGGCAAACCTATTATAGGCCATATCATGGATAAGCTGATCGCTTCAGGCATCGATGAAGCCATTGTTATCGTCGGCTATCTCGGGGATATGATAGAATCGTATCTCATTGAACACTACGATATCCGCTTCAGGTTTGTCAATCAAGAGAAACGTCTCGGCCTTGCCCATGCCATCTGGATGTGCAATGAGCATGTCCACAACAACGAGCCTGTTTTTATCATCCTCGGCGATACCATTTTTGACGTCGAGCTTTCAGAAGTACTGAACAGCTCCACCTCCACCCTCGGCGTCAGGGAGGTAGAAGACCCTCGCAGGTTCGGCATTGCCATAACCAGCAACGGCAACATCGTGAAGCTCGTCGAGAAACCGAACGAACCGGTAGGAAATCTTGCGATCGTCGGTCTGTACTATATCCGGAACTCTGAAACGCTCTTTTCATGCATTGACACGCTGATCAGGAAAGACATAAAAACAAAAGGAGAATACCAGTTGACCGATGCCTTGCAGATGATGCTTGAAAAAGGCGAGCCTTTAACGACGTTCCCGGTAAACAACTGGTACGATTGCGGAAAACCGGAAACCCTTCTTTCCACCAACGAAATTCTTTTGAAAAGCAACAGCTCAGGCTCATCACATCCGGGCTGCATCATCAATGAACCTGTTTTCATCGCGGACAGCGCAAAGATCGACAACGCCATCATTGGCCCGAACACAACAATAGGGGAAAACGCCGTTATTGAAGATGCGATAATTAAAAACTCGATAATCGGCAACGGCTCAAAAGTGCAGCACGTTTCCCTCGACAAGTCTATCATCGGGAATAACGCTGACCTTTCAGGAGATCCTCACGAGGCCAACATAGGGGATTTTTCGGAAATCAAACTCCGCTGAGATGCCAACCTTCTCCTATCCGACCAACGAAGTAATCAAGGCACTCACGACAATTTAGGGCACCTCTATTTATTGTCATGAGCAACCTTCCCTATCCGTTCAACGATGCAATTGAAACGCGGAATAAATAAATAGAGGTGCCCTTGCATGAGTAACCTCGAATGATTACATTATGCCCTTATCCGGCATCCCCATTACCTATGGACACGGTGCCGAAAGCTTTCGGGTAAACTGTTCCCGCAATGCTTGTACTCAGGGTTTTCCGTGTCCAATCTTTTCTTTATATCCAACGTACACGTAAAACCCCTTGTAAGACAAGCAAGAGCTTTTCTCGCAGTTCTTGTTGCTTGGTAAACCATAAAATCAATGAAGATGACACAGTCAAGATACTTCTTTACTTCAGAGTCTGTATCAGAAGGACACCCTGACAAGGTTTCGGACCAGATTTCCGACGCAGTACTGGATGAATTGCTACGCCAGGATCCGAATTCCCGTGTTGCCTGCGAAACGTTTGTTACAACCGGTCAGGTCATCGTCGGCGGGGAAGTAACCACAAAAGGCATTGTTGACGTACAGGAGCTTTCAAGAAAAGTTGTCGAAACAATCGGATATAACAAGGGTGAATACATGTTTGAAGCAAAATCCTGCGGCGTGCTTTCAGCTCTGCACAGCCAGTCCCCCGATATCAATCGCGGCGTTGACCGTAAAGAAGAAATTACAGATGAGCTTGACAGGGTCGGTGCCGGTGATCAGGGAATGATGTTCGGTTATGCCTGCACCGAAACCTCCGAACTGATGCCTGCCGCTATTCAGTACGCCCATGCTCTGGTAAAAAAGCTTGCGGATATTCGCAAGGAAGGCAGCATCATGACCTATCTTCGTCCGGATTCAAAAAGTCAGGTAACTCTCGAGTATGCCGATGGGGTAGCAAAAAGAGTTGACGCCGTTGTTGTATCAACCCAGCACGATCCTGAACCGGAAGGCTACAGTGAAAAGGAATGGCAGGATGTCATCAGGAAAGACGTTATCGAAAATGTCATCAAAAAAGTGATCCCGTCGGCAATGCTCGACGAGCACACCAAGTTTCATATCAACCCGACAGGACGGTTCGAAATCGGCGGCCCTCACGGGGATACCGGTCTGACCGGACGTAAAATCATCGTCGACACGTATGGTGGGGCAGCCCCTCACGGCGGCGGTGCTTTCAGCGGCAAGGATCCATCAAAAGTAGACCGCAGCGCTGCCTACGCATCGCGTCACGTCGCCAAAAACATCGTAGCCGCAGGTCTTGCCGAAAAATGTACCGTTCAGGTTTCTTATGCGATCGGCGTCGCACGTCCGGTATCCGTTCATATCGATACTCACAGCACAGCAGTGGACGGTCTCAGCGACGCCGAAATCCAGGAAAAGGCCGAACAGATCTTCGACCTCAGACCAGCAGCGATCATCAGGCATTTCAGCCTGGACAAACCTCAGGGATGGTGCTACCGGGATACCGCAGCGTACGGTCATTTTGGCCGAGACGCTTTCCCGTGGGAAAAAACCGACAAAGTTGATGCCCTGAAAACAGCATTCAACCTGTGATACGACATATTTATAATGACAAGGGAAACCTCCAAAGGGTACCGCTATAAAGCCATTATTAGACATAACTGCAAAAAAACATTAACGCTATGATGACAACTGACACTGAAGTACTCAACTGCAAAGTGGCAGATATCTCTTTGGCTGACTGGGGACGAAAAGAAATCGAAATCGCCGAAAAAGAGATGCCCGGGCTTATGGCTACCCGCCGTAAATATGCAGGCCAAAAACCCCTGAAAGGCGCCCGCATTACCGGTTCACTGCACATGACCATCCAGACAGCGGTTTTGATCGAGACCCTTGTTGAACTGGGCGCCGAAGTCCGCTGGGCAAGCTGCAACATCTTCTCGACCCAGGACCATGCCGCAGCCGCCATTGCCGCAGCCGGTATACCTGTCTTTGCCTGGAAAGGGGAAACGCTTGAAGAATACTGGTGGTGCACCCGGCAGGCATTGGCCTTTGAGGACAACAAGGGACCGAACATCATTGTTGACGACGGGGGTGACGCAACCCTGATGATCCATCTCGGCTATAAGATCGAGAACAATCCGGGACTGCTCGACAAAACCCTGGAAAATGCCGAGGAAAAAGCCCTCTATGGTCAGCTCAGGGAAATTTTCGAGGCTGACAACCAGCACTGGCACAAGATTGCACCGGAAATCAGGGGGGTCTCGGAAGAAACAACAACCGGGGTTCACAGGCTGTACCAGATGATGGAAAAGGAAGAGCTCCTCTTCCCCGCCATCAACGTCAATGACTCGGTCACCAAGTCGAAGTTCGACAATCTTTACGGCTGTCGCGAATCGCTTGCCGACGGCATCAAACGCGCAACGGATGTGATGCTTGCAGGAAAAGTTGTTGTTGTTCTCGGTTATGGTGATGTCGGCAAAGGCTGCGCACACTCCATGCGCGCTTACGGTGCAAGGGTTATCGTCACGGAAATAGATCCGATCTGTGCTCTGCAGGCAGCCATGGAAGGCTTTGAAGTCTCAGCCATGGAAGATGCCGTCAAGGAAGGAAATGTTTTTGTCACCACGACAGGCAACAAAGACGTTATCACCCTCGAGCACATGAAGCAGATGAAGGATGAAGCCATTCTTTGCAACATCGGCCATTTCGATAATGAAATCCAGGTTGAAAAGCTCAACGATTATGCTGGTGCTGCCAGAGTAAACATCAAGCCGCAGTTCGACAAGTACACCTTTGGCGACGGCCATTCGATCTATTTGCTTGCTGAAGGCCGGCTGGTGAACCTCGGCTGCGCCACCGGCCACCCGTCGTTCGTCATGAGTAACTCATTTACAAACCAGACCCTGGCGCAGATCGAACTTTGGATAAAAGAGTATGCAATAGGGGTATACTGTCTGCCGAAAAAACTCGACGAGGAGGTTGCGCGGCTGCATCTTGAGCAGCTGGGAGTAAAGCTTACCAGGCTTACACAGGAACAGGCCGATTATATCGGCGTTCCGGTTGACGGTCCTTACAAGCCGGAGCACTATCGATACTGATAACACGGGACTGTAAACGATAAAAGAAGGCTGTCTCGCAGAAAAAAGAGACAGCCTTCTTTTTTTCCGCTGGGGCGGCAGGATTCGAACCTGCGAATGTCGCCTCCAAAGGGCGATGCCTTACCGCTTGGCCACACCCCAGTATCTCCGAAGCCGGACGGAATAAAGTATAAAAAAAATACCCAAAACGAAAAACGCATCCGCATTCTCTGCCATAAACATATTTTAGTATTTTCTATATTTCTTTTGCCTTTTGCCTTTTGCCTTTTGCCTTTTGCCTTTTGCCTTTTGCCTTTTGCCTTTTGCCTTTTTGACCTTTTGACCTTTTGACCTTTTGCCTTTTGCCTTTTTGACCTTTTGACCTTTTGACCTTTTGACCTTTTGACCTTTTGACACGGATAAAAATCTGTGGAATAACAACACTTGAGGATGCTCTTGCCGCCTGCCATGCCGGTGCTCATGCCCTCGGCTTTAATTTCAGCAAATCAAGTCCCAGGTACATACAACCGGAAAACGCACTGCGGATTATCGATAAGCTCCCCCCATTTATCTCCTCAGCAGGAATATTTGTCGAGCAGGCCCCTCTCGAGGTGAATGACATATGTTCCCTTTGTAACCTCGACATCGCCCAGCTCCATTCGGAACACTATACCGCAGAAAAGTCCCGCGCCGTAAAAAATGCCAGAGTTGTACGCGCATTCCGTACATGTCCGGATTTTACAATTGACCATGTCAAAAAATTTGCACGGGAAACAGGATTCACATCATTTCTTTTCGATGCATACCGACCGGGGCAGCCAGGCGGTACCGGACAGCGCATCGAAGAACAGATCGCACAACAGATATTCAGGGACACGGAAGATATCGGTCCAGGCATTCTTGCCGGAGGATTGACCCCGGAAAATGTTGCAGAAGCAGTTCGGCTGGTCAAACCTTACGCAGTAGATACCGCAAGCGGTGTAGAGGATTCCCCCGGAAGGAAAAATCATCAAAAAATCCTGAACTTTGTACGTGCCGTTCAGGAAGCTGACAGATTATCCTCATAACCTTAAAAAACCTGAATCAAGCGATTGTCCGGGCACCCGGAAACCGTTCTTATCCGTTCAACAAGGCAATTGAATCGCGGAATAAATTAATAGAGGTGCCCTTAATGGAAGTCTTTTTAAAACTTGCCTTGGGCAGAACAGTGCCTGACATGTTCGTAAATCAACTCGGCAGCGGTTTCAGGAAGTTCAAGGGTGATGAGATGCCCACAATCCGGTACTTCGACAAAAATCCCCTTACTGCAATATCCGGCCAGTTTCGCAGTGTTTTCAGAAGTCATGATCGTATCTCCCTCACCTGCCACGAACAGTATGGGCATTCGGACGGCTTCGACAAGACCAGGCATACTTTCCGTAACCTCCATGGAAGTTATCTGGCCTGTTGACTGTTCAATGGCTTGAGGAGCGCAAAGAGAAAGACTCTCGAAACCTATCAGGACATCGTGGAATAGTACCGTATTACGGGAAAGCACAAGGCGGGCAAAAACATATGTGGGAAACCACCAACTGACCTTCCTTAGAAGGTTGTTGAACGTAAAATTCAGTGTCGCCGGGGCCAGTTTCTCAACAAAGCGGTTGTTTTCGAGGTAACCGAAATTAAAGAACACCATAGAGCGAATATTTTCAGAATGGTGTTTCGCATAATGGAGTGCAACAAAAGGACCAAACGAAAAAGCAGCAATATGAACGTTTTTCAGCCCGAGCACCTCGACAAGCGCCTCCAGATCATCTGCAAAGGAACCGATCGAGTAATCGTTACGGGGATCATTGTCCGACCATCCATGCCCTCTAAGGTCATAGGCCACAGTCCTGATTCCCCTTTCGTTCAAAAAACGGATAATATGGTGCCACCACATCCACCAGCAATCCCAGCCATGAACAAGCAGAACGGTTTCACCGGAACTACCCAGACCGGAATCGTGATAATGATGCACTATCCCGTTCAATTCGACAAAACGGCTTTTCGCCATCAATCCGCTTTCATATTCAGCCCTTCTTACGGCCCCCTGTTCACCGGTTTGTAAAAGTTTTTGGAGTTTTTCCCGATAAGCGTAAAACTTTTTCGTTGGCCTTGCTTCCGATGTTTTCATCACTGGTACTAATTTTACTTATAATTACTTCTAACGTATTGAAAAATTAATATATAATCTTTACCGTAATATTTGAATTTCCGTGTAAACCTCAGGGGACCTCTATTGTCATGAGCGGTTCAAGTGCGAGACGAACAAAGCAATTGAGTCTCCCTTCACTGTTGTTACAGACATGCAAACTCTCACCCTGCCATTCCATTCCTTGACTTTTGTTTTGTATCATCCGTGACGAAATTGTCAACGCATTATTTCCAAAGTAACATGTTCATTTTTTTTATCATCAATGGATAAGACCAAAGTCCTTTTTCTTTGCACCGGAAACTCATGCAGAAGCCAGATGGCAGAGGGCTGGGCGCGATATTTGCATGGAGGTATCCTCGCTCCCTATTCGGCGGGAATCGAGGTACACGGCATGAACCGGAACGCTGTGCAGGTGATGGCCGAAGCAGGAATAGACATTTCCTCACACCGCTCCAAACATGTCGAGGAAGTGCAGGACATACCCTTCGATGCCATCATTACGGTTTGTGACCACGCACATGAAACCTGCCCTTTTCTCCCCGGTGAAGGAAAGCACATCCATGCCGGATTCGATGACCCTCCCCGTCTCGCAGAATCAGTACACGATCCGGAAAAAAAGCTCGACTGTTACCGAAAGGTACGTGACGAAATCCGGGATTTCATCACGCAACTGCCCGACGTCTTATGGGCATCTCCATAAATTGTCGCGAGCGCTACGAGGCGAACGGAGCGGAAAAACCCTTTCTCATCCGCCCAACGAAGTATTCGGGTCGCAGTATAAATTAAGGGTACCTCTATTAATTGTCATGAGCGGTTCAAGTGCAAGGCGAACGGAGCGCAGAAACCGGAGTGTACATAAAGTACATGAGGATTTCGAGCACCGCTCAACGATGCAATTGAAGCGCGGAATAAATAAATAGAAGTGCCCTTATAAACCCTGTAATCACTACCTCATATGCTCAGTACCAGAAAAAACATCTATATAGCCGAAGCCATCGGAACGTTCGCACTGGTTTTTGCCGGCTGCGGAGCTATTGTTGTCAACGACCTGTATGGGGCACTACTTGGCCATACAGGAATCAGCATGGTATTCGGCCTCATTGTCATGGCAATGATCTATTCTATCGGGAACATCTCCGGAGCACATATCAACCCGGCGGTTACCCTGGGCTTCTTTTTTGCCGGAAGAATACAAAAAGAAGAAATTCTGCCTTATATCAGCAGTCAGCTCATCGGAGCGATTCTGGCCGCAGGAGTGCTGAAATTGCTTTTCAGAACACATGAATCACTGGGGGCAACGCTGCCTTCAGGCGGAATCGTCAACGCGTTTGTGCTTGAGGTTATTCTCTCATTCTTCCTGATGTTCGTCATTTTAAATGTTTCGACCGGCCATATGGAAAAAGGAATTATGGCCGGTGTTGCTATTGGCGGCACTGTCGCGCTTGAAGCGCTCATGGGCGGGCCGGTCAGCGGTGCATCCATGAACCCCGCACGCTCACTGGGCCCCGCGCTCGTTTCGGGTAACCTCTCCACCCTCTGGATATACATCGCTGCGCCAATTATCGGTACCTGGCTTGCCCGCCCGACCTGCCGGATGATTCAGGGAAAAGAATGCTGCCATGTACAGAATAGCGTGACAGGCGAGGAATAAACGGACAATGGCGCTCCCTTTGCCGAACCTCCACTTTCGTACGCTTTCCGGCCTCTGACATATGCTTCCTTGACTCGTTTGAAGGGCACCTTTATTAATTTGTTGCGCGCCCTGAAGAATCATCAACGACATTTTTTTTGTTTCCAGCTTTTCCATATATTTTACATGTCAATAATTGACATAGCAAATAAAATCAATAACGATCAATCAAAAGGCAGTACGGTTCATGCCGAAAACTCTGACTTCACCCCAGCAAAAATTCCTGAAGTTTCTTCATTTGACTGCAGCAGGACTGTGGCTGTCCTGTGTCATTGTCCTAACATTGCTGCCGGTCGTTTCAACCGGAAACATGACAGGCGACGAGGTTTACATGTACAACCTTGTTTATCATTTTATAGACATGTTTATCCTCACTCCGGCCTCCTTAATGACACTTCTTACAGGATTGGTGTACTCGTTATTCACGAAATGGGGTTTTTTCCAGCATGGATGGCTTGTCTACAAGTGGATCGTTACGCTCTTCATCGTTATCACCGGCACGTTTTACCTTGGTCCGATGGTAATGGATCTTCTGGAAATTGCAGATACCAAAAGAGCCGCCGCACTGCAGGACCAGTACTACATGCAAGGACAGACCATCGGAGTCTGGGCTGCAATAATAAATACCGCCCTGCTGCTTGTCACGGTATTTGTCTCGGTGTACAAACCATGGAAAAACTTGAAAAAAAACAAGCTGAAACACAGATGACTGAAGTTGCATACGGGCAGCCTTGAAAAGGGAAGATTCAACGTCCTGCAAAAGGCAACCTTGAAGCAATGAAGGCCAAGGAGAAAATGAACATGCATCGACAATCGAGAGTTTTGCAAAGCACGATATACTTTCCGGTCATCCTCGGATTCCCCCTGATTATCTGGACGGTTGACCTGCTTCTATACAACGGGCCCCTGACCCTGAACACCGGAGAACATCCTGTACAACGTGTTCTGGGTGAGGTGATTGCCTCCTGTATTCTCACACTGTTCAGCTTCAACTTTCTGATGAGCACCCGTGCACATTGGGTAGAACGGATTTTCGGCGGCCTCGATAACATGTACCTCATTCACCGAAGGAGTGCAGTCATCGCATTGGCTCTGTTGGTTCTGCATGTCGCCATCTCACCCCGATACCCCGAGCTCAACCCCGGCAAGCCCTTAGGGGTCTTGGCCATGCTGCTCATTTTCTTTGGAATAGCACTGTCGGCGGCTCCCTTCTTCAAGCGGTACGTTCCCTATCACAAATGGCTAACGGTGCATCGTCTCATGGGACCGTTCTTTATTCTCGGGGTTTTTCACGCATTTCTGGTACGAACACTCCTCGGCAATCTGCCGCTCGTCCGCACCTACATTCTCGCTATAGCTCTTACGGGCATAGCATCCTGGCTCTACCGCGTGCTCCTTCGCCGATGGACCCGCCCATACAACTCTTATGAAGTAACCGATGTACAACGGTTTGGCGACACTGTCCTTACACTGGAAATGGCACCGACAGGCACTCCCCTGCAATCACTTCCCGGACAATTCGCCTTTTTCAGTTTTCCCGGCATCCGTTCCGGAGAATTCCATCCCTTTACCATAGCCAGCGCCCCCGGACAGGGCCGGCTGCGGATAGCGATCAAAAATCTGGGTGATTTCACCAGATCTCTTCAGAAAAAGATCAGGGTTGGCAATGCGGTCAACATTGAGGGTCCATATGGAGTTTTCACACAAAACAGAGGATCCGCAGGCCACCAATTATGGATTGCGGGCGGAATCGGCATTACCCCCTTCCTGGCTATGGCACATGACCTTGAAAAGTCTGAATTGCATGTCTCACTGTACTGGTCCGTACGCAAAAAGGATGAAGCCTATTTCGACAATGAATTGCAGGAGTTGGCCGAGCGCACACCCGGTTTGACATATACCCTGTGGCTGTCAGACGAAAATGGACCTCTGATGGCAGAAGCGATCCCCGAAACAAAGGAATCCTGGCAGGTTGATGTATTCATCTGTGGACCGGAAGCATTGCGCAAGTCGCTCACAGCCCAACTTCAGGCTGCCGGCATTCCCCGGCAGAATATTCACAGTGAAGACTTTACATTTCGATAAAAGCTATAACAATCTTGGAGCATCTGAGCGATACTCCGCCATATACGTAGTTCCAAAAGAAAATCAACATATGGGCACCTCTATTTATCTATTCGGCGATTCAATTGCTTCGTTGAGCGGATAGAAAGGGGTTTCTGCGCTCCGTTCGCCTTGCACTTGAAACGCTCACATGACAATAAATAGAGGCGCTCTTATGAAAAACGAAGAACCGAAAATCAGGGAACTGGTCGAAAAAGAGGTGGCGTTTGTTTCATTTACCGGCAACCACATCGCTAATACACGGGGCCTTACCCGGCTGTATGAAAAGCTTTATCAACTGTACCAATGGGCGGTTCCACGGGGATTGATTTCACCAGAAACTGTGTTTTTATCGGCATATCAAGATGATCCTGAAACAACTCTGTCCGATGAACTGACACTTGAATGCTGTATGAGCATTCCCCCTGATATCCAAGTAGATGGGGAGATTCAAAAAAAAGTCCTGCCAGGCGGGAAATATGCTGTCATGCATGCCGAACTAACAGGGCCTCAGGAATATGGTACTGCCTGGAATGCCGTACTGGAATGGATAGAAGAGAACAACTATGACGTTGACATGTCAAGACCCAGTTATGAGGTGTACCTGAACAATCCTGAAGAACACCCCGAGAAGCATCACATTGTTGATATCTGCATGAGTGTTACCGAAAGTTAACCAAGGAGGTCTACGATGAAAAAAAGAGTACATTTGATCGCAAGTCTGCTGGCAACGCTGACTATCGCCACTTTCTTCCTATCTACAGTTGTCGTTGAGTTGTTCGGCTCTCATGAAGCCACAGCTAAGGTAAAAGACCTGATTGTCATTCCCGGTCTGTTCATTCTTGTGCCCGCTATAGCAACGGCCGGGGGAAGCGGCCGATTCCTTGCTGCGTCCCGGCAGGGAAAGCTTATCGATGCCAAGAAAAAGCGCATGCCATTCATTGCGGCAAACGGTTTGCTGATTTTGATTCCTTGCGCAGTCGTGCTTGACCGTTGGGCTTCTGCCGGAACGTTCGATACCGTGTTCTACTCGGTACAAGTTGTAGAGCTTCTTGCCGGTATCGTCAATTTCACACTTATGAGCCTGAACATCCGTGACGGCCTCATGCTCAGCGGAAAGCTATAGGCATTGCCCATATCCATGCAGCCGGAACTCGATGGCAATGGCAGTAATGGCTGTCCAGCACTCAGCATGCGAGCAAAAACAGTTCTCTCACGCAATTTGAACGTATACTGAAGCTTTCGCATTGCAGATCGGGCATTTTTCCGGAGGAGCCCCAAGCTCGATATGACCGCAGATCGGGCAAAGCCAGATTTCAGTTTCGGCAAGATCCTCGCCATTTTTCACCGCTTCAAGTGCCTTCTTGTACAAAGCCGCGTGAACTTTTTCAGCTTCAACCGCAAAACCAAACATGCGTTTGGCCTTGTGCCCCTCGGCAACCGCCTGCTCATACATCGGCGGGTACATCTCGTTGTGCTCATAGGTTTCACCGTCGATGGCCGTTTCAAGGTTGTCTGTGGTAGACCCTATGCCTTCGACCGCACCAAGGTGTCCCTCTGCATGGATCCTTTCTGCCTGGGCTGTTGTTCTGAAAAGTTTGGCGACATTCTTAAAACCGTCTTTTTCGGCTTTTTTTGCAAAAGCTGAGTATTTCTGGAACGCCTGGCTCTCCCCGGCAAACGCATCTTTCAGGTTCTTCTGTGTTGTCGGCATTGTGCTCTATTCTCCTTCTTCTTTGGTGTTACAATAAAAACCCATCACATCGTGATGAGTGGAAAGCATAGTACCTTTCCATACATCTTCTTCAGGACCCCTCAGTAGAAACCGTAATTACCTTGACATAGTTTCCCTGCAATCCTGCTCCCGCAAAAGCGGCTGAAGGCACTACCGGTTCACGCCTTCATGGCTTGTAAAAAGGAGTTTTTCAACCGGCAAGGAAGCATGAACAAGATGAATGGAAAAGGAAAGGCTGGTCTGCCGGATGGCCCTAAACCAGGCTATGTCATCTCATGAACAACCTTATCTGGACGCATCAGCAAGAAGAAAAACAGAACAAACAGAAATGTCACAAACTCCGCCACCGAAAACGTGACAAAAATTCCCGTGTCACCAAAAAAGACCGGCAGCGTTGTCACAAGCAAAAGAGGAAGAACCAGCGTTCTCGAAAGAGCAACAAACGCTGAAGGCAGCGGTTTGTGAATCGCGGTAAAATAGGCACTGAACACAACATTAAACCCGTTCCAGAGAAATGCCGGCCAGCTGAACGAGATAAAAGCCAGCGTAATGCTCATTGTAGCTGCCGTTTCGTTATCTACAAAGAGTCCTGCAAGCTTTTCGGGCATGCTCAGCAGCATGACCACCAGAGAGAGGCCGACAACAGCCACACAAATCGAAGCAAGCCCCAGAAAACCTTTGATCCTGTCCAGCTTTCTTGCCCCGTAATTGGTACTGATAATCGGCTGAAGAGCATCGGAAAAACCGTAGACAATCATCTGCTCGGCAAAGAAGAGATAATGCATAATGGTAAACGCCGCAACCCCTTCGACCCCGAAACGGCCTATCATAACCCAGTTGAAGACAAGAATTACTACAGCCGCCGCCAGTTGATTTGCAAATTCAGAGATTCCGTTATAAGCGGCCTTCAGCATCTCTCCCCACTCTTTCTGATGCCAGGAAAATCTCAGCGCCGATTTTTTTGAGACGAAGTGAAACATCAGTACAAGGAAACTCGTGATGTGTGCAATTCCGGTAGCAAGAGCGGCTCCGCGAAGCCCCATGTCCCATGAAGCAACAAAAACCCAGTCAAAGAAAATATTGATAATCGCTGCAGAAATAATGGCGGAGGCCGCCAGCACCGGCTGACCGTCGACCCGCACAAAAAAGGAGAGACACAGGCTCACCGGCAGGAAGAAGATAAACACCAGCATGACAAAAAGATATTCACGGACGAGAGGGGCAAGCGTTTCATTCGCTCCAAGCATGGTCACAACCTGATCGATAAAAAGAATCCCGGAAACCGCAAAAAACAATGTCAGGAGAGATACGGTTATCAGCGTCTTTGAAAATACCGCATTGGCTGCCTCGTTGTTTGACTCGCCGATGTATTTCCCGCAACGGACCATTCCGCCTACAGAAAACATTATTCCCACCCCGAGCAGAAGGCTGAACACCGGCATGACAATGTTGATCGCAGCAAGAGCGCTGTGCCCCACGTAATTTCCCACGAAGATTCCATCAACAACACCGGACGAGGAAATAGCCAGCATTCCAAGCACATTGGGAATTGCGTGATAAAAAAATACGACCGCAATATTACCCTTCAGCATATCAGCAACCCGGTCATTGCTCATTACATCTCTCCTTTCCGGATATTGCAAAATCCCGGGCGACAATCCCGGATTAACAGGCAGAGAATATAGCGCAATCAAGCTCATTAAACAATTCCTAAATTGATTGTCCCAAGCCGCACCATACAACCATAACTCTTTCAAATAAAAAACCTTAAGTACTTTTATTCATGTGACACACCTTTCCGGACAGATCTCATGGTCCAAGCAGGAAAATTGTTCAATGCAGGCAATTTTTCGCCGACATAAATTTAATCACTTGATTTATTTTAATCGTTTGATTAAATTCATGGCATTCTAAACAGCTTTTACACAGCAGCCCTTGTGCTTTCATGCACAGGAAAAAGCAAGATATACCATGAAGAAGTACGCAAGCAGTGAACAAACGAAGCAAACCCTGATCAACGCTGCCGGGGAGCTTGCCGCGAAATTGGGGTTCCCGAATGTTTCAACCCGGGCAATTGCTCAGCGCGCCAAAGAAAACATCGGCAGCATTCATTACCATTTCGGAGGCAAAGAACAATTGTTCGAAGCTGTAGTGCAGGAGGTCATCAAACGATGCAATGCATATCCGGTAAGCCAGGCAATTGAACCGTTCTATAACGTTCTCGATACCCCGGCAGGTCAGTCAGGAGCACTGCGGGCAATCGTAAAAAGAGAAATTGCCCTGCTGTTCGACCCAGATTATCCCCGATGGCACAGCAGGGTTGTCTATCAGCTCATGCAGCAGAAAAGCCGCCTGCAAAACCTCATAGTCAAGGAGCTTTTCGACCCCATCGTTGATACCATTGCATCGCTGCTCAAGCGCATCAATCCGGGTCTGGACAACCAGGAAACCTTCCTTATCATTACCCAGATGATTTCTCCGATCGCATCGCATGCCGATTATATGTCCTATCACCTTAAACGCCTGGGATGCAATCATTACAGTAAAGAATACCTGCAAAAGTTCGAAGATCTCATTGTTCTCCAGACAGAACTGCTTCTGGGACTGACTTCTGAAAAATTCACACCAAACCCTGCAGAATAGCACACTCATGAGAAGGAATCCTTGCAAAACTTTTACGCGGTACCTCAGCGCATTCACCACAATGGCTCTCCTGAGCTGCGCCGGAGGGGAAGCAGCTCCCGAGCCGGATACGGTGAAGATTTCCAGGGTCCCGGTAGCAAATCCCCGGCTGATAGAACCTCAAACGATGCATACCTATCCCGGAGAAATAAAAGCCTGGAAAGAAACCAGTCTTTCTTTCAGGGTAGATGGGCCATTAGTCGAGATAGCAAAAAAACCAGGCGAGGCCGTTCCTCAGGGAGAACTCCTCATGCAGCTCGATCCCAGGGATTATCGTGACCGGATAAGAATCCTCGAGGCTGAGCTCGATGGTGCCCTTGCAAGAGCAAACAAGGCATCCCAGGATTTCGCGAGGGCAAAGCAGCTTTTCGAAAAGGACGTTATCGCAAAAGCAGACTATGACCTTGCCCAGAGCGCCGCAGCATCCTCAGACGCCGTGGTTAAAAACATCAGGGCACAGCTCTCCGTGGCGAGGCATCAACTCAAAGACACCTCGCTGCGCGCACCGTATGACGGGATTGTCACCGCCCGGCTTGCAGAAAACCATGAAATGATCCGTGCCGGTCAGATCGTCATGCGCATGCATGACGTCACGAAGCTTAAAATCGACACGAACATCCCGGAAAACGATATCGGCCTTCTGGTAATGCAGAAAGGCAGCAAAGCCGTTCTGACGGCCCCTTCCCTTAAAAACCGCCTTTTCACAGCCACCCTGAAGGAATGGAGTACAGAGGCCGATAAAACAACCAGAACCTACGGGGTAACCTTCATGCTGCAGGCTCCGGAAGACGGCAGTCTTCTTCCGGGGATGACAGCGGAAATAACTCTTCAAAACCTTAAAGCCCGCAAACCGGTCATGACTGTGCCTCTTGATGCTGTAACGGCTGATCGTGAAGGGAACTCCGTAATCTGGCTCTATGATGAAAAATCCGGCTTGGTAGCATCAAAAAAGATTATCACCGGTGAAATGTACGATGATAAAAAAATTATCGTCAACGGAGGGCTCGATGGAAACGAGCTGGTCGTCACCGGCAGTGTCCATTTTCTTGTGGAAGGAATGCAGGTTGAGCCATCGATATCTTCCAAATCAGACAGGAAACGCTCCGGAAACCAACAAAGAAAGGATTCCCTCTTATGAACCCGGCAGTATTTGCACTGGAAAAAAGAACGATCATGATTATGCTGACCACGCTTCTGGTCGGCGCAGGCGTACTTTCCTATCAGAACCTCGGCCGCCTCGAAGATCCGGGGTTCACGATCAAAACAGCATTGATTGTAACAGAGTATCCAGGGGCAAGTCCTGCCGAAGTCGAGGAAGAAGTGACAGATGTCATTGAAGAGTACATCCAGTCGATGGGGGAAGTGAAGGAGATCTACTCAACATCCGAAGAAGGCATCTCCTACGTCTACGTCGACATGAAGGATCACTACACCTCGGACAAATTGCCGCAGATATGGGACGAGCTACGGAAAAAAGTCCGACAGGCTTCCTTGTCACTTCCGCCGGGAGCGATGAAACCCCAGGTGAACGACGATTTCGGTGATGTATACGGGGTATACTTTGCCATCACCGGTGACGGCCATTCATATGCCGACCTGAAAGAGTACGCCGATTTCCTGAAAAAAGAGCTGCTGCTATGCCGCGATGTGGCAAAAATAGATTTCTGGGGTACCCGCCAGGAGATAATCTTTGTCGAAACGGACCGGGCGAAGATGGCCGAGCTGGGTATAACCCCCGATGTGATCACCCGAACGCTTCAGACACAGCTTTTTGTTCGCCAAAGCGGGAAAGTCGAGGCCGGTAACAACTATCTCCGCATCACTCCGACAGGCGAAATCACCAACGATACAGCTATCGCATCCCTGCTTGTCGGTCCTCCGGAAAAGACTGTCCGCCTCGGGGATATTGCCCGGATTTACCGGGGATACGAAGACCCGCCGCGCAATGGTCTCTGGTTTAACGGGGAACCCGGCATTGCGCTGGGCATCTCGACGATCGAGGGTGGCAATGTTATTTCCATGGGTGAATCGGTCAGCGAAAAACTTCACCAGCTCGAATCACGGAAACCCGAAGGCATCAACCTGCACAAGATTTACTACCAAAGCGATCTTGTCGAGAGTTCGGTCAGCACCTTCGTCACCAATCTTGTTCAGGCGGTTTTCATCGTCGTTGTACTGCTGATGGTTTTTATGGGCTGGCAGAGCGGCCTGATGATCGGAAGTATCCTGCTCCTGACTATTTTGGGAACGTTCATCACCATGGCGATGTTTGACATCGACCTCCAGAAAATGTCGCTCGGCGCCCTTATCCTTGCGCTCGGCATGCTTGTCGACAACGCCATTGTCATTGCAGACGGTATTCTGGTGCGGGTTGAACGGGGAAACAAACGTGAACACGCTGCTGTCGAGGTAGTAAAGGAAAACATGTGGCCGCTTTTCGGTGCGACTCTCATTGCCATCCTTGCGTTTGCAGCTATCGGTTTCGCTCCCGGCGAAGTGGGTGAATACTGTCGCTCCCTGTTCAATGTTCTGGCACTGTCACTTTTCATAAGCTGGATTCTTGCCGTTACCATTACCCCCCTTTTCTGTGTCTGGTTTTTGAAAATTCCAGACCAGCATAACAAGGATCCGTTCGACAAACCACTCTACAGGTTGTACCGCCGTATGCTCCATATGGGCCTTACCTATCGATGGGGCACGATAGGGATAACCATCGTTCTGCTCGTTCTGGCCCTCATCGGTTTCGGGACTTTACCACAGGCTTTTTTCCCTGATTCAACGCAACCTTACTTCTTCGTCAGCTATTGGAAGCCCCAGGGTACACATCTTGATAAAACACGCCAGGACATGTTCATTGCCGAGGAACATATCAAGCGTATAGATGGCGTTAAAAATGTCACTGCATTTCTCGGAGAAGGCGGTATGCGGTTTATTTTACCGTATAGATATATTACTCCCAACTCCAGCTTTTTTCAGCTGCTCATCGAAACTGAAAGCCACAAAGAGATCAAGACAATAAGCAATCAGATTGACAGGTATCTGCAGGAAAATTTCCGGGATGCCGAACCGTACCTGACAAGAATCACCGAGGGGCCGCCGGTTGACTTCAAGGTTGAAGTCCGGTTCAGGGGACCGGACTCTGCCGTGTTGCACGATCTTGCCGCTCAAGCCGCCGAGATCATGCAAAACACCCCCAATACCCGCGATATTCGAACAGACTGGCGTCAGCAGGTCCGGGTGGTTCGGCCAGTTTACAATGAAAGCCAGGGAAGAAACGCCGGGATTACGAAACTTGACCTTGAAGCATCGCTGCAGCGGAACTTTAACGGCGTTACAGCCGGAACGGTCAGGGAAGGCGATGAACTGATCCCTATTGTATTCCGGATGCCCCGCAAGGAACGCGCAACCATAGACGAGCTGAAAAACGTTCAGGTATGGAGTTCCGGCCGTCAAACCTTTCTGCCTCTCGGTCAGGTTGTTTCCAACATAGAAACTGAATGGGAATGGCCGGTCATCCAGCGGAGAGACAGAATGCGAGCCGTTACCGCACAGTGCAACCCCGTTTCCGGCCTTGCAGAGCCTCTGCGCCAGTCGATGCTCGAGTCAATGGAATCCATAGAACTCCCCTCCGGCTACACCATGGAGTGGACCGGAGAGTACAAGGAATCGAACAAGGGAACCGAACCGCTTGCTCAGATCTTTCCACTTTGCGTACTTGGCATGTTCATCATACTTGTCTGGCAGTTCAATTCACTGAAAAAAGCCACCGCGATATTTCTTACCGTTCCGCTTTCCCTTATCGGGGTCACTGCCGGCCTGCTCCTGACAGGACAGGCGTTCGGCTTCATGGCCATACTCGGCTTTCTCGGACTGTCCGGTATGTTGATCAAAAATGCCGTCGTGCTTATCGAGCAATTGGAAATCGACCTGAAAAAAGGCAAGGAACCCTACAGAGCTGTCCTTGATTCAGCCGTCAGCAGACTCAGGCCGGTAGTCATGGCTGCCGCAACAACCATTCTTGGCATGTTGCCGCTGATCACCAATCCACTTTACGCTGCAATGGCCACAACCATCATGGGAGGCCTGTTTGCAGCAACCTTCTTAACACTCGGTATAGTCCCGGTACTTTACAGCCTGTTCTACAGGATAAAACCAGATGACAATCACGTATGACATCGGCAAAAAACCATGAAAAACATCCTTATCCCGCTACTCATCCTGTTTCTCCCGACACCCGGTTTAGGCTCGGACAACACCGGAGGGACAGCCGATGAGGACAGCCTGACCATAGAACAGGCAAAACAGATCGCCATTGAAAACAACCCGGGTGTCCGGCAAGCCCTTGCCCGAATACGCTCCGCTAGGGCCGTTCTCGGCCAGGCATATGCTTCGTGGTTCCCGACCATCTCCGCAGGCGGCGGCTACTTCTACCGCCACGTCGATATGCAGCCTGACTGGCAACCGGACATACGTGTCAAAAAGGACCTCCATGAAACCAGCGGCAATCTCGAGCTGAACTGGCTGCTCTTCAACGGATTTGCCCGGAGGGCGCAAACCCTTGCCGCCAGACACGGCGTCGAGCAGGCGCAGCAAACACATGCCAACGCACAGCGGTTGCTTATGGAATCGGTTGCAGCAGCATTCTACCAGGCGCAGTTTGCCAAGGAAAACATGCGTATTGCCTCGCAGAACGCTTCGTTCAACCGTGTACTCGAAAGAAACGCAAAAATCCGCCGCGAGATCGGCCGCGCTCCAAGATCTGAAATGCTCAATTTCTCCATCAGAGCCGTTCAAGCTGAAAGTGACTCTATTGAAGCCGGCCGTAATCTGACCATTGCATCCACGGTTCTTGCAGAATTGCTGGGACTTCCGGATACCGGTCAGGCCGGGGATTTACACTTGGTTGTAGCTGAGGACATTACCGACACCATCCCATCATATGAACAGCTGCTTGCCGTTGCCCTTGAAAACCGGCCGGACCTGCTCGCGATCGATGCAGGAATTGCAGCCGCCGAACAGCAAAAAAATGCCGTAAAAGGCTCCTGGCTGCCCTCGATCGGCATTACCGCCGGACTGAACTATACAAAGCAGGAGAAGGTCGATCCTGTCCAGGAAGAACGGGACCGTTATGCCGGCGTCACAGCACAATGGGAACTGTTTAGCGGTGGACGCAGAAAAGCCGAGTTCCAGGAGAAAAAAGCTGAAATCCTCGCCTTCATGGAAGAAAAAAGACGTACAATTCTATCCATACAGTCGGGAATCCGCCAGGCAATCACCAACGCAAAGGCAGCAGAAAAACAGTGGAAACGTCAGAAAGAAGCCTATGCCATGACGCAGGAGGTAAGGCACGATGTCGAGCTCCTCTACAACACAGGCTCGGCCAGGCTTACCCGTCTGAATGAAGCACAGACAGACTTGGTCCGGGCAGCAAGTCTTGCCGCAAGTTCCAAGGTACAGTTCCTTCTGGCCCTTGACAGGCTTGAAACGGAAAGCGGCCGGGTGCCCGCACCCTGATGGAAAGCTGGAAGACAATGGCGTGCGGGCGTGAAACGCGGAATAAAAAGATGCCTAAAGACTTACCGGTACCGCTTCTTAAGCATTGCGCCGATGCCTGAAACAATCAAGGATACAAGCAGGGCGGAGAAGCCCGAGAAGAGCATGATAACCGAGCCGGCAATCGCCGAGACCATGCCGGTTACAAAGTGCATTGCGGTTACCATCGTCAAGCAAAACAGAACAATCACTGCCAGCACCGGCAGGCGGATTTTTTGAATAAATGCAGGGTATACCGATGCAACAAGCGCGCATGATACCAGCACCCACCATGTCCAGTTAGAAAGAAACTCCATTAGGGGCACGTGACGTTTAGGGACACCTCCTCCCTCCAGGCCTCATAGAGCATCACCATAGCAAGAGTATCGAGCTCGCAGTATTGCAGAAGAGCTTTTGTAACAGCCTCCCGCTCGAAATCCTGCATCTCCTCGTACTGCAGACGTGCATAGGCGGTCATGGCGGCCCCCCCCTGACGAATGGCGTTTTCTCCCTCACGGCCGACAAGATGCCCCACATTCTCAGGATCAACATCGCTGAACATCTCCGGCAACAGGGAATACGGATCGGCAATGGCACCGTTTTCCACCTCAATCCACTGCTTGTCACGGAAATTATTGCTGAAAATGCCGCCTCGAGCGCCGTAGATCGACCTTGAATATTTCTTCTGCAGATATACAGAACGGCTCAGTACAGCAGGAAGCACTTGCTTGATAGAGTTTGATCCTTTTGTGGCAGGGTCATAATAGTACCGTTTCACCATCTCGAGCAGATCAATCATATCCCGGTTCCCCTGCCATGTCATCCTGCTTCCGGACGATGAGCGGGAAATACTTCTGATGAACGCGCAGAGATCATCACCGTCTGCCGGAGGCTCTCCGTCCTCCTGCACCTGGCGGTGGATGATGTTGAGGACCGTGTTTTCGTAAAGGCTGTAACGAAAAATCGATCCTTCGTCGTTTCCCAGTTCGGCTTTGAGCTTTCTGACAAACTCATAATTCGGAAACACTCCCGGGCTTGCACCGAGAAACTCGCCTGCATGCCTGACCGAGCCATCCTCTTTGACGACATGGTGTGAAAACTGGAAAGCGACGGTCTCGTAAGGATGTCTCCCGGCGATAAAAGGAATCGGCACCATGGCGGTCTCGAAATCAATAAAGTGCAGCGGAAAGCGCCAGGAAGCCATTTCCCGTGCAAGATGCTCCCGGTCGATGAAAGGCGTGCTGTCAGAAGACTTCACCTTCTCGATCTGCTTGAGTTGGCGTTCTGTTCTGGACAGTCCGGGCTTGCCGTCATCTTTCATGCCGAGATCATCCCGGTCGAGGTCGGCGAGTTTCAGCTTCCCTTGCGAAATTGCAGTGTCTTTTCTCCTGTAATTCCACAGATCAAGCACCGACTGCTCGTTGAAGTCCGTTTCCTGCCAACCGAACACCTCTTCCCAGCACTCCCTGAACCCGCTTTTCCTGTCTCCATTTTTTTCGGAAGACTTGAACTGGCATTTTCCGCATTTCCCTCCCGGATCCGGAGGGATTTTCCGGTCCTCGGCATAACACTCCGCGAAATTTCGCAGCGTCGCTTCAAACCCGGAATGATGGAAGATCATCGACACGCATGCATCAACCGGCACCGGGGTCAGAAGCCGAACGGAAAGGTCCTCCTCCGTAAGGTTTCCGATCAGAACCTCGGCATTCCGGTCCCGAGAGCGCCTGATGCGGAACTTCTGGTTCAGACCGTCGCTCGGGCATTGCGCTGACTTGTCGACAAGCATGAGAAAAGCTTCGACGCTGAATCCCGGCATCGCTTTGCCGACAACATGCACCTGAAATGCAACGTCATAGAGGTAGGGTTTCCATGTAGCGGAAAAGCCGTTTTTCCTTCCCTTGAAAAGATTGTCTTCTGCTGGATCCCATGATTTTGCTTTTACCTCATAAAGGCGAAGCACATGCCCCTCTTTTACAAGGATATCGACTCTGGCGAACAGATTTTCATGCAGAAAGGCCGGCTCATAGAGCACCACGTTTTCCCGCTGGAGAAAACGGGACGTTTCAGCAAGCGCTGTCCGGTCGTCGAGTTGTCCGGCCATATGCCCTCCGGGAAAATAACACCGGGCAAGTGCTCCCACCTGAAACCCGCCGTCTGCAAGCGCGGCAAGGAAAGAATCTTCCTGCGACTGATCGGCATACTCATCTTTTCCCGAATAATAGAGCTTTGTCGGACACTCCATCGCCAGGAGGAATTTCGATTTTGTCAGGTATCGCCCGCTCATATTAGCCACAAAAGGCCCTTTCCAGCTTATTTCCGATAGCACTCCACCCAGCAAAACCCCGCCGATGTACATGAAACCGGACTGAAGACCGATAAACCCGGCTCGTTTATTCCCGGCAAACAAATCACCCCGCCTACTGCCTACTGTTTCCCTCTCGTCGCCGCTACAGCTTTCACCGCTCCTTCATCGCATTCGAAGTCGCCCGGAGAATCGGTTTGAGCAGATAGATCAATACGGTTCGTTTGCCTGTAAGAATATCGACCTGCGCCATCATTCCAGGTATGACCGGAAGACCTTTACGTATGGAGGCTGCCGGGGTTTTCACTCGAACAAGATAAAAGGTGTTGCCTTCTTCATCCGTTACCGTATCAGGACTTATATGATAGACATCTCCTTTCATACCCCCGTATATTGAAAACTCATAAGCGGTCAGTTTGACAAGGGCCTTCTGACCGGGGTGCACGAAAGCAATATCCTTGGGCGATACTTTAACCTCGACCTCGAGGCTGTCCTCGAGCGGCACTACATCAGCGACCCTGCCGCCAGGCTGGACAACTCCCCCGATGGTATTGAGGTAAAGCCTCTGCACTGTTCCGTTTACCGGAGCCTTGATTTCAGCACGTTCAACCCGGTCTGCCAGCCCCTTCGCACCCTGGCTCATGCTCGCGATTTTACTCAGAACATCTGCCAGCTCCTCACGCCACTTGTTCCTGCTGTTGAGTTCTGTTTCCTGGATCTGCTCCCTCGCTTCTCTAACCGAGCGCTTAAGGGTGGCTCTTCTCGCTATGGCGGCATCCCGTTCCCCCCGGGCATTGGCAACATCCCTGCGCAGCCTGATAATCTCAACTTCCGATACTGCCCCGGACTTGAGAAGAGGCTGTGTCTTGTTCAGCTCCTGCACAGCAAGCTTGTAAGCTTGACGTGCCTGGACCAGCCGGGCCTGTACCTCTTCAAGCTCATGCTTTTTCTGTGACAGTTTTTCCCGCATGATGGTCATCTGGGAATCGAATCCCCTTTTACTTTCCCTGTACAGGCGGTTCTCATGCTCGAGAATCTGTGGAACGTTTTTCAGTTCTTCTTCCGGTAGATCAAGCGGTGTATCCTCGGCAAGGGCACGTAAACGAGCCTCCCTTGCAACAAGACTGAGCACCTCATACTCCTTTTCCTGGAGAGATGAGGTAAAACGAGTCGGATCGATACGCATCAGAAGGTCCCCGGCACTGACCACATTGCCTTCCTGCACCAGTATCTCTTCCACAATCCCTCCGTCCAGAGACTCGATAACCTGCAACCTCGAGGAAGGAATAACTTTTCCTGCACCGCGCGTCACCTCATCGAGAGGAGCAATAGCAGCCCAGAGCAGCAAAAGAACCAAGGTTATCCCGAAAATTTTCAGGAGCGCTCGTGCCCTTATCGGCTCCTGCTGCATCTGCGCCCAGCCCGCGTCACCAACCCAGTCAAGAGGCTTTTCTTCATCCGGCGGAATCCACCGCCGGAAAACTCTATCGACACCCTTGCGTCCTTTTTTGCCCGACGACTTGATAAATCCACCAAGACGCTCAAATCCCTTTTTCGATCTTGTATCGATCATTAATCCGCCCTCCGTCCCCGCTTGAGAGCCTCAAGCACTTTTTCCCTCGGGCCATCCACAGCGAGCCTGCCGCCATCCAGAACAAGAATCCTGTCAACAAGTTCGAGCAGAGAAGAACGATGGGTAACAAGCAGCATGGTTTTATTCCGTGCGAACAGTTTCAGCCTCGATTTGAAAACAGATTCAGTGGTCGTATCCATGGAAGAAGTAGGCTCGTCAAGCAGGAGTATGGGAGGATCGGCAACAACCGCCCTCGCAATGGCAACCCCCTTCCTCTGACCGCCCGAAAGGTTTTCGCCGCGTTCTCCCACCTGCATCTGAAAACCATGAGGGTGTTTGTCAATGAACTGATCGATAATACCTATCCTCGCTGCCTTGAGTATTTCCTGGTCACTTGCCTTGCTGTAAGACATGGTGATGTTATCTTTCAGCGATCCGAAAAACAACGTGACATCCTGCGGCACATGACCAAGGTTTCTCCGAAGCTCCGCAGGGTCGAGCTGCCGGCTGTCAACACCGTCAATCAGTACCGCACCGCTCGATGGGTGATACAAACCGGCAATAATCCGTTCAAGCGTTGTTTTCCCTGAACCGACCTTTCCGAGCACTGCAACATGCTCACCGGGCCTGATATGAAAGGAAAGATTGCCGAGCGCTTCGTTCTCCTGTCCGGGATAGGAAAACTGTACGTCTTTGAAAACGATATCCCCCCTGAATGTCTGCCTTGTAACAAAAGAAGCATCGGCAGGACGTTCGACAGAAAGGTCCATGATTTCATTGAGTGAAGTCATCGAGGTTTCCGCCTGGTGATACTGGGTAAGCAGTGCAGCGCTCTGACTAACCGGAGCCATGGCCCTTGACGAAAGAATGTAAACCGCTATCAGGCCACCCATGGTCAACTCGCCGACCGAGACAAGATAAACACCGATAATGATGACCATGACTGAAACAAAATTCTGCACCCAGTATGCACCGGAACTTACCGATGCCGAAAGCAGTCTCAACTGCTCCCCGATTCTGGCAAGATAAGCGACAAGCTCCTCCCATTTTGCCTGAAACTTCCCTTCAGCACCGAGAAGCTTGATGGTTTCCATTCCTATCAGGCTTTCGATAAGCGTTGCATTGCGCTGCGCTCCAAGGCGGTAGGTTTTTTCCGTCAGGTCATGCAGCTTTCCCTGAACTGTTACAGCATAGAGAAAAACCAGCCCGGCACCCAGCAATACCGGTATCGCAAGAGGCCATGCAATCAATGCGATAATAAGTATAAACAACAGGGCGAACGGAAGGTCCACCAGTGATGCGACAGTCGTCGAAGTGATAAATGAACGGATGAACTCGAAAGCCTGGAGATTCGAAGCAAATGACCCGACCGAAACAGGGCGATTGACCATCTTCAGCCCCAATACCTGCTCCATGATTGAAGATGACAGTTTGACATCAGCCCTTCCCGCAGCAAGATCGATAAAGTACACCCGAGCGAGCCGCATGGCAACATCGGCACAGAGAACAAGAAGAACCGCCGAAGAGGTTACCCAGAGTGTTTCGAAAGCAAGGTTGGGCAGAACACGATCATAAACATTACGGATAAACAGCGGCATTGCAAGCGCAAACATGTTTATCATGACCGCTGCAATGAGAATGTCACGGTAAAGAAGCCTGTTCTCTTCGATAACGCCCCAGAACCAGTGGCGCCGTCTCAGCTTCCGAACCTCAGGCGTACGGGCATCATATCGAAAAACCGGGCGGACATATATTGCGAAACCGGAATATCTTTCCTCGATATCCGCCAACCCGACGTCTACCGGAGCATCGGGCAGGTCCGACCACGTTACCGATGCCCTGCCGTTCTGAAGGTTGTGGAGAACACAGGCATCGTCCCTGTCAAGCAGCAGAACTACCGGAAACAATGCCGTGTTGAGGGATATTATCTTCCGTTTGACGATCCTGCTCGTAAACCCTGCCCTTTCGACGACCCTCGAAAAAAGTGTCGGTGTGATTTTTCCGTTTTTCAGAGGCAATCCGGCAAGAAGAGACTCTTTTTCCAGTGCATTTCCATGTGCCTTGCCCAGCGTCATCAGACACTCGAGCAAGGCATCATGTCCTACGGACTCTTTCTTTTCAACTGTCTCCTGCATTTCTGTATCCATGAAATAACATATGAATTACAATGCTCAATTTTTAGTTGACTGAACCTTTCGGAGCCTCGATGGCAGGGTAATCATCCTGTCCTGCCACCGGATACCCCTCATAGTCAAGCTCCTCAAGCGTTGGAAGGTCGTAACGC
>JANQGE010000007.1 GCA_028277485.1 Chlorobium sp.
TGTCCTCACCATATTCGATCCCTGTTTTCCCCCGCCACTCGTTATCCGGCTGGCGCGTGATGATACTGATGACCCCGGCTTCAGTATTTTTACCGTACAGCGTACCCTGGGGGCCCCTGAGAACCTCGATCCGCTCGATATCCAACAGATTCGCAGTAAATCCCGGACTGGACAGAATCGGCACCCCGTCTACGTACAGGCCCACCGAAGTTGTGAAGGAGTTTGCAGATGCAGTGATGCCGCGCATGGAAGGCATGGCGAACATATCCGACATACCGATATCAAAAATCATCAAACTCGGGATATGGTCCGCCAGTTTCCAGATGCCGTCAATATGCTTGTCTTCAATTTCTAAATCATCAAATACCGTGATACTTACAGGTACTTCCTGTATACTTTCCTCCTGTTTCTGTGCCGTAACGATCATTTCCTGCGCTTCGAATGTGGCATAAGACCGATCTTCCCGAACGACTTTCTGTTCCAGCTCTTTCTCTTCAGCCGCAACCGGAGCGGCAAACAACATCAGGAGCAATCCCGCTGCACACAGGATGGCGGAGAGTGTGTTTCTCCCCGATACTTCGCACCGCGACTTGTAACGCATGACAAATACTGATTACGTTAAAAAAAATACAGCTTTGCCAAGTTTATCGATCATCGGTGCAATCCGCTAACAGTTCATGATATTTTTCTGACAAAAAATGGAAACTTTCTTGAGAGTGTGTCTACCACTGCCGGGATACCGACCTCAGGTATTTACCGGGCACGACGCCGAAACAATCCTTGAAAGATTTGGCAAAATGACTGGGGCTCGAATAGCCGGCCTCGTAAGCTACATCCGTAACATTCATGCCCCCTTCGTCCAGCAGGGACTTGGCGTGACGCAAGCGCAGTTCACGGATGTAACCGAAAATGGTCGTACCGTACATTTCCTGGAAGTAGAAATTCAACCTGGAATGCGAGATACCGACAGCCCTGGCCAGATCGAGCAATTTGGGAGGATTCTGAAAATTCTGTCCGATCATTTCTCTTGCACACCGCACCCGCTCTATGTTGCCGTGCCGGACGATGACGTTTTTTTTCGGAACGGCTTCCGGTACAGCATACGAGGCTATGCTGCAGGTAATCAATTCCAGGGCCTTGCCTTCGAAATAGAGCCGTCTCAACGGCCCCTGGTACGGACAATTCATTACCTGGTCGATGATCATATCGGCAACAGCCGGGATGATTGACACCTGATAGACATATTGATCGGCAACTCCATTGAGAATATCCTGCATACCGTTCAGGGAGCGGTCATGTTGACCCGCTATATAGGTATTCAGCAACGAGGGTTCTATATGGACGCTTACATTAGTTATGTGAATCCCGGCCTGAACACTCACCATACCCTGCCACTCCGGCTGATAGGACATATAACTCTCCCCTTGCCTGTGCGAGATTTTCCCTTGGTCCTGTTCAGCATCGATAATGTAGCCCCCCGAAGTATTGAACCCGATAATGACAAAAGGCCACTGCTGTTTAAAACTGTATGCGATATTCTTTGCCAGCCGGTAACGCCCCATTCCCAGAATAAAACCCGGCCGGAGCTTGATCATAGACATAAATCCGCTGCCGATCTCTTTCGGCCACGTCCAGTATATTTCGAAACCGTCCCTGCAATTCTGCAGCTTGACGACAGATTTGAAAAAGTCTCCGAAAAGCTCTTCGGCACTGGTTATTATTGTATTTTGAGACATGCTTGCCCCCTGATACTACAACCTAAACTGAGCGTTTCAACAAATGCTCAATAATGTAAGTTTATTGAAAACAGTCTTTTATAATGCCTTATGGGCACCTCTATAAATTGTCGTGAGCGACATGAGAACGAGGCGGACGGAGCACAGAAACCCTCCATCCGGCCAACGAAGTAATCAGGACGCGCAACAAATTAATAGAGGTGTCCTTATCATGTGATTATCTCTTAACCTGAATAATTCATGAAAGTCCGAACACCCGGACTGTAGCTTTCACACGAGAACTGGCATCCATGTCGAGAAAGGCAAAAGTCACAGTGACCAGTGACGAGTGACAAGTTAGTTTAAAGCACTTATCACTGTTTCTCGTTACTCGTCTCTACTCTTCCGACCCCGATTTCCAAAAGAGAGAAAATCGGAATTCGCCGTCGGTATCGGAATCGACCATTCTTAAAATTGCCTACTGCCAACTGAATACTGCCGACTGATTCCCCCTCGTCACTTGTCTCTTGTCACTCGTCACTGTTCTTTCGACCCCGATTCCCGATTATTTTTTCCCGCCTGACACATAGCACTTTCCTACTCCCCATTCCCGAACCGTGAAGGTGCCGTTAAATATATAAAGACTAAATATAAATAAATCCTGTTGACATACGGGCACCTTACCGGAGCCTGTCGGCAGAAAAACTACTGGTTTCTGTATTTATATTTATTTAGGGGGACGTCGTTGAATAGCAATAAAAACGCCAATTCAACGAACCATATGGCTTACAGCACTTGTTGTCACCCACAATTGCCTTGCCGTTTCAGCAAGCGATAAGCCATATTCGTGGACAAACTTCTCAGCCAATTCTTTTCTTATCGCGGGCAATCGCCCTTTTCGGCTGCCTGAACGCAAAACAGCCACAGTGATTCCCTCTTTCCTGCAAGCATTCTCGATATCACTGGCAATTCGTTGTGCACGCTCATCTGCGGACAACAATTGTTCACCCTGATCTTCAGCCTCCTGGAGCACTTCCCTGACAAACGAATCCCCTCCGAGTATCCGATCATCGCTGAGCGCTTTCACCCCGTGTTTCCGCATCGACAGCACGTTCGACCAGCCTCCATGAGATCGAAGCAATCCTCCGCCCGAAAGTTCCTTCTCCCGGTTTATCCCCGCCTCTTCTTCCAGATATTCTACGTAAGCTCTTCTGGCCTCACCTTCTTTGTCGCCGAAAAATTGCAGAACGTACTCACGACCCAGCCAAGTGCAGTGAACCTTGTTCATCATGACCGCATGGCTGCACCAGGGATACGACGCCAGTTCTTCGAAAGAATTGACGAGTCCTGCGCGCAATGGATTGAGATGGATGTATGCCACCAGTTTATCGAAATACGCCTCTTCTTCACAGATGATCGATTTGTATCTGTTCTGAAAAAGATGGCCCACTCGTCGATGCCGGCGATTGAAATATTGAGCATAACCTGAAAGCAAACGGCGCATGAACGTCGATAAACCCTGTTCACCGCTTTTCAACAGGACATGGGCGTGGTTTGTCATCAATGCGAACGCATAGATACTGGTACCCGTCCCTTGAGCCAGTTCACCCATGCGCCGAAGAAACTCTTTTCTGTCTTCGTCGTCCCGAACGATATTCCCCTTCTCGATTCCCCGGATTATCACATGATGCAATGTTCCCGGTGCATCCAGCCTTGCTCCTCGCGGCATGCTATTATTTCTCGTTTATTAAAAGAAGCCGATTTTTCCTGTTTTCAATATACGAAACCCAACCAACCTTTCAATCTAATAAACAACGTCCCCTATCTTTATCAATTTTCTGAAATTTTAGCAATAGCATAAACAGATTTCATCTTGTCACCAATCAAATCTATACTCTTTATCTCAAATCCTATTTTACCGAGCAACTCTTTTAAATTGGACGTTGTCAAAACTCTTGATTCCTTTGGTGGTTTACCATATGTTCGAATGTATCGATAGCGCATGCCCAACTTGTGAAAGAACTTCATTCCTTGCATCGTAAAACTTACAATAATTATGCGCCCATCCCTTTTCAAAATACGTTTGCATTCACCAAGTGCTCTCTCTGGTGTTGGGATTACATGCAACAAATTAGCCATAAAAACAGTATCAAAACTGTTCTTATCAAAAGAAAGATTCAGACAATCTTCTTGCTTCACTTGAATAATCTCATTGTCTTTGAACTTTTGTCTTGAAACATCTACCATCTCGACAGACCAATCAGTTGCTATAACTTTTTCAGAATTTGAAGCAATAATTTCTGTAAATACTCCATCTCCACATCCCAATTCAAGTGTTATCCCAAGGTTCGTGTTTTCCGCTAATCGATTTTTAAGAAACTCTATTTCCGTATATCCTGCGACATAATTATTACGTTTCTCAAAATCAGTTGCAAACCTTGACCAGAATGATTCTTTTTGTGATATAGTTTGATTCATTATGTTTTTATTTAAATCATATGAATATTGATTTTATAAGGTGCTCCGGGTTTGTTGAGCAAAGGTGATTTTTGGGATTTGTTCCGAAAACCCTCCGAAACCCTTGGTTTAGTTAGTAACACGCAATCATATTCCTTTATGTAATCTCCAGATGCACAATCCCGGAAGCAAGCCGGTTGGTCAGCCAGGGAAAAGCCAGAAGATAGGAATAAGGACGCATCCTTTCGGGATACGGATCGGCATAGGTCATTTTCCGCTTGATCCGGCAGCGCGGATGAATCCCGTCAAACCACCCATATTCACCGTAGTTCAGCGCCCACGGCATGGGCGGCGCGGTATACGTCTTCGTCACCTTCATCCCTTTGAGCGTTTTCCTGGAAAACCAGACAGGAATGACGTCGAACATCACCTGGCTGTCACAGAAGCGCTCGGCTATACGATACAACAGCTCCCTGACTTCCCCTTCCCTGAAGTACATCAGCAGTCCCGCCATGACGACGAACGTCTTCGAGCCCTGAGATATCTTCTTCAGCCACAGGTCGTCGAGGGCCGAACAGACAACGGTTTCCATCCGCCCTTCCTCGGGCAGGAACCGTCTGCGCACCTCGATGCTCTCGGCGACATCCACGGAAATCCAGCGTAGCGTACCGTTGTCGGCGCGCCAGAACTGGGTGTCCAGTCCTTCGCCCAGGGAAATCACCGTTCCTCCGGGATTCTTTTCGAGCCAGAGTTTCAGCGCGTCGTCGATGACGCGCGCCCGCACCGCATGACCGGCGTTGGGCTTGCCGAAACTCCCCTTGAAATCATAGTCGATCCGATCGACCAGATCGGCGGAAATGGGATCATCGATCAGACGATCCTTCCGTTTCTGCTCGGCCGCCCGGTTCCACAGAGGCCAAAGCAGGGTTTCGGGAACTCCCTGCAGCTTCACAGCCTCTTTTTCCGTCCGTACGTTTGTATCCATAATCACACACCTTGTTTTTCTTCAGCCGTCTCAAACATCGCTCTTATTTTCTCATCGAGTACCTCCTCGCCCTTCAGATACTCGTAAAAGTCCTTAAACACCAAAGGCTCCCCTTTCCTCGATGCAAACCACTCCCGGACAAACCGGAGCAGCTTGTCGTGCCCGATGCTCCCGGACAGATGATAGAGCGCCAGGGTACCCTTGTTTTCTTCCAGATAGTCGATACCGTCGGCATAAACCAACGGCGGCTCCTGATTCGGTTCGGTCCCCCTGTCCTTGCCGTACTTGCGTCTCTTTTTCTCGAGAATGACGGCGACAGGTTCCTCTCCGTCCGTCTTTTCCAGGAACTGCAGCGCCATGGCCTCAGGCAGTGCTTTCCATAGCATGTCCGCACCCTGCACGTTTGCCAGAAAACCGTTTTCCAGTACCCAGTGGCGGAACAGCTCCCTTACAACCGAAAACCGGATGAAACTGACGACATCGCCGTTGTTTCTATCACCGTACCACCCCTCTTTCTCCGAAATGGCTACCGTATTGGCAAAGGCGTAAGAAGGATCCTGATAGAAAGGTATCTCCGCCACCCGAAGTTCGCTGTATGGATAATCGCCTATATGACTTTCCAAATAGGCCATTCCTTCCTCAAGAGCCTTCTGATAGAGATCGAGATTGTAATCGTGATCATCCTTGTACAGCAGAGTGACATCAACATCCCCGATCTTCAGTGCCTTTTCGGCATAGTCGGCCGAGCCGACATACCAGTGAAGCGGAGAAGGCTTTTCCAGCTCGTAACGGAAGTAGTTGCGGCCGTCTTCCTGCCAGCTCTTCACCAGCACACCGGGAGCGAACGCCGTCTGCGAGCCAGGCGTACTGACGGTTATCGTTCCTTCCACCAGAGCGGCGTCCTGTGCGAAATAATGCTCGGCGAGCGAAACCGCATCGTCAACCGGATCCATGCGTGAATCGAGCATTTCAAGGCCGTTTGCCCGGCGTTCGTTGTTTTCGAGCAGTTCCTTGTCCGAATCGTAGCCGATCACCGGAACGGGACGCTCCATGAACAAGCCGTTGTATGCCAGATCTGCATGCGGCTCTCCCTGCGACAATCCCTGGTAGGCTTTTCGGGCATCGATGACGAGCAAATGCTCTTCACCCGGCCCCATCGCTTCAGGAAGCGCGTAAATTTCCATGCCGAGCACCTTGTCGGCTTCGAGCCTTTCGAGTTCCCGGCCGTCCATGCGCACCGATCTGATTTCCGTGAAATAATCCGCGTTGATGTAGAGCTTTTCAACCGGTTTGTCCGAAGGGTTGTCAAGCGTAAGCTCGGCCCTGCATTCCGCCGCCTGTTCGAAAGGATAGAGGTCGAGCTGCAGGTCCGCGGCGGTTATGCGGGGAGAGGCGAAAGACCGCACTTCGCCGAACCGCTTTTCATACTCGGCCGCTTCGGCATCCTCCCGGCCGCTGGAAACATAGTTACGAGTCCCGTTGACCTCGGCGACGAGAAACGACTGGAGAAAAAAGAACAGTGCGAGACCCGCAAGAGAAGCACCAACCCCGCTCCATCCCAGCTCACCACGAAACGAAAACACCCTTTTGAGAACTCCTTTCTCCGAACCCCGGTTCCAGAAACGGATGCCGGCCAGAAGAAACGACATGACCAGGGCACACCAAAGCAGGAAATACCAGAAGGAAGAGAGCGCCAGGATCCCGTAACGGTTCATTTCCGAAAAGTCCTCGATCCCCGGAACCAGCGCGTAGCCGTAGCGCAACTGTTCGATAGCACCTATTTCGAAAGATATTGCGATGAAGATGAAGTATCCGACGCATATGACGTGCGTGAGAAAGCGATTGCCGGTCAGCCCGGCGATGAAGAACACCAGCCCGATGTACAGCACGTAGGTCAGCCAGCCGAGCTTGAAGCCGAGAAGATCGTCGATATAGAGCAGCCAGTCGATGGCAAAAAATCCTTGGCCGACCTGGGCCGCCAATCCGGAAAGCATTATGGTCAGCGCGATGATGAACGCCACGCCGCACATGGCGACGAAACGCGACAGCAGCGTCACCCAGGAAGGCATCGGCGCCGCGTCGGTAATCTGCCATATTCCTGTGGTCCTGTCCTTGAAAAACAGCTCTCCCGACCAGATCATGAGCAAAATGATCACCAGAAAACCGGTATGCAGACGGGTCGTGGTCATACCGGACGTCAGGGGAACCTGGGCGCCGACATAGTAGACCGGGTTCCACAGAACCATGTAGAGGAAAAACATGACCGCGATCACCATGAGCACGACCTTGAACGACACCGGGCGCACGACATTGAGAAACTCGACCACCGACAAGCGCCACAGCTTCCGGAAATATTCATCAACGGAAAAGACCCTTTTCACCTGCGGCACCTCGACATGGGTGAACGAGGCATCATGCGAGGCCACGACAATACCGGGCAGCGTTTTCCGGGTTGATCCGAATGCCGCCTGGATAAAAAAGCGGAAACTGAACCGGAAGTAGCTGTATGCGATCGCGACGAGTCCGACACCCGTCCACAGCAGCCGGTTGACAAGAAACACTCCGTCGACCGGAAGGAAACCCGTATTTTTCTCGGCTACCGTCATACCGTCGACGATTTCCTTGGTATAGACAAAGCCGAAAGGATCGCCGATCATGATCGCGGTAATATAGGGCGAGTTGCCGCTCACCGCCTCTGCAACGAGGAAGATCAGCACAAACAAGAAAATACCGATGTAGGAGGCCGCCATGTTGCGGAACTGGACCACACAGAAGTAGCTGACCGCTGTCAGCAGGAAAATATTGGTCAGCCCGAAAAGTGCGTAGCCGTGCACGAGTTGCAGCCAGGGCACGGGCCCAAACTTGTGCACCGGACCCAGACCGAGATACGGCATGATGACCATACCAGCAACGTAACCGACGACAAGCAGCAGATTGATGACATATGCCCCGAGAAACTTTCCGAGGAAAAACCGTTTCTCGTCTATCGGAAACGCATAGATGAACGACGCGGTTCGCTGCTCGATATCCCGGTAGAGCGACATTCCGGTTATCATCGCGATGATGATCATGAGGAGCAACCCCCCTCCCGACAGGCAAATGTAGAAAATTCCCGCACCGTTGATCAGGGTCTGATCGTGCACGTAGAAATCGTAGACACCGACAGCATACCATACACCCTGGAAGACCATCATCACAAGCATGAGCCAGGTCAACGGGCTGGTGAAGCGGGTACGAAGTTCGAAAGAAAATATTTTTTTTACCATGATTGTCACTCCTGTTACTCCGTTGCGGCCATCGCGGCTTTTTGAGGCTTTTCGTTGCGCGAAAGAATCCGGAAGTACACGTCTTCCAGCGACGGCGCTTTCGCCTCGAACCCGTCTCCGGGACATTCTTCCGCATCGACCGTCACCTGCAGCTTGCCGAGATGGAAATGACTTGCAATAACCTTGTACTCCCTGCTGTATTTCTCCAGCTCGGGCTTTGCGATTTCCTTTATCCACAGCCTGTCTTTCAGGTTATGCTCCATTTCCGGGGGCGCTCCCTCGAGCAGCACACGGCCGTTGCCCATGATCGCCATGTCGCTGCAAAGCGTGCTGACATCCTCCACGATATGGGTCGAGAGGATCACGACCGTGTTCTCGCCGATTTCCGACAGCAGGTTGTAAAATCGGTTGCGCTCACGCGGATCGAGCCCGGCCGTCGGTTCGTCGACGATGATGAGACGCGGCTCGCCGAGCAGCGCCTGCGCTATGCCGAAACGCTGCTTCATCCCGCCGGAATACCCGCCGAGCTTTTTTTTGCGGTCCTCCCACAGATTCACTTTCTTCAACAGCGCATCGACCTGGACCTTGCGTTCGGACGCCTTGGCGATCCCTTTCAGATCGGCGATATGCAGCAGAAACTCCTCGGCCGTCAGGGACGGATAGACACCGAACTCCTGCGGCAGATAACCCAGTACTTTCCTGAGCGACACCGGGTCCTTGGCAACATCGATGCCGTCGAACACGACCGAACCTTCGTCGGCGTCCTGCAGGGTCGCGATCGTTCGCATCAACGTGGACTTTCCCGCACCGTTCTCTCCAAGCAGACCGAACATGCCCCTGCCGATAGTCAAGCTCACATTCTGCATCGCCTTGACGCCGTTCGGGTAGGTTTTCGAAAGGTTGTTAATCTCCAGTTTCATCGTATCACTGTTTAGATTTCAAAAAAATACCTGTTGACCGGACCGGCAGGAAATCGTGCATAGTCCACCCCTGCATGTGGCAAATCCTACCAGTAGGCTTCCACGCCTATACCCAGACGGCGCGGCGTGCTGACACTTCCAGCCCGTCCGGGCATACCGATGTAGCCTGCTATATTCGTCATATTCAGTTCATAAAAATCGTCGAGCAGATTGGTGCCCCAGACATAAACGGACCAGTTATCTTCACGATATCCGGCCTTCGCATCGAGAACGTGTCTTATGGAAAGCCTGGTCACTTCCTCGTCATTGAGCACACTATAGCTCTCGTCAACCCACCGGAACGAGCCTCCGGCGAAAAACCCGCTGCTGTGGTCGTAGTTCGCACCGACGGTAACGGTCCACTCCGGAGAGTTCGGAAGTGGACTACCGGCAAGGTCTTGACCATAAAGTTCAAATTCCTTGAATTCGGAATGGGAATAGCCAAGCGCAAGAAAGGTTTCGAAAGCATCCGTCATTTCGGCCCTGGCTTCAACCTCAAACCCCTTGATCTCGGTCTTTCCGGCATTGGCGGTCAGTTCGTCGAAACCGGCGAAGCCGCCCGCCGGAAGATAGGGGACCTGCATATCCTGCCAGTCGATGAAAAAGAGATTACCGTTGAGCGTCAGGCGATCATCCAGAAGAACGGAGCGGAAAAACAGCTCATAGGTGTGAGCGGTCTCTTCGTCGTATTCCTCGACAATCTGTAAAAACACTGCCGAGGCAACGCCACCTGAACGGTATCCCTTGGCGTATTTCAACCCTGCACTGACGTCATCGGTAAACTTAACCGTAAGGCTTGCCGAGGGCAGAAGCTGATCGTAATCGGCATCAGCGTCCACAGAACCCTCCCTTTCTTCATATGGGGCAAACGGGTCTGTCGAGAACGGCGGGGGACCAAAATAGTAGAAAGTGCTGTTGTTTTCCCGGTTTTCGGTGTTGTACCGCAAACCCGCGTTCAGCGTAAGATTATCAAAAATGTCGTAGTCGGCATTTGCATAGAGCGCCGCAACGGTTACCTCCTCACCAATATCAAATATCGATGAGAACATGCCGTCAGCATCATAGATGGTTTGAACATCGGTTTTAGAATAATATCCTCCCAAGAGAAACCGCAGCCTGTCCCCCTCATAATGCAGTCGCAGATCCTGGCTGAATTGACTTTCATCAATATCGGCATCGACCCAGATCAGATCGGGCGCCATTTGATCACCGTCATATTTATAACCGGCGATTTTGAGATCGGAATAGCCTGTGACGGCCGCGATCCTCCAGTTATCGTCGAGACGTATATCGGATTCCAAAGACAGGAACACATTTTCCTGAGGGACGTAACCGGGCCAGGTCTCCTCATTCAACCTGTCTTCAAGCTTGTACGTGCCGAATTCCATCACCCTGGGCTGGGTGTTTGTTTCCGAATCGACGTAGAAGCCTGTCAGGTTGAAGGAAATATCCTCGTTGCCCGATGGCTGGTAAAGTAGTTGCAGGCGGGCTGTTTTTTCATCAATCAATGCGATGTCGTCCACGCCGGTAATCGGATTGACGATACCTCCATCGCTGTTACGGGTCTCGAGCGTAACCCTGGCCGCGAGCACATCCTCTTCAATGGGGACATTCTGATAGAGCGCGAGATTCCACGTATCGAGCTCGCCATATTCAGCCCGGAATCCGCCGTCAAAGGTAAAATCGGGACGGTTGTAGTTGAAGAATACCGCACCGGCCAGGGAATTCTTCCCCTGCAGCGTGGATTGTGGCCCCCGAAGCACCTCGACAGAGCGGACATCCCAGGTCGACGGCCTCATGTATTGGCTCATCAATCCACCCAGCGCCACCTGATTGAGATACACCGTGGAAAGCGGATTCGTCGCATCGAAAGATGCAAACATACTCCCCTGATTGATACCACGAATACTGAACAAACCGCCCATAGGCCCCATTCCTTCGCTGTTCACGTTGGCAACCCTGTTGAGCACGTCGTCGATGGTTGCAATCGGTTCATTCTTCATCCTGCTCTCATCGACCACCGCGGTACTTGTCGGCAGGTCCTGAACATCACGCCCCACCTTGTCGCCGACCACCTCGATATCCCGCATCAGATACTGCATCGTATCTGCCGGCGACTCCGTTCCGCTGTCGGCCACGGGAACGGTCTGTGCCGTGGTGTCGGCAGCCTCGTTCTCCGCCCATGCACTTCCCGACACCACTGACAGCATCAAGAGGCAGCATGCACACCCCTTTTTTACTAATGGATAAAGCATATAAACTTCTTTTTAACAGGTTAGGCTGTACAACAGTGACAACCGCCGCCGGCTCTCCCGCCGTCGCAGCGCCACTCAGTTCGAGTCGGAAAATAGTAAATTTAATTTGTCCAATTAAAAACAAATCCAAAAGAAAACGGCTGCCGTCACAGAACCCCGCACGGATCACGCCGACACGCCCTTACCAGGTAGCTTCAAAACCGATACCAAGGCGTCGCGGGGTACTGACTTTTGCATATTTACCGACGCCAAAATTACCAGCATAATCGTAGATATGAGTTGGATAGAAATCGTCGAGCAGGTTGGTTCCCCAGACATAGACCGACCAATGACCTTCACGATACCCCATCCTCGCATCGAGAATGTTCCGGACAGAAAGTTTGGTCCGCTCCTCTACATTAATCACAGAATACGATTCGTCTACCCAACGGAATGAACCTCCCGCGAAAAATCCGCTTCTATGGTCGTAGTTGGCGCCAATACTAACAGTCCATTCAGGGGAGTTCGGAAGTGAATGTCCTGACAAATCGACCTCAACAGGTTGATAAGATTCATCAAAAGTTGGATACATAAACTCCTTGAATTCGGAATGAGTATAGCCGAGTGCGAGAAAGGTCTCAAGATCATCGGTAACCTCAGCAGTTGCCTCGATCTCGAAACCCGTGATCTCGGATTTGCCCGCATTGGTGAAAAGAACGTCCATACCCGGCATCCCGCCTGTCGGCGTATATGGAATCTGCTGGTCTTTCCAGTCGATCAGAAAGACATTGCCGTTAAGCGTCAAACGACCGTCAAGAAAAGTAGTGCGTAAAAACAGTTCATAATTATTGGAAAACTCTTCATCGAATGGTTCCGTTACTTGAGCGAACGGAGCTACACCAATACCGCCCGAACGGTATCCCTTGGCGTACTTCACGCCGGCACTGACATCATCGGTGAATTTTACGGTAAGACTTGCTGAAGGCAGGAGCTGGGAATATTCTTCTTTTCCACTGAAGTCTCCAACTGATCGCAGTGATATTTGGGGATATGTTATATCACTATAATTACTCTCACTCCTCTCTTCGTAATTGTAGCGCAACCCCGCATTCAATGTCAGGTTATCGAGAATATCGTAGTCCGCATTGGCGTATAAAGCCGCGATGGTAACATCTTTGGAAAGGTCAAAACCACCTTCCTGATAAGGACCAAAAGGACTAAATCGCCCTACCCACGCAGAGCCATCGGACGACTCCGAATCCGAAAAATAACCGCCGATGAGGCCCCGAAAACGCCCGTCTTCATAATGCAGGCGCATATCCTGGCTGAACATCCATTGCTGCATATTCATATGGGCTATCATACCGTCAGGGGGATCTACAGGCGACAAATCACCATCAAAAGTAGATTCCCCGATTTCAGTATCGGTGTATCCTGTCACGGCGGCAATTCTCCAGTTGTCGTCCAGACGGATATCCGATTCCAGACCGACAAACCAGCCTTCTGCGGGATACTCCCCTATACGATTTTCAAAATTAAGTCTGTCTTCGAGAACACTCCCTTCGAACTCTTGTGCTTTTCCATGGTCATTGGAATCTGACTTCCGGTACATACCCGTCAGGTTGAACGTAATGTCGTCATTTCCAGCAGGCCGG
>JANQGE010000058.1 GCA_028277485.1 Chlorobium sp.
AACGCTGGGATACACAACTCCATCTGCGTTTATGCAACGCTATCATCAATCAATCAGTATGGCTTCTTAGGGTGTCCTTTTTTTTGTTGCAAGTCCATAGTTCATAGTGCTGAGTAATGAAAACCCTTCTCTATTTTTGTGTCAACCGTATTCAGGACGACTCATTGCCTACTGGATACTGCCAACTTCCCCCTTTTTGACTTTTTCCTTTTGAATTTTGACTTGTCACTCGTCACTTGTTTCTCGTCACTACTCTTCCGACCCCGAAACCCGATTTTCTCTTTTCGGAATTCGCCGCCGGTATCGGTATCGACCATTCTTAAAATTGCCAACTGCCTACTGGATACTGCCAACTTCCCCCCTTGTCACTTGTTTCTCGTCACTCGTCACTACTCTTTTGCCAACTGCTTACTGCCTACTGATTCCCCCCTCCCCATAAATAAGATATATTTAATCCGATTTTTGCAACTATTAAACAGCCTGAAAACGTTATGATATCAAGGGTATTGGCATATAAACACTAAACCATATAGTCATGCATGTATATATAAATGACAAACAATGTGAAGCCAACACAGACGAACGCCTTATAGATATCGCGAGGAAAAATCACAGCCATATCGGTTACTTTTGCGGGGGAAACGGAATATGTCAGACCTGCTATGTGAAGGTTATTGAAGGCATGGAACGGCTTTCGCCATTGAGCGACAGAGAAAAAGCCCTGCTTTCAGATGAGTTGATCAGTGAAGGAATCAGGGTTGCCTGCATGTCGACCATTGAAAAACCCGGTATGATAAAACTCCTGACGACAGTGGAGGAGGTAAAATATACATTTGAGACGAAACCTCTGGAGCTCATTCCTTACCAGGGCAAGATGGGGTGGGCGGCTTTAGTGAAGTTTCCTGAAACCATAGCAATGCAGGCCCGGAGATTCGCGGAAGGCAAGCTTAATCCATGGCAGCTGTTTGCTGATATTGCAGGTGCAGTCGGTGACGCATTGGAACTGATGGTTATGGCTGTTCATGAGGCCTTCGGAGGGAGCAGTCAGACCAGAACATTCACAAGAAAACATGTCCCTGATCCCTTGAAAAACTGCAACGGGGCGTTGCTCTCTTCAGGGGACAACGTGCATAATAAGCCCGTTCCTGAAATACACGGGTCATTGAAGCTGCAAAAGCATGTTCTTCCGGTGAATTGACGCTGTTTCTTCATGCTTGAATTATCGATTGTTCAAGCATTCCTGAATGAACTGCTGAAGAGTAGCGGGTTCGTTCAGAAAAAGTGACTGTTGCCTGAAAAATAGTTATATTTGCTTCCGAAGCACTAAGCCTGGAGGGAGAATCGATCAATGGAGAACAAATCGTTGCGGTCATGCGTATTTATATAAATGATAGGCCTTGCGAAGCACAGCCGGGAGAATTTCTGCTTGACATCGCCCAACAGAACAAATGCCATATCGGTTACATATGCGGAGGCAGCGGCGTTTGTCAGAGCTGCTTTGTGTATGTGCAGGAAGGCATGGCTTGTTTATCCGAGCCCAGTGATGTCGAAAAAGCCTTTATATCCGACAAGCTCAGCGAGGCGGGGGGAAGACTTGCCTGTCAGACAAAGATTATCAAGGATGGCACCATACGGGTTCTGTCGAGGGCGGAAATGCTCCGCCGCATCGTTCTTGGTTTGAACGTCCCTGGCTTTGTCACCTACGCCCAGACCATAGGTTACAATGTTGTCAACCAGCTCCCTTCAGGGATCGGCAATATCGTCGATCGCGTCAGGGAAGGAAGGCTCAATCCTGTCAAGTCTCTGCAGAATGTCGGAAAGGGTTTGGGCCATGCTTCACAACTTGTCAGCCAGAATGTTTTTGAAACTTTCCCGTTTTTTCAGGGTGCGGCAAATCTCGTAGGCACAGGGACAAAAGGATTGCTTGACACGGCTTCAAGCGCTCTCTGCAGTATTTCCGGCGGAAGTCTGCGTTTTCCTGGAACGACATGCGAAACTTACACGGATGAACCTCAAATCGAAAAGGTTCACATAAGAGTACGCCCTGCAAAGAAGTAGTTCGAAAGCGGCGCTGTCTTGCTCAAATCAGGTATGACTAACGGAAGCCACATGCAGTACTCGATAGTAATTTTGCGTTTTGATCCTCAAAAAGACATGTCGCCTTACCACAAAGAGTTTCTCGTAGATGCCACCCCTCATGAGAGAGTGTTGGACGTATTGCTGAAAATCAAGGCTGAACAGGACAGTACACTCGCGTTGAGAAAATCCTGCGGGCACGGTGTATGCGGAAGCGACGCCATGCTCATAAACGGTGAGAACCGTCTTGCATGCTCGACACTGGTAAAAGATCTGAAAAGCCGTAGAATAAGGGTAGAACCTCTTCCTGGAGCACCTGTCGAAAAGGATCTCATAATCAATACAAATTCTTTCTGGCAAAAATACCGGGATATCATGCCCTACTTGGTCAACGACGATCCTCCCCCCGATAGAGAACGTCTGCAGAGCCCTGCTGAACATGAGATAATTGAGGAATCGACCCGATGCATTCTCTGCGGGGCCTGTACACATGCCTGCCCGACCTCCTGGGCAAATGAAAACTATCTTGGGCCTGCTGCTCTTCTGAAAGCATACAGATTTATCTTCGATTCCCGCGACCAGGCCAAGCAGGAACGACTGCAAAAGGTAGCTTCCAGCCATGGAATCTGGGAATGTTATACCGCTTACAATTGTGTCGAAGCATGTCCTAAAGAAATCGACATCACTTGGCACATCACCCGGCTGAAAAAAGCCTCTCTCGGGCGCTGAATAAACCAGCCCGCCTTTACGCAAAAGCATCCTAAAGAAACAATACCTCAAACAGCATGGGATACAGTGGAAACATTGAAAGTATAGAATTCGATTTGGGTATTAAAACTCTGGAACGATGGCTTATCAAGCCCGAGAAAAAAATGAACATAGCCCTGGGTATCCCTAAAGAATGGGCGAACGATGAACGCAGGGTGGCACTTTCCCCCGCAGGGGTTAAAATCCTCAACGAAAATGGCATACGGGTACTTATCGAAAAAAACGCTGGTTTGGCCAGCAATTTCCCAGACGAAGAGTATGCGGAGGCCGGTGGGTATCTTACAGATTCTCCGGAAGCGCTCTACAACAATGCAAATGTCATCGTAAAGGTTTCTCCCCCCCAATTTGAAGAAGTTTCTCTTTTCAAGCCGCACCAGATGCTCATTTCCGCACTCCACCTTGGATCCGTCAGCAAATCACTTATCGGGACATTTCTTGAAAAAAACATTATAGCCCTCGGCTTTGAGTTTATCGAAACCAGGGATGGTGAGCTGCCTATCGTGAGAACGCTGAGCGAGATAGCCGGTTCTCTTGCTATCCAGACGGCCGCAAAATATCTTGAAACAGGTTATGGAGGAAGTGGCGTCCTGCTTGGGGGCATTGCCGGCGTCCCTCCTGCACATATCACTATCATCGGTGCCGGAACCGTGGGTTTGTTCGCCGCTCAGGATGCGCTGGGACTTGGCGCACAGGTAACAGTCATCGATAAGGAGATCAACCGGCTGCGCCGTTTTGAGGCGTTCTTCAACCGCCATATTGTAACTGCCATAGCCAACGACCACTACATCTCGGAACTTGCGAAAGTATCCGATGTCATGATAGGGGCACTCAGCCCCAAACAGAAACTTATCAAGCCTATTGTCAGTGAGGATGTCATAAAAACAATGAGACCGGGTTCGGTCATCATAGACGTTTCGATCGATCAGGGAATCTGCTTTGCGACCAGCAGGCATACAACACATACAAATCCCATATTTGTCAAGCACGGTGTTACACACTACTGTGTACCGAATATTCCTTCGGCGGTTGCAAGGACGGCATCGTTCGCCCTGACCAATACGCTGCTGCCGTTCCTGATGAAACTCACGGCGCATGAAACCATCACGGAAATCCTTTGGAACAGCCACAGTCTGCGCAAAGGAACCTACACGTTCAAGGGGTATGTCACCCAGAAACCCTTGACTGAAATCACCGGCCTGCCTCATAGGGAGATCGATATGCTGCTGGCAACAGGATAAAATCGTTCCTGCCCCCAACCTTATAGCCTGAATAATTCACCAAAAGAAGAAAAAAACTTAATCGGGAATCGGGGTCGAAAGGGAATCAGTTGGCAAAAGAGTAGTGACAAGTGACGGCGCTTCGGCTTCGCCGAGCTTAGTGACAAGCATGACCAGAAAAATACCT
>JANQGE010000071.1 GCA_028277485.1 Chlorobium sp.
CTTCTGAATACGGCTTTTATTGTAAAGTTTGGTCACTTTTAATATCACCGTTTCTCAAGAGTTTTCAGACCTTCTTTATTTTTTACCGGACACTACTGACTTGTCCATCTTTCTGATGTATGAAGTCCATGCCGACCTGACTGCCTGCATCCACAATAGTCTTATCATCATGGGTGTTTATTTTATATTAATAATTACACATTCGTGCTTACCAATCACAGATTGCAAACCCGGCATACCAGTGAAGACCGTGGAGATGTCAGGTTATTTGCCAAACCATCTACTCCTTTTGAAGCAACCTGGACCGGCAAGGAATCAGTGCTGGACATCGATAGTCATGGGTAATGGTGAAATGAATCTGGAAAGTACTTCGGGACTCACGGCAATGTATAGAAGCTCCCTTAAAGAATAACGATAGGCGCAATACGGCTTAAAAAATCATATTTCTTACATTTATTATAGACAAAATAACATAATTTTTGTAAGTTGAAATTTTCTTTCCCCCTGTTCTTTCCAGATCCGAGGATGATTGGCATCCTGGTAACAAGGAGCATCTATGATGGTCATAATACCCTGATCATGACAGCGACAACACGCTTAGGTTTTATCGAAAAAGTCAAAGCCCACCTTGAGATTCTCGACCCCGTCACCTGGATCAGTGTTTTTCCCTGCCTGGCCGGAGGGGTCATGGCTTCAGGAGCCATGCAGTCGAGCATGCATGACTACCTGCTCCTGTTTGCCCTGTTCGTCATCTGGGGACCTCTCGGCATCGGCTTCAGTCAGTCGATCAATGACTACTTCGATCTCGAACTCGACAGGGTCAACGAACCTACCCGTCCCATTCCTTCAGGACGCCTGTCTGAAAAAGAAGCCATCTGGAACTGGAGCATTATCCTTTTCACAGCTATTCTGCTGGGCACATGGCTCGGCACTCACATTGGGGGCCAGCGTGGCCTGATTTTTGCCAGCTGTCTTTTCACGGCTCTCATCTTCGGCTACATCTATTCCGCGCCCCCTGTCAAGCTGAAAAAAAACATCTTCCTTTCAGCTCCTGCTGTAGGACTTTGTTACGGTTTCATCACCTATCTCTCTGCCAACGCACTGTTCAGTGAGATACGACCCGAGGTCATCGGACTCGCCGGACTGAACTTTTTTATGGCTGTTGCACTCATCATCATGAACGACTTCAAATCGGAAGATGGCGATGCCAAAGGCGGAATGAAATCACTCACTGTCATGATTGGCGCAAGGAACACTTTTCTGGCCGCTTTTGTTATTATCGATCTCGTTTTTGCAGTTTTTGCAATTCTTGCGTGGATCTGGGGCTTCGAGATTCTGGTGTACCTCATTGTTGCCTCCCTTGCTGTGAACATTTTCATCCAGATTCCGATATACCGCGACCCCAAAACAGGAGCCTCATTCATGCAAAATGCCGTAGATGATGGTTTCGGGAATGCCATAGGCAAAAGCAAAGTTCAGGAGCACAACGCATTTCTGCGCTTTCAGGTCATAAACAATATTCTTTTTCTGATCAACCAATTTACAGCAGCCACGATGATAGGGCTAAAGTACCTGTAAACCGGCACCATCTGGTTCTCTCCAGCCACTCTCGTCTGCAGATCATTCAAACAATTTCCGGAAATTGCCCCAAGTTCCGAACGCCTTGCACCCGGTTTGTCTGGTTTCTTATAAAATGCGTAGCTTATCTATAAACAGATCAGCTATAATACACCATGTTTGCAAGGCCGAAAAGCTGTTTCATCCAGCTTTGGCCAGCGGCTCAAACTTCTTGTGCCCGCTGCAGAACCATCAAATGATCCTGACAACTGTCGGAACTCATGAGTACTGTCACTTCACATAGCATTCAGGCAGACGATGCCGTTTTCGCGTTACTGGAATCCTTTGCCGAGGCCGTCTTTCTTATAAATACGGAGGGCATCATCCTTACGACAAATTCGGTATTTGCCGCTACATTCGGCAAACATCCGCATGAGTGCATCGGCGCCGATGTTTTTGATCTTATTGCTGTCGATCTGCAAATGCCGGAGCTTGCCGACCAGCGAAGAAAAAAGATCCGGCAAGTTCTTCAGACCGGCAAAAGAGAAGTTTTTGAAGACGAAACAAGCAACAGGGTCTCGAAGGTAACCATTAACCCTGTCCCGTCACCGGAAGGAGAGGTAACCCGGCTACTCGTCATCACCGAAGACATTTCCGAGCAGAAACGTGCCGAAATTGCATTGCAAAAAGAGTGTGCGTTAAAAACTGCTGTCCTTGACGAGATGCCCGGCTGTGCTGCTGTTCTGGATACCGATGGACACTTGATCGTGTGGAACCAGTACGCCCGCCAACTCGTTCTCGGCAAGGCGGAAAATCAAAGCCGTAACATTGACTATAAAAAAATCATTTCAGCCGATGACCTTTTTCCTGTCAGGGAGAAATTCCAGAATATTCTGAATTCCGGTGCTGACGACGGCAGTGAAGTGCGAATTCAACCTCCCGGCAGCGATAGCGCACAATGGGTTGCAACACGAGGAAGGCGGATTGTTATTGATGGACAACGCTGCGTAGTGGCTGTCGGCATGGATATCAATGAACAAAAAAGGTTAGAGGAAGAACTCAAAGAGAATGAATTGAAATTCAGGAGTATTTTTGATAATGCTCCGGTAGCCATAAGTATCAAAGATTTGCAGAACGGCTGCATGATCGATGCAAATGCTTCATGGTTAAAGCTGTTCGGGTATACCAAAGAAGAAATCATAGGCAAACCAACCTCTTATCTCGGACTCCATGCAGATAGCAGCGAACATGAGGGGACACCAGGCCGCGATAACACTGTGATCAACAAACCACTCCTTTTGCGGACACGAACGGGAACGTCGATTAATGCCCTTTATTTTTCGGAAGTCGTCATGCTGGAAGACAAGCCCATTCTTCTGATGATGATAACCGATATTACCTTACAGGAGTTGCAACAACAAAACATCAACCAGCTTGAAAAAGCAGTTGCAGATCGCACAAAGCAACTGCAGGAAGAAGTCAAACGTCTGCAGCGTTTTTTAAGCATGATCTCTCATGAATACCGTACTCCCCTGGCAATTATCCGCACCAATCTTGATCTTATCAAGGTCAAAAACAAAATGGGAAACTTTTCGAATAAACAAGAACTCCTCAAGATAAACCGTGCCATCAACCGCCTTGTTGAAGTTTTGGAAGTATCCATTCAGGACAGCCGCATTTCTGAATCCCAGAAATCACCGACATTGATGCAGTTCCAGATTGCTCCGGTCATTACCTCACAGGTTGAGATATTCCGCAACATGTGGCTGGAACGATGTATCAAATATTCAGAGTACCTTGATAAGTATGAAGTTTTAGGGGAACAATCTCAGATTAAATGCGTTATCTTCAACTTGTTGGACAATGCCCGCAAATATTCCCCATCGGATTCAACGATTGAAGTAAAGTGCTGTATCGAAGCTGACGAGGTTGTTATCAGAATACAAAACCAAGGGAACAGTATTACAGAAGACGAAGCAGAAGCGTTTTTCGAAAAGTACCAACGCGGCAGAAACTCCGCCAATACCGCTGGTGCAGGTCTCGGATTGTGGCTGGCAAGGAATATCATCAGTCAGCATCTCGGAAGCGTCACCCTCGCGGGCATCGCATCCGGAGTCGAAGCAACAGTTCGTTTGCCACTTGTGAAAAACAAACCCCCTGCCCCATGAACGACAGCAAGCGGATTATCATTGTTGAAGACGACCGCGACTTTCGTGAAAGCATGGTAGAATCCCTTGTACTAGCCGGGTTTGACGTTACCGGTGTGGAATCAGCACTGGAATTCTATCATAAAATCGCTTTACACAAATACCTTTTGGTTATTCTTGATCTCGGCTTGCCGGACCAGAACGGCATTGTGCTCGCCGAATACATCCGAAACAATACCGACATGCGCATAATAGTGCTGACTGCGCAGTCCTCCCTTGATAGCCGAATTACCGCCTATCAAGCCGGTGCAGACATCTACTTGCTTAAACCGGTGGACTTCTCTGAATTGGCAGCTTCTATATACAGTATTCTGGGACGTCTTGACAATCATCCGTCCGCGCATCAGGAAAAGCAAGATATCGAGCCGGCCTTGACGCAATGGACCCTTATTCGCGGTGACATGGCCCTCTGCACCCCAAAGGGAAATACAGTGAAACTCTCTTCAAAGGAGTTTGATTTGATTAACATGCTGGCATCATTCTCCAACACGGTCGTTGCACGTCAAGACCTCTTGAAAGCTCTTGATTACACAAACAATAAACACGGCAATCGATCCCTTGATGTACTGATTTATCGTTTACGCCAAAAAAAAGGTGCAGACAACAACAGGATCCCCATTAAAACCTTTCATGGTTCGGGATACAGTTTTTCAGCGCCAATCATCATTGTTTGACGGTTGTTTGTCGGTTTCCCGAAAGAGATTGCTGAATATGGATTAAGGACGGTTTCAGGGGAGTTTTATTGAAAACTCAGTTGAGCAAGATAACAATCCTCTTTCTCCTTCATTGACGCTTTAGCATCGTCAGAACTGTCATCGTAACCGGTCAGATGAAGCGCGGAGTGAATAGTAACGCGAAAGAGCTCGCTTTTGAAATCTGTCCTGAAACGCCGGGCATTTTCCGCGACCATATCGAGCGAGACATAAAATTCACCTTCAACATCTTTGCCGCAATTATATCTGAACGTAATGGTATCGGTAGGATAATCATGCCCAAGAAATTCCCGGTTGATCCGGTGGATCAACCTGTCACCGCAATAAACTGCAACGACAGACTTGACTGTAGAACCTTCCCGTTCGATTACTCTTTCAATGACTGCTTCAAGTTTTTTCTGCGGTATCTCCCTGCGCGTGGTGTTGTAAAGCTCAAGCGACATGGCTGTTTTCTTTCTCGAATGCCTCTACCCAAGCATCGATATGTTTGAGATTTTTGTAGTGCACCCGGCATTCCAACACCACATCCTCTTCAACATACCTCTTGTCAATTACCTCCGCATGATCATAAAGATACCCTATCAGCTTGTAATTGGACATGTGCGTTCTGACGGTTCGCAGTTGATAGTCCCGCGCGATGTAATCACCGACTGCTTCTTTAAGAGCACTGAGATTGATCCCCCGTTTTGCCGAGACAAAAAGAGCGTCCGGGTACTTGTGGCGAAGGGTACGAAGGGTTTCCCGCTGTTCGACAGCATCGATCTTATTGAAGACCTCGATGATGTTTTCGTGTTTGACCCCGATCTCCCGAAGCGTCTCGAGTACGATATGAGCCTGCTCTTCAAAGCCATCATGGCTGGCATCGATCACATGCAGCAGAAAATCAGCCTGCAATACTTCGTCCAGTGTCGAACGGAAACTCTCGACAAGGCGATGAGGAAGTTTCCGGATGAACCCGACCGTATCGGAAAGCAATACTACCTTGTTGATCTTCAGCTCAAGGCGGCGGGTTTTGGTATCAAGGGTTGCAAAAAGCTGATCCTCGGCGTAAGCACGAGCTTCCGGGCAGAGCCCGTTCATCAGTGTCGATTTACCGGCGTTCGTGTACCCTACCAGCGCCACACGGGGAATTTTACCTCGTTCTTTTGTCTGGGTAGCATGCTGAAGAGCGACTTCTCTGAGTTTTTTCTTCAGGGAAGAAATCCTGTTGCGTACAAGCCGACGGTCGGTTTCTATCTGCGTTTCTCCGGGCCCCTTTGTCCCGATGCCGCCTTTCTGCTTGGACAAATGAGTCCACAGGCGAGTCAGACGAGGCAGAAGATATTCAAGCTGGGCCAGCTCAACCTGCACTTTCGCCTGGGTGGATTTAGCCCGGATAGCAAAAATCTGCAGGATCAGTTCAGTACGGTCAATTACCTTGCAGCCAAGCGCACTTTCCAGGTTTCTTGCCTGCACCGGTGAAAGGTCTTCATCAAAAATAACGACATCTATCAGCAAGCCCTTGACGATATGTTCCATTTCCTCGACTTTGCCCTTGCCGAGAAACCATGCCGGGTCCTTCTGTTTCCGCTCCTGAACGACACGCGAAATCACCTCCGCTCCCGCTGTATCTGCCAGGAACTCAAGTTCATTTAAATGATCTTCGACGATTGACCCGGTTAATTCCGGAGGGGAGCTTACGCCGACAAGCAGCGCCCGTTCTTTTGTTACTTCTTGAGAAGCGTTCGTACTCAATATCGGAAAAAAATAAAGTTGGACGATGAAGAGCGGTGTGAGCGCTCATCTTTACATATTGCTATATTATGCGCTTTATCTTATCTTGCCAACACTCCTTATAACTTAATCATGCCTTAAAAAGTTACACATTTTTTTTCTTCGCCTGCACCGAATACCGGGAAAGGCCTTGCTATTTTTCAATTCTAAATTGAGCATTTCGCACCGCCCCGAAAAAAAGTGACATGAGATGATAAGAACTTCAAAGTTCAAAAGTTAGATGTCAAAACCGGCTCGATAGATCGGCAGCCCGACTGTCTTTGCTTTATGATCGCTCGTCACTGCTTATTCGTCACTGTTATGGGGTGCTTGAACAGCCGCTCGATTTAGGTCAAGCTCATCAAAGCAGACAGGTTCGATGAATTACCGTTATAATGGAAAAACCGTTGTGCAGGGATTTGATAAAAGACTGACGCTTACAAACGCCTACCGGTACTGCCGCCAGATTGCCAAGCATCATGCCAAAACTTTTTACCTCGCCACACTGTTCCTCTCGAAAAAGCAGCGCAACCCGATATACGCCATGTATGCCCTGCTTAGAACGGTTGATGACCTGGTTGATCTGGCTGAAGACAAGCTCACGAACGGCACGCTGACCCGAGCGGCATTGAGTTCCATGATGGCTGACTGGAAAACCCGGCTTCATGAATGCTACGAAGGCAATCATAACAATGATCCCATCATGATGGCGTGGCAGGATACTTTGAAAAATTACAACATCCCCATCGAGCTGCCTTTGGACCTTATGGACGGCGTAGCCATGGATATCGATTTCAAGCCATTCAAAACATTCGATGAACTTTATGTTTACTGCTACAAGGTAGCCTCGGTTGTCGGTTTGATGTGTTCGGAAATTTTTGGCTACTGCGACGAAAAAGCGCTTGACCATGCCATCGAGCTTGGCATAGCCATGCAGCTCACCAACATTCTTCGTGACATCGGAGAGGACGTTGACCGGGGCAGAATCTACCTCCCCCTGGAGGATCTCGACCGGTTCAGTTATACGCGAGAGGAGCTCATGCGAAAGGAAATAAACGACAACTTTGTAGAGATGATCAAGTTCCAGATCGCCCGCGCAAGAAATTATTATGAATCATCGGATCAGGGCATCCCCATGCTGGAGAAAAGCAGCCGGCTTGCTGTAAAGGTCAGCAGCCTGAACTACTGCAATATCCTCAAATCCATTGAAGAGAACAGCTACGACGTTTTCTCCCAAAGAGCTTATAGATCGTTCTACCAGAAAATACGCACCATTCCCCTTACATGGTACAGAATGCAGATGCCCGCACAGCAGACTTAAATTGATCGTTTCTCATTGTCCCGATAAAATCGGGATGTATAAATAAGTTTCTTAAAAAATATACCACACTACTGAAAAACATGACCGAAGTACAGGGAAATAACACGCAGCATGACAGATCAGCCGATCAGGATGCAGAGTTGCGTGCGCTGAACGATCAGATGAAAAGACGGATTGAGGAACGCAGACAGCTTGCAGAAGAAGGGATCAATCCATACCCCTACGGATTTGATGTAACTGCATATTCAAAAAAGATTATAGAAAGGCATCAGGATGGCACGCCTGAAACCGTTTCGGTTGCCGGCCGTATTATGACCATAAGAAAAATGGGCAAGGCGTCGTTTTTCCACATCCAGGATACAGAAGGAAAAATACAGGTTTATATCAGGCGGGACGATGTCGGGCCGGATGCTTACAAAATCTTCAAGCTGCTCGATATCGGAGATATTGTCGGCATAAAAGGGTACACCTTCCGCACGAAAACCGGTGAAATCTCGATCCATGCAGAGGAGTTCCAGCTCCTGAGCAAGTCTCTACGGCCGATTCCGGTTGCAAAGGAAAAGGAAGTTGACGGGCAGAAAATCACATATGATGCTTTCAGCGACAAGGAAACACGTTACCGGCAGCGTTACGTTGATTTGATCGTTAACCCCGATGTAAAGCAGACCTTTATCAAACGATCCTCTATCATCTCCTTCATACGCGGCTTCTTTATCGAAAAGGGCTACCTTGAAGTTGAAACGCCGATCCTGCAGCCGGTTTATGGCGGGGCCGCAGCAAAACCGTTCATCACGCACCACAATGCGCTGAATATGGAACTCTATTTGAGGATCGCCAACGAGCTGTATCTGAAACGGCTGATTGTCGGGGGTTTCGATGGCGTCTTCGAGTTCGCAAAAGATTTCCGTAACGAAGGGATAGACCGTTTCCATAATCCGGAGTTTACCCAGGTAGAACTATACGTCGCTTACAAAGATTATTATTGGATGATGGAACTTGTCGAGGAGCTGGTCTACCGGACCGGTAAGGCTGTAAATGAAAGCAGCTCTACCTTGTTCCTTGGCCATGACATCAGCCTGAAGCCGCCTTACAGGCGACTTACCATCGTTGATGCGATCCGGGAATACTGTGCAGTGGATATTCGGAAGAAATCCGAGACCGAGCTGAGAAACATGGCCAAGGATCTGGGCCTTTCGCTTGATCCGAAAATCAGCAGCGGCAAGATCATTGACGAAATTTTCGGAGAATTTGTAGAACCGAAACTTATCCAGCCAACCTTTATTATAGACTATCCGACCGAGATGTCACCCCTTGCCAAAGACCATCGTTCAGAAAAAGGCGTTGTCGAGCGTTTCGAGCTTATAGTCGGCGGCAAAGAACTTTGCAACTCGTTCTCTGAACTCAACGATCCGGTTATACAGCGCGAGCGGCTTGAAGCTCAGGCAAAACTGCGGCTGCGCGGTGACGATGAAGCAATGGTTGTCGACGAGGACTTCCTTCGCGCCCTTGAATACGGTATGCCGCCATGCGCCGGCCTTGGCATCGGTGTTGACAGGCTTGTGATGCTGCTTACCGGACAGGAGTCCATTCGAGATGTCATCTTCTTCCCGCATATGAAAACAGAGTAGATAAGACACTATTTTATAAACATATACAATCACATCACATTTTTTACGAATCGTATATGGATCGTAACGCATAAAAAACTGTGTTTTTTTTGCATTAAAAAGCCCGAATTTGATCGGGCTTCCTCTATCTGTATCATTTACCTTTTCGTGACAGCCGCTATTCTCCACGTCTGCTCGGCAGCGTTTTCACGCCCATCTCAGCAATCTCCTCGTTCGTCGGATAAGAGCCCATCATGCCCGCCGGCATAATCGCTCTGCATCCCGCGTTCGCTGATCCAGTACGCGGCAACCTGACCGTCCACTCGACGCAATCGCCTGCGGTCAGCTTTGATGGTATGCGTGTCGGAAGTGCCGCCATTCTGAATTTTGCTTTTCAACAAAAGCAGAAACGGTTATCAGATGGCAATAAGAGGGAAGAATGTCGTTCAATATGGAACGAGAATCTTTCTACGCCTTTATTGGCGAGGCTTTACAGAGGGGCAAAAAACTTTTTCGTCACGCATAGCGCCGGTATTCAACGGCTGATACCCTTGCTTTGCTGGTATTCACGGGCTTTCTGAAGCCTTCTCCTGAAATTCTTCGTGAAGTTCCTCTGGATGTATGCATAAGAAGACTCGTAAAAATCCCAAGTCCCCTGCTTGTAGTCAGAACGATCTTCCCAACCAACCTCAAGCCTGATTTTGTGTCCGCCGGGTTTCTTTTTCGAAACGCCGAGCCTTTTATAAACGCCAGGGCGACCTCCACCTTTGGGCGTACCGCTAAAATATCTCTTCTTATCCTTCAAACGATCGGCCCAATCTTTCCTCAGGCCACCGTGTCTTGCCGTCAAACCGCCTTTTTCCTGTGCGACCGGAATCGATTTTTTCCGTGGCCGCTGAACACCCCCTTTAATCGGCCATCGAAGATAAGTAGCCTGAACCCTGCGCAACTTGATAACGCCCGTCAAAGCGGCCCGCGCGCTCGCCTTCTGAATCTCCCATGCACCCGGCTTTGTAGTAAAAGAAACCGGCTCATCAAACACACTCCGCATTTCCTCTGGTAACTTTTTGCGAAGATCAAACAAAGTATCGTTGATGGCCTGAGAAATCGCATAAGGAATAGATTTCTGACGGATGTCCTGAAAGTCTTTGAGCGTTCGTTTTGTGTCCGAACGGATAGATATCTGCATTACTTGCGCCTCATCGTTGTTATCGTTTATCGGGACAACCCGGTTGAGACAACCGGACAATCACTTGTTCTGCATCTCCTCCTGTAAACGTGTGAGATTGTCCCTTAGAGTGATCGTGTTGGGATGTGTTGTCCCTAAAGCCATTTCCATGATCTCCAGCGCGCGCTGAAAGAGCGGCTCCGCTTCGCCATACTTGCCTTGGTCTTTAAGCAATGAAGCCAGATTGTTGAGGCTCAAAGCGACATCGGGATGCTCTGGGCTCAACTGCTTTTCCCAAATATCCAGCGTGCGCCGGTACAACGGCTCGGATTCCGAATACTTGCCCTGGGCTCTGAATAATCCAGCCAGATTGTTCAGGCTTTGTGCGACATCGGGATGATCAGGGCCCAGCTGTTTTTCACGGATATCCAGCGCGCGACGGTACAACGGCTCGGATTCCGAATACTTGCCCTGGTTGTGAAGCAAGAGAGCCAGATTGTTGAGGCTCAAAGCGACATCGGGATGATCAGGGCCCAACTGCTTTTCCCAAATATCCAGCGCGCGACGGTACAACGGCTCGGCTTCCGAATACTTGCCCTGGTCGTGAAGCAAGCTAGCCAGATTGTTCAGGCTCAAAGCGACAGAGGGATGGTCGGGGCCTAACTGCTTTTCACGGATCTTCAGCGCACGCCGGTACAGCGGCTCGGATTCCGAATACTTACCCTGCTCTTTAAGCAAGAGAGCCAGATTGTTGAGGCTGGTTGCGACCAAGGGATGCTCTGAGCCCAACTGTTTTTCACTGATCTCCAGCGCGCGACGGTACAGCGGCTCGGATTCCGAATACTTGCCCTGCACTCTGAGTAATGCAGCCAGATTGTTCAGGCTGGTTGCGACATCGAGATGCTCTGAGCCCAACTGTTTTTCACGGATATCCAGCGCGCGACGCAACAGCGGCTCGGATTCCGAATACTTGCCCTGGTCATGAAGCAAGCTAGCCAGATTGTTCAGGCTCAAAGCGACAGAGGGATGCTCTGGGCTTAACTGTTTTTCACAAATCTCCAGCGCGCGACGGTACAGCGGCTCGGATTCCGAATACTTGCCCTGCTCTTGAAGCAAGAGAGCCAGATTATTCAGGCTCTGTGCGACATCGGGATGCTCTGGGCTCAACTGTTTTGCACGGATCTGCAGCGCGCGACGCAACAGCGGCCCAGCTTCGGCGTACTTGCCTAATTCCCGGAGTATTCCAGCATAATCGTTCAGATACACAGGGTTCTGGTCTTCCAGCTCTACAGCCTTACGGTAATATATTTCTGCGTCATGATACCTGATTTGCAGCTCGAGGTTTTGGGCTCGCAAGTAAAACACCTTTGCCAGATCATTGGTTAAATCAACATGCTTCCCCTCAAATCCTTGCAGAAGCCGGTCAACTTTTTCATAATCGAACGAACCTTTTGCCTGATCTATTTTGGAGAACAAGCTCTTGAGTTCATCTCCCAAAGGTTGTTGTTTGATTTCAGCATATTTCTTGTCCGCCTTTTTTTCCTCATCAAGATACTTCTGCATATCCTGCCAGAATGTCGCTCGCTCAGCAACATCGAGCTCTTCGATATTCTTGTGAAGCCTTGATCTCACAAACCGCCTGAATGCGGGATTTTTCTTCGCTTCGCTCCAATTTTGTTCTTCAATGATTTTTGCAGCGACATCGAGCTCTTTGTGAACAACCATCGTCTGACTGATCTTCACATCCCCTCCTGCTTGAATATCCCCGGTAGTGATAGTTTGCTCATTCTTCCCGTTTCCCGGTTTCGGGTCACCTCCTCCGGACGAAAACCAGCCGGGGCCAAACTGGATGACGGCAACAACAATCGCTACAATGCCCGTGATGATCGCGAGTGTAACCTTGATATTCATAGACCAAATAGAATGGTTGAGGAGAAACTGGTTAGAAACAAAATAACGTAAATATTCTGTACTGTCTGCCAGCACGTGATGTCAATTACTGTTTATTCAGCCTATACAACGATCGTTTCTTGACCCTGAGCCGCCGCTTTCTCTCTCTGCCCTCTCCCTCTTCTCCTGCTTCCTCCGGTACTTCCCGCTCGACCTGCCGGCGCTTGATGTAGCCCCACTTCGGCTTCAAGATCAGCGTGCAGGCATAAGCATATTGCCGGGTATCGACCGCCTCGTTTCGCTCTTTGATCTTTGTCCAGACACGGCGGCCTGCCTTGAGTTTTTTCTCTTCCGCCGTCAGCATCATGAAATAATGCTTTTCGTAGTGCAGCGGAAAGTGGCAGCTTCCCGGATTGCCCGGCTTGATCACCAGGCGTTTCAAGATCACGTCCTTCACCTGTTCGCCGTCGACAAGCCACAGTTTCAACCGCCGCTTCCCGGCGCGCGTCCATTTGACGACCCCCTCGACGCGCGTAGAGCTGCCCTTGACGGGAAACACCCTGTGCAGCTTCGAGGTAGACTCGACCCAATCGTAAATCACGTTCGAATCGACGTTCTCCGTGTTGCCCTTCTCCGAAGGGTTGTAACCCACATCGATGCCGAGCGCGTCGACGCTGAGAAGCGCGCCGTCCTGCCGCTCCCATTCCAGCTCCCAGACATACTCCAGCTGTTCGTAGGTGTCGAGCAACTGGGTATTGCCCCACAAGACCCGGTAATCGAGGCTCCAGTTCTCACCGTCTGCGGCCCAGCCGATGATCTCGCATTCAAGCCGGTCGCCCTGGACATCCACTCCGACCGTCACCACTTCGATTTTCTCCGGAAGCTTGCTCGGGTAGTGTTCCCGCCGTTCCATGAGCGGCGCGTCTTCCAACCGCTGGCCTTTCTCCTCGAACAGTTCACCGAGAACCGTATTCGTAAATACACGCATCCGGTCCGGGTAGCCGGTGGCGTAGAGAAACTCGGCCGCCGTCTCCGCCCAGGTGACGAAAGGACTGTAGGCCTGCCAGATATGAAAACCCTGCCGTTTGACGATCTTCGGAAACTTCGCCCGCCACTCCCCCGACTGCACCATATCATACTTGTCCTCATGCTCGATCACCGCACCGCAATGCTCGCAGACGAACCAGGCGTGGATGTGCTCCGCGATCGCTTTCCGCTTCCAGTCGAACTCCTCTGTCTCGTCGGCTCCCTCTGTCAGTCCCTTGATCGCCTCTTGATCGTACTCGAACATCAGGTTCATGAACTTGAGCGTCTGAAAACCGCCGCAATGCGGACACGGCACATAGAACTGCTGCTGGTTGGTTTCCTTGTATGCAGGCTCGATCCTTGACTCCCCTTTCTCGGTCGGCGTGCTGACAAGAAAAATCTTTTTGTTGCTGGCATATTTCGTGGTGCGCTTGCGGGCGAGCATCAGGATATCCCCCTCGCTCCTAATCAATTTCCCCCACCGGTCGATCTCGTCGCCGAGCAGTATCCGTATCGGGAAGGACGACAAAGAAACCGGGCTGTTCGCCCCGGCCATGATCAGTTCCCCGCCGGGAAACTTCTTGAAGTCGAGGCTGTTTTTTCCGTCCCTCTTGCGTTTGTCGGCAAGAATGCCCCGCAATGCCGGCGTCACCTCGAACATCGGTTCGAGCCTCGACTTCGTCACCTGCTTGGCCATCGTCAGCGACGGCAACAGCCACATGATCGAACACGGCTCGCGATGAGCATAACGCCCGATCATATTCAGAATGATCTCGGTCTTGCCGATCTGGGCCGAGGTCATCATGATGACCTCTTCAACCATCGGATCGCTCAATGCGTCCATCGGGCCCCGCTGATAGGCGGCCGTATCGACGTAATACTTGCCGTCATTGGTATAACGGTGCTTGTCGGTCCACTCCGAGATGGTTTCCCGCGGAGGCGGAGCGAGCAGCTTATAGAGCGTCTTCGCCTTCTTCCTGACCTTCCCGGCCGTTAAGGTGTCCATTGTCCGATATTTCCTGTAACGCTTTTTCTATCTCGCCGCTGAACATCGCCTCTTTTTCCCGCGGCGACGACGGCATTTTCATGGTCGCCAGGCGCCAGGGAAGCATGAGAATCTGTGTTCTGACGTTCAGCATGATCTCCTTGTATACGGAATGCACGAGACCGATTTTCACCAGTTTGCCCTGGTCCTCCTTCAGCCGCAACTCCTCCCTTTCAACTTTGACCCTCATAAGCTTGTCCTTAACATTCTCCTTTTCGCCTGGCTGCTCCTGTTTCGCGCCCTGTAACCGGTACTCGATGTAGGCCTGAATCGCTGTGGCGCAGATCCACATCCCTCTGCCGATATTTGCTTCCCGGAAAGCCGGCAACTCGTTCTCGAGCTGCTGTATCCTTCGGGGCGTGATGCCCATCAAGGCTGAGAGTTCCTCGGTCGAAACCCTTTTTATCGAAAAATCATCCTTGAAGGGGAACAGCTTTTGAGTTGCAACATCATTCATTTCAATCATTTACATAAATTACATGCGAAAGCGAAGCGCATATTTTTTTCATCTCAGGCTAAAAAAATCCCGCCGCGCGAAACCAATCACAGTTCGGGGCTCCAGGAAGGACCCGCGATCCTTTTTGTTGAGAGCGATTTCAATACCCGCTCTGCTTGAGCGGCACAATTTGCTTTACCGCTTCGACAATATGGCGCGCGTTGTTGCTCTGCAAGTGCTCGATCACCGCCTGCTTGGCCTCTATATTGCGCTTGAACTTCACCTGGGCCTTGTAGAGCCGTTCGATCTTGCGCTGCTGCTCTATCACAAGCGTCCTCAGCTCTTCGTCGCTCATTGCCATGATATCGTCTTTCTTCATTCGAACTTCTTTTTGAGTTCGGCGAACAGTTCCGGCAACGTCTTCACGGTTGTGAGCGAGGCGAGTTGCCTGATCTCGCGAGGCAGAATCGCAGGGTGAACGATCTCCTCGGCAGCTTCCCTCAACCGTCTTACCGATCCCTGAGCACGCTCGGCCAACTTCACGCTGTCCGTGTAGTCCGGCAGCGGCGTGAACCGGTCTCCTTCAAAGAGCGTCTCGATCGCGAGCCGGTACCACTCCGCGAGTTCGGCAACGGTGATCCTTTTGCGGTGCAGCATCTCGCAGATCGACTGCTCGACGTGCGCCAGCTGGCCGAGGGCGCATTCCTGCCCGTACATCCGCTCGGCCACCTCCGAGTAAAACCGGCCCTTGAGCCCCTGCATCTTCTTGACCATCTCGACGATCAGTTCGGGGCTCGCACGCTGCAGAGCCCATTCGGCCGCCTTGCGCTGTTGATCGACGCTTTCAGCCTGACCGGTTACCAACACCCGCCATGCTTTCTGCAAAATCGCCTCGCTGCAACGCCTCGATTGCTGCTGCGTTTGCCTTTGCATGTGGGTTGCCGTCTTCTGTACTGTCTGCCGCATTGTTCCGCCGTTTAGGTTGCTTCATTTTCTCGATGAACACATCGATGTACATCACCCCGTCGTCGTTGCGTTTGCGCAGCTTCAACGGGCTGTGAAAGTTGGTACTCCAGAAAGGATCGCCCCTGGCCCACTCTATGGCCTGGCAGATATCCTTCTTGTCCTTCCTGCCGTCGATCCGGCGCAACTTGTCCCACTCCCGAGCCCATGCGTCACGGTCGAACTTCACACTCCCGGATGTGATGGTTCGGAACCAGTCGGCAAACTCGTAAGCCTCCTCCCTGAATTCCGACTCCAGGAAGGCTTTCGGCAGCGATTCCTTGCTTTCCGGCTCCGGCGGCGGCGTTTCGGAGGGAGAAGAGTCTTCCTCTTCCCCTTCCAATTCCCTTTCCCTTTCCAATTCCCTTTCAGCGTAGGGTATGCATAGGGTATCGATAGGGTATGCATAGGGTATCTGTAACGCCTTGTAGTGCTTCAATACCCTATCGACCAGTGAAACGGGCGCGGCATGAAGCGCCTTGCCGATGCTCTGAATGATCTTCGGAGACGTCGAAGATTGGTGTTTGATGAAGTTCACCACCCAGAAATACCCCTCGCACTCAACCAGCTTGTCGTCGTCGGAAAACTTCTTGATCAGCGTTGCCACATCCTTAATCCCGGTCTCGAATGCCATCTTCCGGGGAGAAATATGCAGGATGCCCGCATTGTTGATATGAGGGCAGGTAAAGAGGTAGATGTAGAGAAGCTTCTCCTGCGGCTCCAGCTCTTCGATGTACGGGTCGTTCCAGAAACCGGAACTTATGGTTCGATAGTCAGCCATGAAGGGCGCGATTGTGCTTTGTCGATTGATAAGTGCCTCATGTCGTTGCTTTTGGTTCAAAAAGCCTTGTTTGAGCCATGTGCCGTTCGAATCTTGCCTTGGCATCCGCAAAATATTTCTCATCGATCTCACAAAGATCGAGGTCAAACCCCATGTCATAACAGGCAATGGCAATACTCATGCTCCCGCCGTGCGTGTCGAGGATTTTGTCCCCTGGCTTGGCGTAGTTCTTCAAAAGCCATTTGTAAAGCGCGACGGGTTTTTGATGGGGGTGGTATTTATCCACATTCTCGCACTTCTTTCCTCCGTCCCATAAGAAATGAGCTATGCGTAAAACCTTTTTAAATGAAGTCCATGCAAGCTCCGCCTCACTCATAAATGTTTTCTCAGCATCGCGCCCTTTATTCCACACTATCCATGCATTTGTCGGCAACAAATGATCCGTGTAATAATTACCACCCCAAATAATCTGGTTCTCACTCACCCTTTGTAGTTCTGCGAAATAATCTGAATCTGGTGCTGACCTGTTTTGATACGAGTGCATTTTACCTTTGTGGTAAAAGCGATCTCTTCTACTCTTGCTCCATGTATCACCTATCCCATACGGCGGATCAACAATGGCCAGATCGTAGGTTTTATCCGGCACGTCACGCATAAAATCCATGCAGTCCATGTTATGCAAGTTGATCGTGCTCATCGCCACTATAATCTTCCAAGTATCTATCAAAACCATCGTGATCGACAAGGCGACTGCCCGTAAATGCATCCGGGTTTTCTTGCCTATACTCGACGACTCCATTTCCCAGCCACAACATATAATTCACCATATGGTGATTATCGTGATCAAGCATTTCGTCCGGCGTTTTACCATGCGCTTTGGCATATGCGATGTATCTTTTCTGATACATCACGTTATAGTACGAACCTCACCACCAGCCACATCAGGAGGAACCAGAACGCATAAAGGATCACCACCCACCGCATTACCCTATCTCCAGTTTATTTTCCCATTGTGCTCCTTGCCGGCCAGCAGCCGACCGGCTGCTCTTTTGCCGAGGCGACAAACCGAGGTATCCGGGTCAAAATTGTGCCATGGCTTTCCTTTAATTCCTGGGTCATTACACCTCGATTCATGCGTCAGCTTCCACTCCCCCCATTGCTTGAAATGGAACGGCACACCAGCCGCCTCGCACTGCTCCCTGACTGACCGGGCCCAGTCTGGGTGCATCGGTCGAGCTTTCGGGCCGGATTCGCCGCCCGTAATCACGAGGTCAATAGGTTGTGAGCATGTGGCGTGTTGTCCACAGTGAGGGCAACGCAGACCGTCCTCGCCGATCATCGAGCACTTATCGCATTTTCTGTAATTCAAATTCCCGAAGTATTTCCCAAAATCCACAAGCCCCAGTGCAGGCTCGTAGCTCACAAACCGGTATGCCGCTGGTGTTTGCAACAGTATCGGGATGCGCTCGTCTGCTGTTTTCTGGTCCTCGATCGACACGCCAAGAGCCAAGTTGGGAATAGGTAGCCCTTGGGTGAGCACAAAATCTGCCACAGCGTCACCGTTTTCATTAGCAAATCCTGCCGCGGAGGCGATCAACTCATTCCGCGCATCGGCTTCAAAATACTGTAGCATCCGCCTCGGTCTTTTTGTCAGAATCATAAATCGATGGCGATATGCGGATGCTATAATCCCCATCACCTTGTCAATCCACTCGTCCGGGACACTTTCATGGAACAGATCACCCATACTGCAAACGAAAACCGTTCGAGGCTTCCTCCATCGCAAGGGCTCGGGAAGCTTGTGTCCCTTTAGTTCGGTTTTGCCGTTCCATTGGCCTTCGTGGTTGATTACGTCATAGTAATAGCCTTCGATGTCTGCGCTCGTTTCGACAAGCGCGCCTTCCCTTGGCTTCTTCACCGAAAACCTTGCCGCTACCCGCTCAGCATAACAGTTGTCACATCCTGCCGAGACCGGGGAACATCCGATAATCGGGTTCCATGTCGCGTCAGTCCACTCTATTTTGCTCTTGTCTCCCATATGGCGTCACTCCTCTCTGTCCGTCAGCAGGAAACGGGTCTTCCCTTTGCTGCCATTCGTCAGATAGTTGTCCCCGCCGATAGCCCTGATGAACTCGTTCTCCACCCGTTGCGTGTCGATAAGCGTGTTCGCCACGTCAACGATGGTTTTCGCCGTATCGACATCCATCGGCGTCGCGTCATCGGGATCCTTCAGCCGTTCGAGGACTTCGAATAAATGATCCCGGAGATCTCCCATGGTGTTCTTCTTACCCATCGCCGCTCCCGTTGTTAATGTGTTCATTGATCAATACGCAAACTTCTTTCACTTCCGCCTGCTCCCTGGTATAACCGTGCTTGCTGTTGATCAGCATGTTTAACCGCTTCGAGACGCATTCCAGATTCGACGGATCGCAGTTCATCGGATCGCCGTCCTTGAACCGGATCACATGTCCCGGCGGAATCGGCCCGAAATGCTTTTTCCAGTTGTGCCTCGACAACGGCTCCCACTCGTTCGGCCCGACCCTGATAAACATCGCGGGCACGCCCGTATGATACCTCACCCGGATAGCCCCGTCATACAGGGCCGTCTTCGGAGGCTGCCCCTTTTTGAACTGCGTTTTCCTGGTATTCGGATGCTGTCCGCAAACGCCCACCGTAGCTGCGTTCCAAGGAATATGCCCCTTCAGAAACCGATACTGTTTTCCCGTGTCATTACATTTTTTCAGGCGTCTTCGCATGTATGCCTGGCTCTTCCCGATCTTCAGGCTGCACGCCTTTTGTGTAACCGATAGAACGGACCTTCCCAGCACGATCGCCACATCCTCCGTGTCGTTGTCCGGATACATATCCCGCAGATCCGCTATTTCCTCCTCAGTCCACTTTAACGGCATCACTCCCCGGTTAATCGTGATCGATGCAGCCGCTTTTGCAGCTCCGCATTCTCCTTCCGCAACCGCTCCAGTTCCGCCACCAGCCGTTCAGCCATATCGCAACTGCTCGTCCAGATCGCCAGATCAGCCTCCGAGAACGCTTTTCCCACCGGCTGCCGGTACACGATCCGTGCCTGACGGCGGTAGAAATAGCGATCAGGAACCACCCGCCTCGTTCCCCATTTTATCAATCCACAACTCTATCGCTTCGCCCTGAATCAGCGACCGGTCCGACTCGGTACCGCAGACAGGACACTTGCAGTAGTAGTAGACGAACCTGCCGACATCTTCCGTTTCCTCCACCGGTTCAGCGTTGCCGCAAAAACACATGATTTCGTCCGGATGATAACAGTCGAATTGTCCCATAAGTCACCAGTTTAAAGTTCCGTTATGCTCTTGACCGTCGAGGAACCGCCCGGCTTTTTTCTTGCCGACACGATACATCAACAGCGAATCATCTTCCTTTTTTCCTATACCGATATCACTGAACCTGCCGTCAGGCGTTACCCAACAAAGGTCTATCGGCTCCGCTTCACGCTTTACGGAAAAGCCGACAGGTTCTTCATGCCACTCCCCCCATTGCTTGAAATGAAAGGGTACGCCCGCCGCCTCGCACTGATCCCTGACCGACCGGGCCCAATCTGGGTGCATCGGTCGAGCGTTCGGGCCGGACTCGCCGCCCATGATAACGAGGTCAATTTCAGGAACGTTAAATCCCGCGCCATTGGAAACCACTTTTCCCGCCAAGGCATTCAAGTCAAACGACTGTCGATCTATCTTGTAACCGATCGTCGTAAAGTCCGCCGGCCCAAAAGCCGGTTCATAACTCACAAACCGATATGCCGCCTGTGTCTGCAACAGTATCAGAACCCGCCTGTCGACATCCTCCTGGTTGCTGATCGACACGCCCAACGCGAGGTTTTTTAATGGGGGGCCGGGATAGCTCATATCATCGCCGAGAACCCTTGCAGCTCTTTCGCAGCATCGATCATCAGGGCTGCTATAAATCTCGTCGAAGTATTTCCTCATCCGCTTCGGTCTTTTCGTCAGCGCCATAAAGCGGTGATTTTGCGCAGAAGCGATAACCGTCATCACCTCATCGATCCACTCGTCCGGCACGCTCTCATGGAAGAGGTCGCCCATCGAGCACACAAATATCGTCCGGGGCTTCCGGGCGGTCAACGGGTTGAATTTCGGGGTTTTTCGGACGGTACGGCCAGTCCGCCGCCCGACGACCGGATTCCACGAGGCGTCAGCCCATTCTATCTTGGTGTTATCTCCCATACCTCCACTCGTTAAATAGGTTTCTTCGGTAAACCGTACCGGCACGCGGCATCGTCCGCTTTACGTCGAGCCGGAACAGGATCATAGAGGCAGTGCCCGGAACTGCCGTCCCTCGACCAGTTGTTAGCGTAGAACACGCCCTGGTCCGGCTTGAAAAACTTACAGCCCCGGCAAGAATCGGGACGCTCGACACCATCCTTATTCTCGCACATGCACACCTCCCCTGTCTGCGTAACCGTTCAAAAAACTCAGCCCTGCCGGAGAGATTCGAACTCTCAAAAAAGGTACCGTCTGCGGATCGGCACCCCTCGCCGGGGATATGAGCCCCGCGGGTCTGCCTGTTCCCCTACGGCAAGGCCTCGGCTGTGGCCTCCTCGTCAGCCGCAGTAATCTCGCGGGAAAGACTTGCCGGATAACGCCTTTATGCCCCAGAACGGCACCAGGTGAAACCCGGCAATAACCGTCAAAGCCAGCCCGCCCCTGATCGTGCAACACTCGGCCATCGCCCCGACCGCCGCAACCAAAAGCCACAACGGCACCCAGATATCTTTCAGTTTTTTCATGCTTCACCTCACCAATTGTTTAAGCAGATCATAAACCTCTCTGTACCGTGGTGACAGGTAACCAGACTGGCAATACACTCTTGCCTTATCGGAAAATCTTCGCCAGTTGTTTTTCAGTGTGTTTTCCGCGTCCTTCCTGCTGAAAAACGGGCCGGTGCATTGCCCCGCAGCGATGTCTATATCACAAGACATATTTTTCGTGGGATCAACAATCACCCAGTATGGATAATCAGTCCCATCTGTATCTGCGGTTGCTAATACTATTGCAGAATCTTTGAGACTCATACAGCCTCCTCCCTCTGATGCGGACCGCAATCCGAGCAGCCCTGTTCGGTAAACACCTCGCTGTAATCGCTCTCATGCCGAACGATGCTCGATGTATCGTTCAGGAGACCATGCGCCTGAATAAGCTTGGCGGTGAGAACCTCGATATCTCTGTTCAGCTTCTTGTTCTCGGAACGTTCGAGGTCAAGCAGTTCCATCTGGCGCTTGTTAACATGTCGAAGCACCTTGTTCTTGTTCAAAACATGAGCAAGCAGCATAGCCTTATCCTCCCTTCAGAGTTAACTTTGGTTACCATACCTTAAAAACCGGCAATCGTAAACAGACGACCGATGTCGGAAAACAAGGCGAGGTTAGCAGGAGTATCCTTGCCTGACAACCGTGCGACACCTCGTAAATACAAGACAAGGCACCCGTTTCTGGCCATAATGCGCCAGAGACCTTCCGAACCAAAGGCGACACAATCGCTCATATACCCTCCATCAAGATTGTTGCATCATCCTTGCCTTCGCCATCTCCTGCAGCTTCGCCATGGCCTTCTCGCCGACCGGCGTTGCCCGGAACGCATCCAGATCCACCTTTCGGAACCGCATATCGCGCCCGACGAGGAAATACTCGATCTTGCCGTCCTTCGCCGCCCGCCGCAGCCAGTCCACCGTACACCGCATGTACTCGGCAGCTTCGGGCGTGGTAAACACCACCTGGTTCCCGATCTTCGCCACCTCGGCCCTTAGCGCCAAGACCTCCCGCATAAGAGCGTCAAAGTGCTCATCATTAATCATCCTTTTCACCCTCCTGTGAACCGCCCGCCCCAAACCTCTCGATCGCATAATCAGTATCGTCCCCGTTCAGTCGTACCGGCATCACAAGACCTAACCAGTCGCGGGAATCCGGATCAGGAGTGTCGGGGAAAACAACAATAGTCGGTACGGCTTTGCTGTTTTCCGGTCGGTACTGTTTCAAATACACGCCCTCGTCCCACAAAGAAAACGCCCCCAAAAACGCCGGATTAAGGCAACATCCCGGCTCGGAAACCTGCTGCGTCAAACCGTCAAAAATCTTATGCCAGGCGGGGTAGGGATCGTTTTTGACAATCGGAAAAATGACTTTGGTAGAAAGAGAATCGTTGTGAACGACTATACTTTTTATAGAGGCTTTGATAGAAACGTTCTCCTTAAGGGATCTCGGAAAAGCCTGAAGCGGTAACAAGCAGGAAGATTTGATATCGTCGGCGTAATCAGACTCCCAGACAATCATTTTCTGCCCGTCAGAAGCAACCATGCGACCATGCACCTTATCGCAAAAAACGTGTCGCAAAGCGACCCGAAAAAGCTCACGCGACACAAACGGCTTAATCATCTTCTGTATAGCTTTCATAGCTTATTCCCCATTATCACCGTTTAAAAAACGTGACGATTGATTGTTGCCGTTTTGCAGGTAGTTTTCGCCGCCAATCGCCTTGATGTAATCATTCTGAACCCGCTGCGAATCAATGAGGGCATTGGCGGAATCGACAATAACCTTAGCGGTTTGAACGTCCATTGGCGTTGCGGGGTCAGGATCCTTCAATCGTTCGATAGTGTCGAACAAATGATCCCTTAAATCGCTCATAGTGTTCTTCTTACCCATAGGTCTTCTCCTTGATGAGAGTGTTGAGGATATTGCACGCATCTTTCGCAAGAGCTTGGTCAATCGTAAAGCCGTTAGTAGACGTCAAGATGTGAACCCGCTTCGGCACACAGACAAGGTTGGAAGGATCGCAGTTCATCGAGTCCCCGTCCCTGAAAAGAATCACGTGACCCTCGGGAATCGGGCCGAAATGCTTTTTATAGACGTAGTGCGCTAAAGGCTCCCAAACGCCAAGGCTCAACCGAATCATTTTCCGGGGAACGCCGTATGTCCTTCTGACTGTAACGGCGCCGTCATGCAATGTGGAGGGAGGAATGTGTCCCTTCCGAAAATAGTACCGCTTGTTACTTGGAGCTTTGCCCCTCATGGTGACAACCTTCTTGATGCTCAACTGAGAAGCCATATCCTTGACCGCTCGGGGAGATCTCCTTAGCGCTGCAGCAACTGTCGGCGTATCGTAATACGGATACAGCTCACGCAGAACCGTTATGTCTTCATCTTTCCAGTGTCGTCCTCTCCCCATTATCCTGCTGTTTTGCGTTATGAAACCTCTTCAAGCTTCTTGGTAACCATGCTCATCTTCCCGGCTGCGCGGGCATGATCCGCAATCCGCTTTTGCAGGATATCGGCGTAAATCTCCATCGCCAGCGGGTCCGTCCCTCTCTTGATCCTCATTCGCACAGCCGGAGCGGTCAGCTCTATCCCCTTATCCTTCAGCTTCGCCCGTATCTCCTGATATATGCCCCTGTGCAGTCTATTCGAGCTTATCATGTTCACTTTTGTTATCTTGTTGTTCATGGGGTGTTCTTATTGTGAGAATACACAATATGAGAACAAAGTCCAAATATTGAGAACATAATAAATGCAAAACGCGGACAATATTATCGAAAGGGCCAAGTCAGCTTTTGGTCTTCTATCTGACACTGACTTCGCTAAACACATTGGTGTAGGGAAAACAACCCTTTCTTCGTGGAGAGCAAGAAATAGCGTCAATTACACGTTGCTATTCTCAAAATGTGAACCACATGGTATCAACCTGCATTGGCTCCTGACTGGAGAAGGATCAATGGAGAAGCATGCGCATTCTCAGGAACCCCTTGATGAACGTGTGAAGGTGATGGAAGAAAAGCTCAAATTCCTCATCGAAAGAGATGCGCACAAATCGGAAAACAATATCTGCTCTATCCCCTTTTATGGGCATACAATAGCTGCCGGACCCGCCGCCGACTCAACGAGCCAGGTCGAGGAGCTGCTCAATCTTCCCAAATACATGATCATGCACCCCGCTAAAACGTATGCTGTGAAAGCATGTGGTGACAGCATGACCGGAGAGGGTATTGAGGAAGGAGATATTTTGATCGTCGATAGGGGCATCGAACCGCAGCACAAAAATATTGTGATCGCAAGTGTAAATGGAGAACAAACCGTAAAGCGGCTATGGGTCAAGGGCGGGAAAATAAAGCTCATACCTGGCAACAGTCATTACAAACCGATTGAGATCACCAAAGACATGCATTTCAAGACCCAGGGCGTTGTGGTGTGGGTGATTAGGCAAACCCTATAAAAGCAATCTCCAAATGGCATTCCAAGCTACCGTGATACCTATAATGATCGCCTCACCTGGCGATGTACAAGTGGAAAGAAATATCATCCGCGAAGTCATCCTTGAATGGAATGACGTTCATATCTTTGAAGAAAAAGTTACACTCCACCCAATGGGTTGGGATACTCATAGCTCTCCAGAATTAGCAGATCGACCTCAGGATCTAATAAATACACGCCAACTAAAAAAATGTGATCTGTTGGTGGGGGTGTTTGGGACTAAGCTCGGCACTCCAACAGGAAAAGCAAAAAGCGGTACGATTGAAGAAATAGAAGAACATTACAATGCAGGTAAACCTGTCATGCTCTATTTTTCATTAAAAAATCTCTCTCGTACCGAACTCGATAAAATGCTGCAGATTGCAGAAGTTGAAAAATTCAAGAATGACTGCAAAAAGTATGGGCTTGTTGAGGAGTTCGAGAGCAATGCCGATCTTGAAAAGAAATTCGCAAAACAACTCCGTATAGCCCTCAATGACAATCCCCTTCTCAAGTCACTACGAACGAAAGAAAAGTCCGTCGATAAAATCGTTTATGCTGAAGAAAAAGATTTTAACCCGATAACCGACTTATCAGATGACGAAAGAACATTACTTAAAGATTTAGCCACAAAAAAATCAAGCGGCTATATAGTTGTATCCCATCCACTTGGGGGATCAAAAACGTTCATGACAGGCAACAAAGCATATGGTAATTCTAGCGAACGAGAATCCGCCAAATGGGAAAGCATCATAGACAACTTATTACGTAAAAGGATGCTTAAAAAAGAAGGTAAAGATGCCTTTAAATTAACTCATGAAGGCTGGAATAAGTTAGAAGAACTTGGGTTGAACAAACCGTTAAAAGGTTATTGATCTCAGGCAAAACAATCTCTTTGGCCCCGGAAAATCACAAATACCAGACGACAGAAATAACCGGAGATATGGACTTCAGAACGTTGGGTGTTGTGACGTGGGTGATTCGGAAGACGTTGTAAAAGCACAGGCCCGGCAGAAAACCGAGCCTGTTTTGTGACTCACAAAAAAGCCTTCAGTCGCGTTCATACTCATTAATAACAGCTTTAAGCTTGTCAGAGTACTTAAAAATATCGTCTACGCTTTCAATTTGAATCCGCTCTTCTTTTTTGTCTGAAAAGACCCCCAAATACTTTTGAGAATAATTAAAATGCAACCGGCATACCGGCTTCCTGTTGTTATCGTCTAAGAGAACCCCGCAGTAACTCTTTGTATCACGCATGGCTATCCTTCTTACATCAACAACCTCCCGAAGTATGGCTTTGACGACGTTATAAGCGTCGATCTCTTCCTCCGTTGTTACGATACCGTTATCATCAGCAAACGGTTCTTCCAAATCCTCTGATTCCACATCTTCTTTAGGCTGCTCATTTGCAGACAAGGCAGACTTGAGCCGTTCATTTATCTTTTCATTTACAAACTGTTTCCGAGCTTCTTGAACAATTTTAGTGAACTGCTCAATGACACTCTTTGTCAGCCTTCCATCGAATATCTGAGATGCAAAGAACCTTACAAATTCCTCTGAAGGGTTTGCAAGCTCTTCTTCAAGTATTTTCTTGATAGCCCCTGTGTATTTAAGGGTACTCGCAGTCGTTAGAATATCATCGAGCGAGAAGGCCGCTTTGGTAAATTTCTTCAGTTCATTTACCTGATGATCCTGAAAGCCGAGAATGTCAAAGGTAAAGAACGGCTTTGAATCCATTCTATTTGGCTCATCAATATCTGAATAGAATTCATATACGACACCATTTGTGAGAATTCCAAATCGAGCCTCCGTTGCCGAAAAGTACCTATGCAACTGGGAAGCATGGTCTTCATGCAAATCCGCGCCCGACCACTTGCATTCAATCAGAATGATGATGTCGTCATCTTTCTTGATTGCATAATCCACTTTCTCCCCTTTTTTGATCCCAATGTCAGCCGTGAATTCCGGGATCACCTCTGTCGGGTTAAAAACGTCATACCCGAGAGCACTGATAAAAGGCAACACAAATGCGTTTTTAGTTGCTTCTTCAGTCTCAATATGATCAATCTGCTTCGGTACGCGAGAAGCAAGGTCCTTGATTTTGTCAATGAGATCCATATTTATCCTCGTTTTCAGTTAACAAACACCTCGAATATACGCAAATTTTTGGCATATTAAGGGGGCATAACGGCTTCGCAGATAGCCTGTTATGCGGGCACTACGAACAACCTATCGACGTGACAAAGGGCATGGATTTCCGGACGCTGGGAGTGGTGACGTGAGGAAAACAGGGCAGATATCTTTCCTTGTTTTTTTCGGCTGTTGTTGCGAAATTATGAAGAGTTTCTTAAAGAAAAGCTGTCGTACGGATAAAGTAATGTTATACGCAAAGCATTGAGGTAACGAAATAAACCAACGTAAGGAGGCAATTTTATGACCTTAATTGCAATTATAGTGCTTGCTGCTGCATTTGTGTTCATTGGTTGGCGTGTGCAGACATCTAAGGAAACTATAGAAGAAGAGAAAAAAGGCCAGGGATCAACATTTGCACAGACAAGTTTTAGTCTGTTTACTGTAATCGGTGCAGGTGAATATGGTTTTGCAATTTCCCTTATATTGGCATCTGGAGTTTTCGGGTTATCATTTCTGTTTGGTTTGGGTTTTGCGTTTATAGCAGCCACGGTTATTGCTAACCATGTGCGCCATATGGCTCACAGCGAACAACCTTTAAACCCAAGATTTGATGGGTATGTGAACTATTCAACCCCCGATTATTATGCTCATATTGGGGGAAAATTTTCATCAGCTTTGGTAACTATAGCAGATGGCTTGGCGTTTATAGGAATATTATTAGTTCAATTTGTGGTTGGTGGCACTATTTTGTCATTGATAACCGATATCTCCTATGTAAATGCAGTGTTATTAATGGCTGTTACTGTATTCCTGTACAGTTTGATGGGGGGGCTGAGGGCTATATTTCATACGGATATATTTCAAGGCATTTTAATGTGGGTGGGTTTGTTATCTGCCCTAGTTTACGTGATTATATATTCGCCTATTGAGAATGACGTAATTGCTTCTATATCTATTTTAATTAGTGGTACAGGCGGCTTCTTTGATGATCTAACTCCATTGGTGCTTTTCGTATTAACAGTCGCCGCTGCTTTCTCAGGGCCTGATGTATGGCAAAGAATGACCACAGCCCATACAACGGCCGCATCTAGAGGGGCGTTGATTTGGTCAGGCATCGCTTTAGTGGTCTTTGGCTTTATATTATTCGGGCTGGCTGGCGATATTCGTCTAAGTCCGGATACGCTTAGTTCAGATGATGCTTTTCTAGCATATCTTAAGCAGATATATCAGTCTCAGCAATGGCCTTCTTATTTGTCTGCTTTATTTGCGATTGGGCTACTTTCAGCGTTTGTATCAACAGCTGATACCTCACTTTTACTTTTAACCACTCTCACCCAAAACGAATTAAGACGGCAAGGTTTCTGGAATAGCGATGCCAGCAGTGATTCATTTACGAAAGAGTCAAGATGGATAGTCCTAATCTTTTCTGGGGTGGGGATTTTTCTTGCATTGTTCTCGCCGGGAATAGTAGATGTTTTTGGTATTGTTATCGGCTTGCTTTCATTGGTTGGCATCCCAACGCTAATAACTTTGCTAGGTTTTGGAACTAAAAAAACATTGCCATTAGTGTTTATTTTAGAGCTATTGTTTTTTATCGTTGTTTCATTTTTCCCTTTTACTGAGAATCCTCTGGCATTACTTTTGCCTCTTGTTCCTGCGATTATACTATTTTCTGATCGTCGCTCTTAGAGAAAAACAGGGTATAATAGTATCATGAAAGAAACCAAAGAAAGCGTTGAGAGTAAAGATAGTGCGCATCCTGGGACGGCAATATTCTTTACATCTAGTTTAATTTCGGTTGTTGTTAATATAGGCCTTTTAATTTACTTAAAGGTCATCACTAACATGTCGTCTCCAGCGTCAATAGACAAAAATCTTTCAATACTTGTCTATGCCGTAGCCGCAAGCATCGGAGTGCGGCACCTCTTACGAATCATGGTTGTTGATAAGTATGTAAGCGATGGAAAATTAGATAATAATAACCCTTTGCTTTATTGGTTAATTTTTATTGGAACAATTATTGGGACAATATCTTTAACTATAAGTATAGCTGGCCTGACTTGGTACTTGTTAATTCTAATACCATATTTATTATTGTTTTTTGGATTGGGATTTCTGCTGATTTATCGTGTAAAGAATTTTTCTGGTGAAGATGTTAAAGACTACTTCCTTACAATGTTCACCGATATACTTACTTGTTTTGCTGTCTATGAAATATATCAAGTTTTGTCCGGCGAGCAATCTAAACTAGGCGAAGGGTTCCCTTATATAATTATAGGGTGTTTGATTTTAATAGCTGCTGAAACGATAAGGGTATATAAAGAGCCTGTAAAAGATAGATTAGCCATTACATTTAAATTACTGTTTAGACAAAACAAATAACAAGCCGCTACACAAAGACAAAATTACCTGCCAGCACTCCTAATCTTCCCTGTGAGCACTGGAGTTTAGCTGAGAAAATCGTAGGGAACATTGTTCGGCAAACCAAGCCACTATTATCAATAGCTCCCTTTTCACTCTCAAACAGGCAGAAACACAAAACCCCGGCGATCAACTAGTGTCAAGTCACGTGTGTAGAGTCGCATAAATAGTGGTATATTATCCTTCATAATCAACCAATGGAGGTTTGACTATGAAGAAATACAAGGTAACC
>JANQGE010000036.1 GCA_028277485.1 Chlorobium sp.
AAAAATGTTCGAAGTTCTGCGGAAAGACTGTTCGAGCTTTTCCGGAATGACTGTTCGAAGTTGTGCGGAATTTGTGTTCGAGGTTTGGCGGAACCTACAAACGAGGTTACCAATTTTGCTCTCAAAGGGTTCAAATGGATATACGCAACCAGACGCATAAAGTAACGGTCTTCCTGACAGACAATTGACTTGTAACGATTTTGAAAAAGATGACCCTGCCGTTCATGGCGCCTGTTATAGTTGCTTGCATAGCCACTCAACATTCTGCGCATAAAGGTAGACATACCCATATTCCCACTCCGAAGCAATATATGAGCATGATTGTTTAATAATGCCCATGCATAAATCGTTATACCTGTTTCCTGAGCAAGCCTCCCCATACGGTCAACAAAATCCACCCGGTCCTTATCATCAGTAACAATGTCTCGCTTTTCAATTCCCCGAAGCATCACGTGGTGAAGGGTTCCTGGTGCGTCAAGTCTCGGGCCTCTTGGCATTGTCAACTCGTTTATATGAATATTTGAAGCCTTGCAAACAGTTAAACATAAAGATTGTATAATTTATTTACAACGTCCCATAAGAACTTCATGCAACTTTATGGAACGACAGAAAACCCAAAACCCCCGATTTTACGGGGGCTTTGAGCCTTTTTGCCTCGTTATGGTTTTAGCCATTCGTCGGGGTGGCGGGACTCGAACCCACGACCTCTGCGTCCCGAACGCAGCACTCTACCAGCTGAGCCACACCCCGAAAGCTTCCTTTCACTGTGCCCTTGGACAGATTCGAACTGCCGACCTTTAGTTCCGGAAACTACTGCTCTATCCACTGAGCTACAAGGGCTATGTGGGCACGGGAGAGAGAAGATAATAATTTCCAGCGATAAATTTCATGGTTATATTGCCTCGGCAGCGCGGCTGATCTCTTCCGAAGCAAGATTTGCACTCATCACCGCCCCGCCCATTGAATCATAGTAAAGCTGCTGCGTGTATCCCCCTGCAAGGAATAGATTGGAAACAGGCGTTCTTTGTGTCGGCCTGTATTGTTCCATATTCGGCAGCGGGGCATAAACCGAGCTCGGGATCTTGACCAGTGTTGATTTCAAAATCTTCGCTCCTCCGGACGAATCCGGATAACAGCTGCGGATGTTCCGATCCACTCGATCGATAATTTCCTCCTTTGAAAGGGACATCAGTTCTTTAGCCGGGGCCACACAGAATTCGAACCGTGATTTACCGATATGAGGCTTTCCCCGAAGCACTTTATAATCCGGCGTTGTATTGGCAAGGTCTGCGTAAACCGGGATAACCCCGTCCGGGCTGAACAACACGTTATCTTCAGGAGTTATCTGCCGATCATACCATATCTGTACGGAAATGACAGGCACTCCTTTCAATTTGTCAAGGTTGCCAAAAAATGTCTGCTCCTGCTTCAGCGAAACGGGCAGCACTCTATTGAGGTTATGCACCGGCAGCGCACAGAGATAATAATCGGCTGAAAGCACGTCTCCGTTTGCCAGACGAACTCCCGTGACTTCCCCTCCCTCGTAAAGCAGCATTTCTGCGGCTGCTCCCGGAAAGAACCGGGCACCTCTTGCCCTGGAATACTCCTGCAGCGGCCCGACAAGGTACTGCTGAGGAGCTCCTTTCAGAAATCCCATACAGGATGCACCGGGAATGCGGTAGAACGCCTCGGTAACATCAAGAATAATCTTCGCTGAAATCTCTTCGGGAGGAGCAAACTTGAGGGCAAGCGCCATCGGCCGAAACATCTTCTCCAGAAGACGATCCCCAAATTTGTGCTGTTTCGCCCATGCTGAAAAGGTAAGGTGATCCTGTGAGGGAGGATATTTGTCCTTTTTGAGTGCCAGCGGGATCAATGACTTCGAAAACGAAAGCATTTCACGAAACGTGAAATAGCGGTTGTTCACGATAGCGGGCACAAGATGAAGCGGACTCGGCAGCTCCCATGTGTTGAACGTGAAGCTTTTGCCTCCGGCAAGCGTGTAGGTAAGCCTGTGGTTTTTCCATAACACGGATTGATAGACGTCGATCTCTCGCATGAGATCATAGAGCACGTCATATGCCCCAAAAAAACAGTGCGTGCCGGACTCTATCCAATCTCCTTCCTCATCTTTCCATGAAGATACCTTTCCCCCGTATATGGAACGTTTTTCAAGCAGCGTTACGGAAAATCCCCGGTCGGTGAGACGTTTTGCAGCTGTAAGCCCGGCTAATCCGCCGCCGAGAATGAGAACAGACTTGTTATTACCCTGCATCAGAAAAAGCTACAAATGAATTGTTTGTGGGCACCTACAATGCCGACCTCCCCTCCAGCGCTCTGGAAAGAGTAGCCTCATCGATAAACTCAAGTTCGGCGCCGACCGGAACCCCTCTGGCTATCTTGGTCACCGCAACCCCCAAAGGCTTTAACAGCTTGCTGATATACAACACGGTCGTTTCCCCTTCTACTGTCGGGTTCAACGCCATAATAATTTCATTGACCCTGCTCCCGCCGGCTGGAGAGAGGCGCGCCAGAAGCTCTTTTATCCTGATGTCATCAGGTCCTACACCGTCCAGCGGAGAGATAACACCGTGAAGCACGTGATATAAACCCCTGTATTGGGCGGTTTTTTCAAAAGCAAGCATATCAGTAGGAGATTCCACAACGCAGATTACCGACCGGTCACGGCTTGCTCCCCTGCATATGGAACAAGGATCATCACCAAGGTCGGTAACATTCTGGCAGATCGAGCAGCTGACCACCCGCTCCTTAACATCCGTAAGGGCCCTGGAGAGTTTTTCAACCTCCCCTGGTTGTTCATGAAGAATATGCATCGCCAGGCGCTGAGCGGTCTTGCGGCCTATGCCCGGCAATTTTGCAAACTCCTCGATCAGTGCCTCAATTGCCGCTGAAGTATACCGCATGAATAGTCCTACTGGCCGAAGTTGAAGTTTTTCAGCACATCGTCGCCGCCCAGCATACTGCCTGCAGCCTTCGACAACTCTCCACGGGCCAGATCTGCAGCTTTTTCGAGAGCACTGTTTACAGCCGCCACTACCAGATCCTGAACCATCTCGACATCATCGAGTACCTCAGGATCAATCGTTACGGAAAGCACTTTCTGTTTACCACTGACTGTCGCTTTTACCATACCGCCTCCGGCATCTCCTTCAGCGGTTATTTTCTCAAGCTGCTTCTGTACATCCTGCATCTTCGCTCCAGCCTGCTGGAGCTGTTTCATCATGTCATTGAAATTAAGCATTGCCATAGTCACTTCTTCTGGAATTCTTTAGAAACCATCCTTCTCTCTACCTGTTCAACGATGCAACCAGAGCGCACAGCAAATTAATCGCGAACCTCTTACGACTTTCTGCGCAGGGCCAGGTACACCTTTTTTCCGCACACACATGCGCTACTGCGTCACCGAGCCCGTTATGGATCCGATGCTCCTCAGCGGTAACGATCTCCCCGGTATCGTTTGCGGCACGGGCAACCGCCAGCGCTTTCCAAACCATGATCCACAGGAAACGTATTGAGCAACTTCGGCAAAGGTGTCTTGCTCTCCCATAAACCTACAAATAACTTCAACTTACAGGAACTTCTATTGTTCCGTGTCTTCCCAGCCAGGCGGGCTTGGACGGTGCTTGAAATTCAACAAAAATTCGTATGCACCCGGGGCAATAGCCCACAATCATAGAGGTGCCCTTATATAACTGCCAGACTCGAACAATCGCCCAATTTAGGCTACATTTAAAAAACACTTACTTTCCGTCATCATTTCATCAAATCGCCTGAAATGACAAAGGTTGAATATAAGCATACGGAAATAGCGGTAAAAAAAAAATTTGGCCAGAACTTCCTTACCGACCGGAACATCTGCAGAAAGATCGTCCAGTCAGCCGGACTGCGGGAAAACGACCGTATTCTGGAAATAGGCCCAGGGTTCGGAGCGCTTACCAGCGAAATCCTCGAGCTGTCCCCCGGGCTTACCGCCGTAGAAAAAGATCGTGAGCTTGCAGCGTTCATTCGCAAAGAATACCCTTCCGTCACCGTCATCGAAGCGGATTTTCTCACGATAAATCTGGCAGAACTTGCTGCAGAAGGATCGCTTAAGATCATGGGAAACATACCTTACTCAATTACCAGCCAGATCCTTTTCAAGCTCCTTGATAACCGCAAGCATATCATTTCTGAAACCCTTATGATGCAGCACGAAGTCGCCCTGCGCCTGGTTGCCCGTCCGAACACCAAAGAGTATGGCATCCTTGCGGTTCAGATGCAGACATTCTGTGAAGTCACCTACCTTTTCAAGGTAAAAGGAAACGTGTTCAGGCCGAGGCCGAAAGTTGACAGCGCAGCAGTGAAGATCACTCCATGCCAATCGCCTATGGATGCCGATGAAACCGGATTCAGAAGTTTTGTCCGCACAGCTTTCGGGCAGAGAAGAAAAACACTGCAGAACAACCTCAGAAAACACTACGACCTGTCGAAGGTTACGTCGGTCGACCTGCATCTGCGCGCCGAATCACTTTCCATCGAGCAGTTTACTTCACTCTACGGGGAACTCCGGCTCCTGGCCGGCTGACTCCTTGTTGAATTCCTCTTCAAGCTCCCGGGCTGCATGCAGAATATGTTCCTTGAGCGGCAGCAGCTTCTTGTTGTGCCCGATATACATCTCCAGGGCCTCTCCTGTTGAAAGGTTGCGGTGCAGCTCAGGCACCCTGCTCCTGGCAGCTTCCTGCTCGATGTTCAGGTTTATGCCCGCGATGACAAACGAATCATGCAACGCCCTGCGGACCGCTTTCATTTCCACCAAGCCCCGCTGATCACCGCGACAGGTGATAACAACCCTGACAATAGCCCCTTCCAGGTTGTTGTGCCGGATGCGTTCGAGTAGTAAAGGCATCGGATCGTCCTCCCCCCTCACATCCACTTCAATCGGAACCATTGTCCTGGCGGGTGTCGGAATATGACGGAACTCCGGTTTCTTCTTTTCTGAAATATCGATCACCACAAACCCCTTTTTCTGCCCGGCTTCGGCAAAACTGATTCGCTCGATGCTTCCGGAATACACAACAGGCGGTCTTTCTCCCTCTCCGAGCTCCTGATATTTATGAATATGCCCCAGGGCAACGTAATCGAATTCGGGACGTTTCAGCATGGAAAGGCTGAAAACCGGGTCCCTTGTCACCAGCACAGCACGTTCAGAACCTTCTGTCATCACCGCCGTATCCACATGCAGGTGACCGGCGAGAATCACCGGATAGTCAACAGGCTCTTTCCTCAGGCGCTCTGCTTCGAATGAGACAAACTCCGAATAGATTTCATGAACCTTTTGATGCTGCTCCTCTTTAGGCAAAGAAGCAAACTCTTCACTGGTGCGAAGCACATGGGTCATCGGCCAGGGCAGTCCAATAATTCTGACCGGTCCGCTTTTCGTCATGATATCCCGGGAATCGGGTTTCCTGAAAAGATGAACACTGTCTGAGAACAGCGAGAATATCTCCATGGAGTTCACCTTTCCGAATGTATAGGGATGGTCATGGTTGCCGACAACCATCACCACCGGGACGCCGCGGTCAAGCAGCGGCTTCAGGCAACGAGCAAATATCCTCTGGTCGGTCTGGCTGGGATTCATATCGCGGTAGGCATCTCCGCAGAAAAGCACCAAGTCGACATCCTCCCCAACCGCATGGTCCACCATGTAACGGAAACAGCGCTCAAAATCCCCCAATCTCGAATTCAGACCGCTCTTCGGGTCCATCACTCCGTGCGTCTTGTAGCCGATATGAATATCAGCGGTATGGAGAATTTTCATGGCTGCACTCCGGTTTACCGGTATATATCCAAAATCCACCTTAATTCCTCAATTCCACCATCCACGATGTAAACGCGCAAACTTACCGCTCTTGGGGGTTCACTGTCAGACACACTTACCATGCTCTTTTGCCAACTGAAAACCGCCAACGGCATACCGATCCTGACTCCCTGCCCGCCACCGACCGTATCGTATGCAATAACTACAACAATTGTTAAAGACTCATGGTTTTACAATCGATATTTTGTAAACTGAGCCTTATTGTCATTTCCCGCAGGGAATTAACTTAAAACAAAGTCAAGACATGCCGCTCTCTTACAATAACGTTTACCGGGAATCCATTGAAAATCCTGAAAAATTCTGGGCGGATGCCGCAGAAACCCTTCATTGGTACAGAAAATGGGACAAGGTGCTTGATAACAGCAACCCTCCCTTCTATCGCTGGTTCGCCGGAGGTAAAACCAACACCTGCTACAACGCGCTCGACCGTCACGTCGATGAAGGCCGAGGCAACAACATCGCCGTGATTTACGACAGCCCCGTCACCGGCGCAAAACAACAGTTTACTTTTCGTGAATTCCGTGATGAGGTCGCGCTTTTTGCAGGTGCGCTGCAATCCAGAGGAGTGCGCAAGGGAGACCGCGTCATCATCTATATGCCGATGATCCCCGAGGCCCTTATCGCCATGCTTGCCTGCGCCAGAATAGGCGCCATCCATTCTGTGGTGTTTGGCGGGTTCGCATCGCATGAGCTTGCCGTCAGAATCGACGACTGTAAGCCCAAAATCATTGTATCGGCTTCCTGCGGCATTGAAAGGGAAAAGGTTATCGATTATAAACGGCTGCTTGACTTTGCCATCGAGCTGGCCCATTTCAAACCTGAAATCTGTATCATCCGGCAGCGTGAACAGCTCAGGGGCCCCCTGAACGAGGAAAGGGATTTAACCTGGAAACAGGCCCTGCTCGGGGCCGAGCCCGCCCCTTGCGTCCCCGTCGAGTCATCCGATCCCCTGTATATTCTCTATACCTCAGGAACAACCGGAAAACCCAAGGGAGTAGTACGAGACAACGGCGGTCATATGGTTGCCCTGAAATGGAGCATGGAGCACGTCTACGGCATCGAGCCTGGGGAAACCTATTGGGCGGCAAGCGATGTCGGCTGGGTTGTAGGGCATTCCTATATCGTTTACGGACCGCTGCTTAACGGCAACACAACCATCGTCTTCGAGGGCAAGCCGGTAGGCACACCAGACCCGGGAGTGTTCTGGCGAATTATCAGCGAATACGGCGTTTCGGTTTTTTTCACCGCACCGACCGCTTTCCGGGCGATCAAGAAGGAGGACCCGAACGGAACTTTCATTGAGAAATACAATCTTTCCGGTTTCAGGACACTTTTTCTTGCCGGCGAGCGGGCCGATCCCGATACGGTTAAATGGGCCCAGGAAAAACTTCAGGTACCGGTTATCGACCATTGGTGGCAAACCGAAACCGGCTGGGCAATCGCGGCAAACTGCCAAGGGATCGAGCCCGGACCGGTCAAATACGGCTCGGCTTCCAAAGCTGTCCCCGGTTACAACGTCAAGGTAGTGAACCAGAATATGGAAGAGCTGGAGAATGGTAAGATGGGAGACATTGTCATCCGCCACCCGCTTCCTCCGGGAACGATGCTGACCCTCTGGAAAGCCGACAATCATTTTATCGACAGCTATATGTCAAAATACCCCGGGCACTATCTCACCAGCGATGCTGGCTATATTGACGAAGACGGCTACATTTACATCATGTCCCGCACCGACGATATCATCAACGTCGCCGGACACAGGCTTTCTACCGGGGCAATCGAGGCGGAACTGTGCGAGCACCCTGATGTTGCCGAAAGCGCCGTTATCGGTGCCGCGGATGAACTTAAGGGAGAAGTACCTGTCGGGTTTCTTGTTCTGAAATCCGGGGTCGATACACCTCATAACCAGATCATCAAACACGTCATCGAATATGTCCGGGAGAACATCGGGCCGGTCGCATCTTTCAAACAGGCTGTTATCGTGCAGCGCCTCCCCAAAACCCGTTCCGGAAAGATCCTCAGAGGCACCATGCGCAAGATAGCAAACAGCCAGGAGTACACGATGCCCGCGACGATCGACGATCCTGCAGTACTTGACGAGATCAAGGAGGTTCTTCAGTCTATCGGTTACGCCAGATGATCAGCAACATCGAACACATAGCCATTGCGGTACACGACCTCCAAAGCGCCCTTGAGCGCTTCAAAGCGTTGACAGGCGCAACCGAAGAACAGATCCGTATCGAGGAAGTTTCTTCAGAAAAGGTCAGGGTGGCGCTCATACAGATCGGCAGCTCCAAAATCGAGCTGATGGAGCCTCTCGGAGCGGACAGTTCGATAGCGAAATTTCTCGAAAAACGCGGCGAAGGACTGCACCACATCGCCCTTGAAACCACCGACCTGGAAGCTGAAACCGCCCGCACCACAAATGAAGGTTTCCCGCCGCTTTCTGCGCCATCTCCAGGTGCAGGCAAGAAAAAAATTGTATTTTTCAACCCAAAGGATACCAACCGGGTACTTATAGAATTTGTACAAAAGCCGTAACACCACGACACTACGAATCAATTGTGAAGCACTTTTTTCTCCCTTTCGAAAAAAAGCCGGATTTCACCTATTCGGCCGAACACATCGAGCAGTTAACCGAATACCAAAAATATCTGTTATCCTTTCATCCGGAACGCCCCAAATACCTCGATTATCTCAATATTTTTGACGAGGTGGAAGAATGCCTGCAGAGTGACGCACACGGCAGTTGCCTTATCCGTACCCACAGAGCCACTCTGGATTCAGCCGAAGGACCGCTGAAAGTAATGCTGATCGGTCAGCAATCCGCTCCGACATCGGATTTTGAAAAGCTGCAGAAGCTCATGAAAAAAAATGGTGTCACAGAAAAATGGAACCACGGCATGCCCACCCCCGCCTCCTATGACCGTGCACTGCATGCTATCGAGCTTGCCGGCAAGGAAAACCGGATCATCATAACCATGATCGACACTCCGGGAGCCGACCCGACCGAAGAAGCGGAAGCAGGAGGCATTGCCTGGAAAATCGGCAGATGCATGCAGTCACTTGCCGAAGCGCCGGTACCGACAATTTCCGTCATCATGAACAGGGGATGCAGTGGGGGCGCCATCGCCCTGAGCGGCTGCGACACCGTGCTGGCTATGGAGTACGCCACCTATCTGGTCATCTCACCTGAGGCCTGCTCCTCGATCCTTTTCAGAACGCGGGCCAAGGCAAACCTTGCAGCCGAGATATCCCAGATTACAGCCAGAGAGGCTCTTTCCCACGGCATTGTCGATGCCCTTGTCACCGAACCGGAAGGTCCCGCCCACAGGTTTCCGGAAGCTGCCATGGTCTCTCTGAAGCAGTCGCTGAGTTCCCATGCTGCTGCTCTGGCATCAATCCCTCCGGAAGATATCTTTCCTTACAGGGTAAAGAAATGGAAAAAGATCGGCCAGTGGGACAGCATAACGGAACAAGAGATTACCGTCTTTGAAAAGCATGTCTCGCGGCATCTGCAAAAACCGGACGGCACCCTCTATATCAAACGTCACGCCAACTGCAGGAACAGCAACGGAAAAAGGCTCCATGACCCGGTTTTCTTCCCCAAGCTGCTTGAAAACAACTATGTGTGTTCCGAGTGCGGCTACCGCTATACCCGGCTTTCGGCCAGGGACTACATCGAGCTGGCCCTTGATCCCGGCTCCTTTCGTGAACACCCTGAAACCCGTTATATTGTTGACAAGGACATTCTTCTGTTTCCTGAATACAGCCAGAAACTTGAAGAAGCACGCGCAGCAACCGGAATGGTGTCGGCCCTCATAACGGGCAACGGTACTATTGAAGGGCGCGATGTGGTTTTTTGTGCAACGGATTTCGGTTTCCTTGGCGGTTCTTTCTGCATGTCAACCGGCGAAAAAATATGGCAGGCATGCGAAACAGCCATCGACCGGAGATGCCCGATCATTCTACAGGCGGCGGGCGGCGGTGCGCGCATGCATGAAGGCTGTTCCTCAATGGTCAGCATTCCCAAGGTGCACGTGGCTCTTTCAAGGGTTGAAAAAACATCCTTGCCGGTGATTACCATCATTACCGACCCGACCCTTGGGGGCGTGGCAATAGGTGTCGGATCACGCGGTACGCAGCTTTTCGAATATAATGCCGGCAACATCGGGTTTTCGGGCAAACGGGTTATTGAGCAGTACACCGGGAAAAAAACCTCACAAGACTTCCAGACAACCCGGTGGCTGCAGCAGAAAGGACATGCAAAGCATATTGTCAAGATGAAAGACATGAGGCATCACATCTCGGTCACTATCGATGATTTTTACAGAAACCTATCCTGACCGAGCGTTTTGCAGTGTCCCGGCAAAGCCGGGGTACTGAAACAATCGCTTAACTTAAGGGCACCCCCTTTACTATTGAACAGATATAATCTCTTACGCTTATACTTCACATCATGTTTGAGGAATTCAGCCAGATAACGAAAGCACAGTGGAAACAGGCAGTACTAAAAGACCTCAAGAGTGCAGGCTACAGCACTATAGAATGGCTTACTCCGGATGGATTTACCATCGAGCCTTTCTACAGCGCCGCCGAAAGGCCTTTATGCAGCCTGCCGCCGACTCCCGGCAAAAAGGACAACAGCTGGAAAGCCGGTGTGGAGATCGACGCGGCTGATCCCCGGAAAGCCAATGCTGAAGCTCTCGAGCATCTGGGAAACGGCATGCAGTGCCTGCTCTTCGATATATCATCTGCTGAAGATCCGGATGCAGACAACATAGCCTCCCTGCTGAAGGAGATCGAACCGGATTCAGCATCCATCTACTTTTCAGGTATCAAGAACCCGAACGGGTTTATGCGCGGTCTTTCGAAGCTGCGGAGATTCGAAGACATGAGAGGGGGTTTGATCAACAAAACCCCTGAACCGGCTGAAAAGCTTCTTGAGTACTCACAAACCGCAAAGGGGTTCAGGACACTTGGAATAAGCTGCGAACAGTGGAGCAAAAAAGGCGCAACCACAGCTCAGGAAATCGGGCTTCTGGCTGCTTCCACCCGTGATCTTTTCAGGGAGCTTCACCATAAAGGATTCGACCCTTTCCTGGTTGCGTCCGGTTTGACTGTCAATTTCGCTGCAGGCCCATCCTTTTTTGCGGAAATCGCAAAGTATAAGGCATTCAGACTCCTCTGGCGGAGGATGGCACAAACCATCGGCACTTCTGAGATTCCCGAGCCGGAAATAACAGCAACAACCCTTAAAGGAACTCCTTACCGGGATGATTCTTTCAGTACCCTCGTTGCGCTTGCAGCGGTGTCCTCTGCTGCAGTTCTGGGAGGATGCGGCACCCTTTTTATCCGCCATTTCAGTTCAGGGGAAAGTGCTGACAGAGCTCTTGCCGCCCGCCTTTCACGGAACATGCATCACATCCTGAAGCACGAAAGCATGCTCGACCGTGTCATCGACCCGGCAGCAGGCTCGGCATATATCGAAACCCTTTCACTGAACCTTGCCGAATCCGCATGGGATGTCTTCAGCGCCATAGAAGCTTCTGGAGGCATGCGCAAGGCTGAAAGCAGCGGAGTCATAGAAAAAATGATTGCCGGAAGTATCGGAGCACATCCGGCGGAAAGAGACAAGGAACAGACCTTCAGTCCTCTGGAGTTTACCAGCGCATCCTGCGGACATATCTCCCACCACGACTGGCCAACCCTCGAGGGCATACGGATAAAAAATGTCTATACTTCGGAAGACATCCACGACGCAGAGCAGGTGAAGTTTGCCCCCGGTTTTCCCCCTTTTACCGGCGGCCCGTACACAACCATGTATACCATCCGTCCCTGGACTATCCGGCAATATGCCGGGTTTTCAACTGCCGAAGAATCGAACGAGTTTTACCGCCAGAATCTTGCCGCGGGCCAAAAAGGTCTTTCCGTCGCGTTCGACCTGCCGACGCACCGCGGCTATGATTCCGATCACCCTCGTGTGGTTGGCGACGTAGGCAAGGCGGGGGTGGCCATCGACTCGGTCGAAGACATGAAGATCCTGTTCGACCGGATTCCTCTCGACCGGATGTCGGTGTCGATGACCATGAACGGCGCAGTGCTCCCGATCATGGCATTTTATATCGTCGCCGCCGAAGAACAGGGCGTAGTACCGGAAAAGCTGAGCGGAACCATTCAAAACGACATCCTCAAGGAGTTCATGGTCCGCAACACCTATATCTATCCTCCGGCATCCTCCATGCGCATTGTCGCCGACATTTTCCGCTACACCTCTGCAAGGATGCCGAGGTTCAACTCGATCAGCATCTCAGGGTACCATATGCAGGAAGCCGGAGCAACCGCCGACCTGGAGCTTGCCTATACCCTTGCCGACGGACTCGAATATCTCAGGACAGGCCTCGATGCCGGGCTGCAGATAGACGATTTCGCCCCGCGCCTCTCCTTTTTTTGGGGCATCGGCATGAACTTTTTCATGGAAATTGCAAAGCTCAGGGCGGCAAGAATGTTGTGGGCGAAAATCGTCAAGCGGTTCAACCCGTCGAACCCCAAATCCCTGATGCTGCGTTCCCACTGCCAGACTTCCGGATGGAGCCTGACGGAACAGGATCCGTTCAACAACATCACCCGTACCTGTATAGAAGCACTGGCCGCGGTACTGGGACACACCCAGTCACTGCACACCAACGCCCTGGACGAAGCTATCGCCCTGCCGTCGGCCTTCTCCGCACGTATCGCGCGCAACACCCAGCTCTACCTGCAAGAAGCAACCGATATTACAAAAGCAATCGACCCCTGGGCCGGTTCCTACTACGTCGAGGCCCTTACCAGGGAACTTGCCGAAAAAGCATGGGCTCTTATAGAAGAGATCGAGGAAATGGGCGGCATGGTCAAGGCCCTTGAACAGGGACTGCCGAAACTGCGCATCGAAGAAGCCGCAACACACCGCCAGGCACGCATCGACAGCGGAAAGGACAGTATCATCGGGGTCAACCGCTTTACAAACGTCGGCAGAACCGACATCGACACCCTTGAAGTTGACAACACGGAAGTGCTACACCGTCAGTTGGAAAAACTTTCCGCTGTCAAACAGGAGAGAGACGAGAAAGCGGCTGCCGATGCACTTGAAGCCCTCATGACCTGCGCGCGGAATGGAAAAGGAAACCTGCTTGAAGCAGCTGTCGAAGCTGCACGGGCAAGGGCGACACTGGGCGAAATATCCGATGCCTGCGAAAAGTCTTTCGACAGGTACCGTTCATCCGTTCAGATCAACACCAATGTTTACCTCTCGCAGATGAACAGCAACAAGCTTTTCATGCAAGCACACGACCTTGCGGAAACATTTGCCCGGCATGAAGGACGCAGGCCAAGAATACTGGTGGCCAAGGTTGGCCAGGACGGTCATGACAGAGGCGCAAAGGTTATTGCCGCTGCTTTTGCCGACATCGGGTTCGATGTCGATATCAGTCCGCTTTTTCAGACGCCGGAAGAAGTTGTGCAGCAGGCACTGGACAATGATGTGCATCTGGTAGGGGTTTCGAGCCTCGCCGGCGGGCACAAAACACTTGTCCCGGCAATCGTCAACCGGCTGCGTCAGGCCGGCAGGGATGATATCCGGGTTATCGCCGGAGGTGTCATTCCCGAAAAAGATTACGAACTCCTGCTCAACGCCGGTGTTGCAAAAGTTTTCGGGCCGGGAACCGTAATAGCGGAAGCGGCAGGAAGCATTCTGCAGATGATGATCGCAGGGCTCTCATCCGGAGACAAGACAATCCAGCAGAACGGAGCCGGTTAAGCAGCATCAGGACAGCAAAAAAACATGTCAGCATCTCCGGGGGAAAACTCGACGGAAAAAACCGTCAGGGACATCATGAGGGGCAGCCGCAGTGCGTTAAGCCGCACCATAACCCTCATCGAATCCAGCAGGCCCGACCATCAGGAGCAGGCACACAAGATCCTCGACAAGTGTCTTCAAAACAGGCATGATTCCCTGCGGATAGGAGTTACCGGCCCTCCCGGAGCAGGAAAAAGCACTCTCATCGAATCGCTCGGCCTTGAAATCCTGAATGATCCGGGGAACATGCTCGCGGTACTCACCATCGACCCGAGCAGCAAGCGCTCCGGCGGAAGCATCCTTGGCGACAAGGCCCGTATGGAAAAACTGTCCGGCAGGAAAGACGTATTTATCCGTCCCTCGCCCTCCTCGGGACACCTCGGGGGTACATCGCCCAAAACACACGAGGCGATCCTGCTGTGCGAAGCAGCAGGATACAACGTCATCATCGTAGAAACCGTCGGTGTCGGCCAGTCCGAAATCTCTATCGATTCCATGGTGGACTATATACTCCTGCTCATGCTCCCGGGATCAGGCGACGAGCTGCAGGGAATCAAACGGGGCATCATGGAAATTGCCGACGGGATAGCGATAACAAAAACCGACGAAGCGCCGCAAAAAAGCGTCGCACTTTCAAAAGCTTCCTGTGAATCGGCACTGATGCTCCTGCAAAAAAAACACCCGGTATGGAACCCGCAGGTCATGCTCACCTCTGCAGTAACCGGAGCAGGTATCGACGAGGTCTGGAAAAGCATCAGGGAGCTTGCAGCAGTCCTCCGCAGGCATAACCTCTTCGAGGAAACCCGCAAAAAACAGCTCCGCCAGCTCTTCCGCTCACAGGTGGATCAGCAGTTGAAACATGCTTTTTATAACCACCCCGAAACCAGCTCATCATTTATGACGATCGCCGCCGCCGTGGAGGAAAACAGCATCAGCCCGTCCAGCGGGGCAAAAAAGCTGGTGGAAAAAATTATTCACTTTCCTCGATAAACTCCTTTTCCTCGGCCTTCACAATCAGAACAGGGCACTTTGCCTTGCGCACCACTGACTCGGCAACACTGCCCATCAGCAGACGGCTTAATCCTGTTTTCCCATGAGAACCGAGGATGACAAGATTGACATCGAGTTCATCGGCTTTCTCAAGGATGACCTCGGAAGGCGTTCCGATCTGCACATCGGCATCAACCTCCACCCCCTGTTCCCGCTCTGCCTTGATGATCTCCTCAAGGTCTTCTCTGGCTGCTTTTTCAAGGTCTTCCTCCAGCGGCACGTAGGAAAGAGACATATCGACCGCCATCGGCCTCGGCTCCACCACATTGAGCAGAAAAAGGTTTGCCCCCATTCCTTTGGCGAACTCATGCGCGTAACGCACCGCCTTTCGCGATGCGTCCGAAAAGTCGACCGGACAAAGAATTTTATGGATTTTTATCATGTTCCAGGGTTTTTCATTAATGGGTCAACAACCGTTCACCCCTTCCCCCCTTTCTCCATAAACGGCCTCAGGAGGTCGATAGGTATCGGGAAAATAGTCGTTGAATTGTGTTCCGCCGCAATATCCTGAAGGGTCTGCAGATACCGAAGCTGAAGTGCACCCGGATTTTCGGCGATAATGGATGCCGCTTCGTTCAGGCGTTTGGCAGCCTGGAACTCACCCTCGGCGTTGATAACCTTCGAGCGCCTTTCTCTTTCTGCTTCCGCCTGCTTGGCCATTGCCCGCTGCATCTCGATCGGGAGGTCGATCTCCTTGATCTCGACCTTGCTTACCTTCACCCCCCACGGTTCGGTGTCTTTGTCGAGAAGAGACTGAATCCGGTCATTGATCTCATCCCTTTCCGAAAGCAGATGATCCAGCTCTCCCTGACCGCACGTGCTCCTGAGAGTAGTCTGGGCAAGCTGGGAGGTTGCAAAATGAAAATCCTCGACATCTACCATGGCTTTGATCGAATCGATCACCCTGAAATAAACCACCGCACTCACTTTCACCGTTACGTTATCCTTGGTGATAACATCCTGAGGCGGAACATCCAGCGTAACGGTACGCATATCTATGCGCACCATCTTATCGATCAGGGGTATAAGAATGATGATCCCCGGCCCCTTGGCACCGATTACACGTCCGAGCCGGAACACAACCGCCCGCTCGTACTCCCTGAGAATCTTGACAGCCGAAGCCAGAAAAGCCACTGCAAGAATAATTAAGGGTATAAGGTTAATATTGAACATTATGGTTTCTCCTGTTTTTTAGTTACCTGTAAGACAAGTCCTTTCAAATTGTTCACGATTACAACAGCTTTTTCCGGAATTTCCTCATCGCTTTCAGCATCCCAAAGTTCGCCGTGTACAAATACCTTCCCCGGCTCTCCCGGAGCTATGGCATGGATAACTCTGCACTCCTCACCCTGCAGCTGTTCAGGCCCGGAAGCCGACTTCAATCTCGCAGACTTCGCCACCAGCCATACAATGGCAAGCAACGAAACCGAAACCGTCAGAAAAACCGGCAGGAATACCGCCATAGAGATGGAGACGCCGGATTCGGCCGTATTGAACAGCATGAGAGAGCCAACGAACAACGCTACCAGTCCCGCCAGCGCAAGAACTCCTCCGCTTGCCACAAAAAGCTCCAGTCCGAAAAAAACCACTGCTAACACGATAAGGAGCAATCCAACTACGTTTACCGGCAGCGCCTGAAGCGCGAAAAGGCCCAGAAGAAGCGAAATCGCTCCCAGCACACCGGGAAATATGGAGCCGGGGTTGGCAAGCTCGAAATAGAGACCTGCCAGCCCGACCATGATAAAGATATAGGCAAGATTCGGATCGGCCAGCCTAATGAGAATCTGCTCCTGCAATGTCGGGGTAAACTCCTCTATGATGACATCCGTCATGTCGAGCGTTACGCTGCCTTCCACTGTTTCCACTTTCCTGCCATCCAGCATTTTGAACAGTTCAGTGCGGTCGGCAGCCACCACATCAATCACCCCTGCTTCGAGCGCCTCGTTCGCTGTGGAAGCAATGCTCTCGCGTACCGCCCTTTCAGCCCAGTCAGCATTTCTTCCCCGCTCTTCAGCGATGCTCCGGGCAAATGCGGCAAGATCATTTTCTGCTTTTTTGCTCATTGTCTCGTCATCACCGCCGCCGCCCAGACCAACGGGGTGCGCAGCACCGATCTCCGTGCCCGGAGACATTGCGGCCACATGAGCAGAAAGCGTCAGAAGCGCACCGGCTGATGCGGACTGTGCGCCCCGCGGGGCAACATAGACAATAATCGGAACATGTGAAGCCAGGACGCGCTGAACCATGCTTCGCAGCGAGGAAACCAGCCCCCCCGGCGTATCAAGTTCAACCAGCAGGGCATGAGCACCCTCCTTTTCAGCCTGGTCAACCGCACGCTCAAAAAAATCCGCACTTCCCGGGTTTACCGTACCTTGCAAGGGCAACAGATAAACAACCTTCTGATCATTGCTTTCAGCCGCCTGCAACACTGAAAAAGAGCCGCAAGCCACAGTGAATGATAGAAACAGTACGCACAAGAAAAAAACCTTTTGCGAAAAAAATCGAACCATCATATGTGATAATAGTTCACGATATAAGGGCGCCTCTATTCCGCAACGAATGTTCAATTGCCTCGTTGAGCGGATAGAAAAGAGTTTCTGCGCCCCGTTCACCTTGCATTTGAACCGCTCATGACAATAAAATAGAGGCACCCATAAGTCCGGAAGACTTGTTACGCCTTATCATAATATAATCAAACCTCTTGTATCTCTTTTCTGTTCCTGCTGCCGGTCATTCCGCACAAAATAAAGGGCACCTCTAAAAACTTATTGCGCGCCCAAATTGCTGTGTTGGGCGGTGCTCGAAACCCTCATGTACTCCGTGTGCATTCCGGTTCCTCCGCTCCGTCCGCCTTACACTTTGCTCACTCATGACACTTTTTAGAGGTGCCCTTAATAGAGGCGCCCTAAAAATTACCGCTTCTGTTTCTCGCCATGCCTGCTTGTGGATGCAAATACAGCAAAACTTGTTTGAAACCACACCCCTAGGAAGCTATCTTCCCTTATTAAAATACCGATAACCAACACCGCATATTGCAACAAAATATGTCATACGTATTAATAACCGGCGCCTCATCAGGCCTCGGAAAAGTTTTTGCACAAGAGTATGCAGCGCTCGGCGCCAACCTCATCCTGGTTGCGCGTTCAGAGGAAAAACTCCTGACTCTCTCAGCCGAACTGAGGGACAAATACAACATCGATGTCCGAACTCTCATGCAGGACCTTTCTCTTCAGGAAAGTGCCGAAAAGGTATTTGCTTTCTGCAACCGGGAAAAACTTACCGTCGAAACGCTGGTTAACAATGCCGGTTTCGGTCTCAGCGGAGCATTTGATTCCATGCCTTTGGAACACCTTGAAAAAATGATCATTCTGCACAACCTCACACTGATGAAACTCACCTACCTGTTCCTGCCGGACATGAAGCGCAGAAACCGGGGGTCTGTTCTCAACGTTTCTTCGATCACCGCTTTTCAGGGCATCCCTTACAACGCGGTCTACGCCGCCACAAAAGCATTCATTCTTACTTTTTCCGAATCGATCCGCGAAGAACTCCGACATTACGGGATAAAAGTCTGTTCCCTCTGCCCCGGCCTGACAGAAACCGCAATTTTCGATAAGGCAGGCATCGATCCCTACCAAACCCTGATGCCGATAGGCCCTCCCGAGCCGGTTGTCAGGGCTGCAATCAACGGGTTGGAAAAAAACAAAAACATCATTATTCCCGGCCTGATCAACAAAATCCTGATACACGGGGGGCGGCTGCTGCCCCGCTCACTCATGTTGAAACTCGGTATAGTACTCGGCAGAAATAAAAAAGCCTTCCTGCAAAACAGTTGCTGATCTTGCCATGTGCCCGAAAATCTTTTTTGAAAACAAGGAGCGAAACCATATTCTTGACAGAATGATTGCAGGAAATTATTTTTACCCACGTCTAAACTTTAAAAGCTCTTTTACAGGTTTTCAACAGTAAACCCCGGTTCAGCATTTTCCAAAAACCATTTTGTTACGTGATATATGTTTTACTTCGATCCTTTATACTTTTTGTTTGCGCTGCCTCCCCTGCTGCTCGGCCTCTGGGCGCAGTTCAGGGTAAAATCGGCTTTCAAGAAATATTCACAGGTCACCCTTGCAAACCGCATTAGCGGTGCAAAAGCCGCTCGCCTGATCCTTGACCGCAGTGGACTCGGCAATGTTGATGTCGAACAGACGCGCGGCATGCTTTCCGACCACTACGATCCGCGCAGCAAGAAACTCCGCTTGAGCGAACAGGTTTACGAACTGCCGAGCATTGCCTCCGTCGGCGTCGCTGCTCACGAAGCCGGCCACGCCCTGCAGGACAAGAAAGGGTACTTCCCTCTCCAGGTGCGTTCGGCCATGGTGCCTGCTGTCTCTTTCGGCAGCAACCTCGGCCCGATCATTTTCATCATCGGGATGTTTATGGCAGGTTCTCTCGGCACCACGCTCGCCTGGACCGGCATCCTGCTTTTTGCAGCCACCGCCCTCTTCGCGCTTGTAACCCTGCCAGTGGAATTCGATGCCAGCAAACGCGCCAAGGAAATACTTGTCTCGCAGGGTATCGTCTCAAGGCAGGAGCTCAAGGGAGTCAATGCCGTGCTCGACGCAGCCGCCCTCACCTACGTTGCTGCGGCGGCGCAGGCCATCATGCAGCTTCTCTACTTCATCACCATCATGAACAGAAGAAACTGACGGAAAGTCGACAAGCTTCTTTTTTGCTTCTTCGACGCCAGGACACCTCTATTTATTGTCATGAGCGGTTCACCTTTCTTATCCGCTCAACGAAGCAATTGAAGCGCGGAATAAATAAATAGAGGTGCCCGCCAATGATCTTTACTGCGATGTCTGGTGTTTGCGCTTCGGTTGTTATCGCTTTTTTGTTAAGATGTAAAGGAGGTGGGGATGTTCCCCGGTTTGTTGGGGAAGCTCAGGGAACCTCGTCTGGACCCGCTAACCTTGCCTCATTCTTTTCTACACTCTCTCTTTTCTTCCCCACTGTTTTCGAGGGTTTCAATCCACGCGACCGTGAGGGATGCGACGGTCAGAAAACAGGAAATCACCCCGCAGCAGGCCAACGCTATGCACTGGCATCTCGTTTGGAAAGATTTTAGCAAAAAAGGGTATATCGAATACATAAAAGAGGTACAAAAATGACAAAGCTCATCATAGACGATAAAGCGCTGGAGATACCTGTCTTCAGCCCAGTGTGCTCCTACTGCGAGCATTTCTATCCAGAAGAAGAAAGACAGTGTGATGCTTTTCCAGAAGGTATTCCGCTCGATATCTGGACCGGAATCAATAATCATCGTACCCCATATCCGGGAGATAACGGAATTCAGTTCAACGCTATCCCTGCAGAGTAATGGCTGTCACCATCCGCATCAGCGGACGTGTTTCAATCCACGCACCCGCGAGGGGTGCGACACTTTGACTTTGCCGATAAAGTGTTCTGGAAGGAGTTTCAATCCACGCACCCGCGAGGGGTGCGACCCGATGACCAGACAATGCTCCGTAGCACTGTAGACGTTTCAATCCACGCACCCGCGAGGGGTGCGACGTCCAGCAGCCGGGGCTCCCTGCGTTGCACTAAGTTTCAATCCACGCACCCGCGAGGGGTGCGACTAGGGGGATCGTCTTGAATAAACGCAGCATTAAGTTTCAATCCACGCACCCGCGAGGGGTGCGACCCTTACCGATACCGGGACGCCTCGACATCGTCACGTTTCAATCCACGCACCCGCGAGGGGTGCGACCTATCACGCGATCAACAGGAGGATTATCTTGAATGTTTCAATCCACGCACCCGCGAGGGGTGCGACTCCTACGACAGGTATTGCCGTCTCTACTATCTTACCGTTTCAATCCACGCACCCGCGAGGGGTGCGACTGCCAAGTTTCCCTGCGGAGTGGTTGCATCCGTCGTTTCAATCCACGCACCCGCGAGGGGTGCGACATACGCCTCGAGCGCATCCTTCCCAGTGATCTTCTTGTTTCAATCCACGCACCCGCGAGGGGTGCGACATTAAGACTTCTATTCAACCAACTCTCATTAACAAGTTTCAATCCACGCACCCGCGAGGGGTGCGACGATCTCCCTTTTATAGATTTTATTCCTTGCTTTTTGTTTCAATCCACGCACCCGCGAGGGGTGCGACCCAGCATGATCTACTACAACGAAATCGATAAAAAGTTTCAATCCACGCACCCGCGAGGGGTGCGACCGTCTTGCGCACGATATGAAACCAGACATGGTAGGGGTTTCAATCCACGCACCCGCGAGGGGTGCGACCACTTCAGGGGGGGCTGTCTGATGGCCAAGTACCGTTTCAATCCACGCACCCGCGAGGGGTGCGACCGTGCATCCAATCCATGTCCCTCTCCCGTCCCAGCGTTTCAATCCACGCACCCGCGAGGGGTGCGACAAGAGAGCTGGGAGATGCTGATTCCGACGATTCGTTTCAATCCACGCACCCGCGAGGGGTGCGACGAAACCGGCATATCTGACGTTGAGAGGTGCTGTGTTTCAATCCACGCACCCGCGAGGGGTGCGACCAAATAGACCACCAAGCAGATTACCGACCACGGGTTTCAATCCACGCACCCGCGAGGGGTGCGACACAGCCACCGCAAGGCACAGTAACAGGACGATCAGTTTCAATCCACGCACCCGCGAGGGGTGCGACTTGGAGGATTGTCCTCTATAAAACTCGCGTTAAGTTTCAATCCACGCACCCGCGAGGGGTGCGACACTGATCTGTACTCTTAAGAAGGTTAGGTGTAGTTGTTTCAATCCACGCACCCGCGAGGGGTGCGACCTAATGATCCTGCACAGTTTCTCGAATTTGTGCAGTTTCAATCCACGCACCCGCGAGGGGTGCGACCAATCACGCGATCAATAGGGGGATCGTCCTGAATGTTTCAATCCACGCACCCGCGAGGGGTGCGACACGTACAGGTCTGATGGATCATGTACAGCGTTTTGTTTCAATCCACGCACCCGCGAGGGGTGCGACTATTTTCCTGTGCGTCAACACGACGCACCTCCGCTGTTTCAATCCACGCACCCGCGAGGGGTGCGACAGCCTCTAGATCCTCAGCGTGTTGCTACGGCTGCAGTTTCAATCCACGCACCCGCGAGGGGTGCGACCGTTTCTATGCAGTTTTTCAGGCTCATATGAGACGTTTCAATCCACGCACCCGCGAGGGGTGCGACCCGAACCTCCCGGAAGACTTTTACCATTTTCTCGATGTTTCAATCCACGCACCCGCGAGGGGTGCGACAGTCTGAGTTGCCGGCGTCTCGGTACGATATGACGTTTCAATCCACGCACCCGCGAGGGGTGCGACTGCTTCGTTTTCCTTGATCTTCTGATCAAGGTCAAGTTTCAATCCACGCACCCGCGAGGGGTGCGACCTTTCGCGTGATGCAATTTGTTCTTTAAGGACCTGTTTCAATCCACGCACCCGCGAGGGGTGCGACAATATCATCGACATCCAACTCAATATTTCTGCTCGTTTCAATCCACGCACCCGCGAGGGGTGCGACCGCCTTGGGGTTCAAAGCTGAAGCTCTTGATCCCCTTGTTTCAATCCACGCACCCGCGAGGGGTGCGACCATAAGGCCGTTACTCTCTGCATCAGCCTTCTCAAGTTTCAATCCACGCACCCGCGAGGGGTGCGACATTTTGCAGCGTCACTTGCGGCGGCAAGCGGGCGTTTCAATCCACGCACCCGCGAGGGGTGCGACCCAAGCCGCCGCCGACCGTTTCTTTTGCATACTCAAGTTTCAATCCACGCACCCGCGAGGGGTGCGACTTTCCATGTGTCCATTCCTTGCTGTTGCTGTATGTTTCAATCCACGCACCCGCGAGGGGTGCTACGCCGTAGTTCGGGTTTGCCTTTATCCATACATCGTTTCAATCCACGCACCCGCGAGGGGTGCGACTTCAAAAAATCAACACTTCTCATGTTCATCCTATGTTTCAATCCACGCACCCGCGAGGGGTGCGACATCCCGTATTTTGCACCATATGGCGTTTGCAAGGTTTCAATCCACGCACCCGCGAGGGGTGCGACGAAATAGAGCCGAGTAAAGCCCTTTAATTTTAAAGTTTCAATCCACGCACCCGCGAGGGGTGCGACGACAACGCCGGCCAGTAATAATCGTACCTAGTAGTTTCAATCCACGCACCCGCGAGGGGTGCGACCGCACAGGAAAATAATGTTATGGCTGATACAGCTAAGTTTCAATCCACGCACCCGCGAGGGGTGCGACATAAGGAGCGTCTATAATAGGGGATGAGTGTTCAAGTTTCAATCCACGCACCCGCGAGGGGTGCGACGCTTTACGAAACGGCACGGCTTGAGCGTCTATTGTTTCAATCCACGCACCCGCGAGGGGTGCGACACGGCAGGCTCGGCAATCAAAAGCCTCTCGACAAAGTTTCAATCCACGCACCCGCGAGGGGTGCGACATTGCTGCTTCTGGCGTCTTTCCCCTCGCAGAGTCGTTTCAATCCACGCACCCGCGAGGGGTGCGACAAGACCGCATGATTGAAAACGGGTTCGGTGACGAGTTTCAATCCACGCACCCGCGAGGGGTGCGACCCGGCTCGGACAACAATGGCCGCACGCGTCAAGGTTTCAATCCACGCACCCGCGAGGGGTGCGACAATGCTCATCGAGCGTACGAGATCAGTTGTTGCTCGTTTCAATCCACGCACCCGCGAGGGGTGCGACATAGACGTTTTTGTCATATAATATGCATTATGTGTTTCAATCCACGCACCCGCGAGGGGTGCGACTGTTCGGCTTTAGTGTCAAATATTCCGCGGCTTGCAAAGGATAATATTGCGAACCGTTTCGTATACCAAATAACATTAAACGCAGATTTGACAACCTTGTCTATAACTGTAAAAATATCAATTGTTTATAAAAACGCGAATATCCTGGAGGAAAAGGAACAGCATCCTGTTCGCGTCATAAGATAAGCGGCCCTTCAAGATCGCGAGGTTCCCTTACGCCTTCGTGCTCGACGCGGCGCTTCCAGTTCGAACCGAGATAATAAAACCGTAAACTGTCTTTCTCGTGATTCATGATGTTAACAAGCTTTGAACGCAAAGATGCCCATTGAGCGGGATCGACCATACATTCGAATACGGAAAACTGAACCCTCTGACCGTAATTCTGGCAGGTTTTTGCAATCCGCCTCAAACGACGCCGTCCAGCAGCATCCTCGGTGTTCACATCATAAGTAACAAGCACAACCATGGATCATCTCCAGACGAATGGCGGATATGCATCGATATCCCCTCTGATATGCCTTGCAAGTAGCAGCGCCTGCATATGCCAGAGCAACCCTATAGGCATTTTCTCCTGTAAAAACGGATGCACAATCTCTTCACTTTTTCGATTCTGATAGGCAACCAGCATTTCTTTCCGAGCGTCATCCTTGAGAAGAACTGCACCGGATTCTGATATCTCGAAATCCTTTGCCTTGACTTGGCCACGGTTGATAACGGTGAGCGTCAATCGGTCAGCCATGAAGACGCGGAACTCTTCGAGCATATCGAGCGCGAGACTCGGCCTGCCGGGCCTATCCCTATGCAGAAACCCTGCTGCGGGATCAAGCCCTGTTGTTTCCAGTGCAGAACGGATATCGTGGGTCAAAAGAGTATAAAAAAATGACAGGAGGCAGTTTACCCTGTCGAGCGGAGGACGCCTGTTTCGACCGTTGAATCGAAACGCCTCTCCCGGCGAGGTAATTGCCTGGTTGAACACCTCAAAATAATTCCTTGCCGCCTCTCCCTCTATTCCTCTTATACACTCCAGATCGTTTTCACGTTTTAACCGATTAACGCATCCGGCCAGCATCCGCTGAGCCTCTTTCAGAGCATCGACATCAACTTTTTCCGGGTGATCCCTCACCACTCGTGATAAAACAGTTCGGGCATTACCAATCTTCCCGATAAGAAAGCTACGGGCAAGCGCCGCCGAGTGTTCAGAGTCATCTGCCCTACGGTATTGCTCGCGACGCAGGAGAATATTGCCTCGTACCGGCCCCTGAACCGTACAGAGAAATCTGCCATACTGAGTTAAAAATGTCACGGCCACACCTTTTTCCGCACAGTAGCCGAGCAAGTAGGGACTCGCGGAAATCTGACCGAAACAGACAATCCCGTCAAGAATATGTATTGGAATACGAGTTTTTTCTTCCCGGTCGATTCTAACCAGAACACACTCCCCTTCTTTGGACAGATATGTTCCCTGTGTACTGACATAGAGGGTATTCTGAAGTCTTTTCACATCTCCTCTTGCTCAAAAGTTGCATACAGTTTATTCAAATAGCTGACAGGGGCCTTTTTCCGGCTTATCGTTTCGGGCAGACATTGTTCCTGCAAGGAACATTGCCTGCATTTCGGCCCGAATTCAGGCGGTGGCGTAACACCCGACTCGAAAAGCCTGTGAGCCCCCGTAACAGCGGCAACGGCTTTCTCTCTCAACGAATCGTCGAAAGAAACATCATGCCGGTGCCAAGTTTTTCCATAGAAAAGCGCACCCCGTTCTATCCGGCAAAGGAGCATTTCTTCCAGACACATCGCCTGGAGACACAACTGGATGTTGTCCGCATCATGCGTTTTGGGCTTCCCCCTTTTATACTCGACAGGAAAAGGCACCAAACCTCCTTTGTTACTGTGCCACTCAACGACGTCGGCAATCCCCGAAATACCGAGTTCCAGACTGCGCAGAGGAACGCTCCGCGTTATTTTCACATTGGGACGATATGAGTTCTCCCCTGCATCGACACGTTCATGCATCACCCGCCCCTCGGCAGTAAAAAGATTCTCGGCCCATTGCTGTTCGAGATGAATCAGCGCACACTGTCGGGGACAGAAAACAAAATGCTGAACAGCGGAAAGCATTATCAGATCGGATTCGGCATACATTCCTTAGCCCAGTTTTCGAAGGAGAGCTACGCCACCCTCTAACCCTGAATCATCGACAGTAACCTGATAATCCCCAAAGGATCGCGCTGGCCCCTTTGAATCAGGATTTCTTTTAACCTTGATCCGTTCAAACAGTTTGTGCGCCGGAGCATTGCCCAAAGCGGTGTTATGCTCGAAGACATACAGTCCACGTGTTGACATCATACCCCTCGCCGCTGAACGGTCATGCTCGAACATGTTTTCCAGAGCCTTCCAGAACAATTCAAGGTCTTCTTCAGAAAAACCGGTCTGGTTAGCTAGATGAGCAGAGATAAAACCATGAGCTCGATAAAGGCCATACGGCACGGTGTATTTGCGGCCCATCGTTCGGTTATCGCCACTTTGCTTTTCAGCCTCCGCCTCAGTTGCAACAGCCATTCGCGTGATGCTGTGCTCAAGGGCGACAATCGGCTCGATTGAACGTGCAAAAGTCATCTGAACCGGTCCACGTACCTGCCCGCAATTTGGTGCTGATTTCAGGGCCATCACTGCTCCAAATGTTCTAATATCGTAATAATCCTTGCACATTTTTTCTTTACCTCTGTCAGATTCTTCAGCCGTTGGTTTACGCGGCTTTGCCCCTTTCAAAGCATCATCAATACTCTTCTTTACAGCTTTTATAGCGTCCTTGTTATCTTTCATCCAATTTTTGATCTCGCTTTTATCCACGTCTGCCTCAATCGTAAGAACCCCCTGTTCTTCTCGCTCTTCAAATCTTATTCCAGTAGGAAACACAATCTCAGAAAAAAGTTCAATCAATGCTGGATCTGATATTACCTTTTGAGATGCCTGACCCGTATCAATGCCTAATTCTTTGAAAGCCTTGAAATGCGCCTGACCTAACACGGCTTTTTCTTTTACGTAAATATCATATTCAGCCTCGTCATTCTTCACAATCTGAACAAAGTTTCTAACTTTTCGTTTCAAACATACATCTGTCACGAGACCAAGCCCGGTCTCCGAATCAATACGCGGGAGGTTCCCTGCATCAGGGTCTCCGTTTGGATTACCATCCTTTACATCAAACAAAAGGACAAAATCATATCTCTTATTAAGATCACCCATAACGAACCTCCTTTCAACTATTGGATTTTTAAAATTCATTAAAACAAGTCTCGTCTTTGATGATAATACCCAACCGCAAATCGAGCCTGATCTTCCATTGTCAAATAAGGCGGCATATCAGGAGGAATACCATCAATAATTTCGCCAAGAAGTTTTTCAAAATTCACTTTCCTTCCCACACTTTTAAGCTTACTTAAATGATGATTTTTAAGCTTCAATAACTGAGGAAACACTGTAATCGGTGTAGACGATGCTGCACCATAAAACCGGTCACGAATCGTTGTATTAATCCCGGGGTTTGCTTCTTCTTGAATTTTTTCAAGCACGGCAAACAGTCTTCCAAGCCTATAACCTGGATTCATATTTTCTGGATCAAGAGCCACGGCAATCTCCTTTTCTTTAGTTGAATGAATTCTGTAAAACCGATTGATATATGCCTTCAAAACTCCAGCTTGCAATCGTGTAACATTCTGTGTGGCGCGAACACGGCGAATGGTTTGCTGAAGCATGGTGATAGGATAGGGGATGCCTGTTATGACAGATTGAAATATTTGTCCTGCAAGGTTTGGAGGAATATTGTCAACCTTATTTTCGACAGCCATCGCAGAAAGAATCCAAAACAACGAGTAGCGTCCGGTATCCTTTGGCGAACGTATGATTTCAAGGTCATCGAAATGTTGCTGGATTTTCCCTGCGAACTCGGAGATAGGCCCCTGATGCCAGAAGCGAACGGAAATGCGCGCTGCATTTGGTGAAACTCCCAGAACATAAAACCTTTTATCTGAATCAGTACTTATAGACCCGGTAAACACTCCATCATAAAGCGCCTTGACAGCTTGAACATCTGCATCGGGGTTATCTTTTTGCGGAAACTGGAAAAAGGCAGGAAATACTTCTTCGAAGTAGTCATGTTTTTGTGACCAGAAAACGAAAGTGGCATCAGCAAACCTGAATCTGTTCTTCCCAGAGTCAACGAGGTATTGAAGTGCTTTTGTGTAGGCTGTTGCTGCTGATTTGCTTACAGGTGCATTAGCACTTTGTTTTTTCTTATATGAACAAAACGCATCGGAGTTAAATGAAACAAGATTTGCACCGGATGTCTGAGCCCCAATAACCCTTTTAGTAACCATATGATTGGGTTCAATTGGCACACTTGAATCCCCGGTAACAAGACAATTGCCCACAATCTCATCATTTGATTTAAAATCCAGCAAAGCCTCTTTAACATGCTCTTCTTCTGTTATGATTCTTGATTGGCCGTCTATTCTGAAAGTAATGTTAGGCTGTCCCGATATTATAGATTCGCTGTATTCTTGATGATTGATTAATTGTTCAAAAGGTTTGTCTTTGCTGTATTGTGCGCTGAGAAAATTTATAACCGCTTGAACGTCATTAGGTGGATAAGGGTAGTATTTCAAAATAGTTTCTAAAAAAGATATCCGTTTTTTTTCAGCATTATTTCCAATACCAAAAACAAACCCTGAATTATCCCATAGCAAATTTGCATCGTTACCGGCATTCGCATGCTTTTCTGACTGCTTTCCTATTTCAGGAACAAAAAATTCCTTTCCTTCAAATTTTTTCCCCTTCGGCTGTTGCAAGGAATCAACCCGAACATAGGAACCATCTGCAGTTAAGACGACAACGAAATCAATCTTTTTCCCGACAAATCCCTCCGGTGCTATACCGCTATCAGGATCAGCGGCTTTTCTCTGATAATATTCATAGAGAGCCTGCAATATCATTTTCTCACCTCCTCGCTCTCCCATTCAGGCACTTCAATAATTCCATTCTTCAGCTGGGCACGAAAAAATGCAGGTGATGGATCATTGGGATTGCTGAAATCAAGGTCATAAAGCATAAAACCAAGGTCTCTCGTTTCATCTATTGGCTCAGGTTCATTGCCAAGATCACCAATCAATCTGAAACCGCAACTGAACTCCCTACAACCAAGATATGGCTGATTGAAACATTGCCCTTTCCCGGCCCGTCTTTCGAAAATCGAGTAATATTTCCCAGGGTTTTCATCCTTTCGATACAGTTCCTTTTCTTCCAGATCCTGTAACCTTTCATGAACTGGATTCGATACCTCTGGCCTGTTACTCGGATGAATAAATTCAAGCTCTGCATGTAAGCGATAGGCTACATCACGGAGAAAAAGACCTGCCCGCTGCTGGCGGGCATCCTCGATAAATACCCCATCACTCCGCTCGCTCGCGGTCGCACCGACCTCGTTCCTACGAACTGAAACCCATTTGATAGGTTTTAAAACCTCGATTTTCCTGACCTTCCATTGTACCGCCGGTTTCCAGAAAATCGCCTCGAATACCGCACGTGCGGCCGATGGAGTGATCACATCGTAACTCACACGCTCAACCTTCATTTCAGGCCGAGTAAAACAGGCATAATCGCCTGTCACTTCAAGACAAAATGTTTTATTCCAATGCTCCATAATTGTTTCAGATTCTGCTGTTACCAATACAGATTCGGAGTCGCCTCGATGTTCAGCCCGAAAACAGGGTCATAGAGGCCCGGCGCCGTTTGAACCCAGACACCGTTTACCTCCTCGATAACGCCATTGTCCCGCATTTGACTGAGATCATCGTCATACACATTCACAGAAAACCGCTGTAATTTTCTCATCACTGCTCTGTTTGGGCCGGCATATCTCAATTGATCGATCAATGCATCAACATTAGTCTTTTCCGATCTGTAACGAGCAACGACACCATACTGCTCCGCGTCATTAATGAGCTTGAACCGTCGGGCGGCTGTCCGGAACTGGATTTTAAACTCTCTGGCGTCTGGTCCGGCAAGAAGATCCATAATCCCTTTCTTGTCAAAATCATTGAGGCCACTGAAATAAAGCATGAAGTACTGCTGAAAAGCTTCGGGCATAAGAGATTTGGATAATTCAGGAAATACACGAAACATTTCCTGTCCGGCCTGTTCCGCTTTGAGCAACAGTCCTGACGGAGAGGCTTTCGGAGGGTTGAACACAAAAACCTCACCAAATTCAGACTTCCCTTCACGGTTGCAGCGTCCCGCTGCCTGTGCAATTCTATCGAGTCCGCTGAATGCCCGAAAAACGACAGGAAAGTCGATATCTACACCTGCTTCGAGCAGCTGGGTGCTCACGACCCGAACCGGCTCGTTGTTCAGGAGTTTGCGCTTGATGTCTGTGATGACTTCGCTTCGGTGTTCAGGACACATCAGCGCGGAAAGATGAACCGTTCCGGCAGGCATGAGGTCATACAACGCCCGGCAATCCTTACGTGTATTGACGATAGCCAGCGCCTGAGAATGCCCTTTCATCGATTCAGCGACCTGCTCCCAGGACAAACGTGTATCAGTTTTCCCCAACAACCGTATGCGAACACGTTGAAAAGTCTTGAATAGTACTTCCGGATCGCTCATCAGTTCCCGGACATTTCCATCATCGAATCCTTTCAAAACAGCATTTCCGGCCCCCACCTTTCCTGTCAAGACCGGTTGAGTTGCCGTGCAGAGGACAACCGACACATTGAAATAGCCCGTCAAGACTTTCAGCATCGACACGACAGGCTGAAGGTACTCTGTCGGCAGCGTCTGCGCTTCATCAAGCACGATAACCGAATTGACGATATTGTGCAGCTTCCGGCAGGAAGAGCTTTTTGCCGCAAAGAGTGACTCGAAAAGCTGGACGTTGGTCGTCACAATGATCGGAGCGTCCCAGTTTTCGGAAGCCCGCCGTGTGCGAACTGTTTCTTTTTCCGGATCGAGATTGCTGTGATGCTCAAGGACGGCATCGTCGCCGAAAATTTTCCGGTATTGCTCGGCTGTTTGCTCGATAATACTGGTAAATGGAATCGCAACTATTATCCGCTTCATGCCATGTTTCAGGGCATGTTCAAGAGCAAAAGCCATTGAGGAAAGAGTTTTTCCGCCTCCCGTGGGAACGGTCAGGGAAAACAGACCAGGAGTTCGTGATGCTTTCTCCCGGCATTCGGATAATATTTCTTTTCGTGCCCGATTAACCGGAGAATCGCCAACCTGAGCCAACTTTTCAGACATGTATTCATCGAACCGCTCCTTCAGTTGCTCAAGCGATGCACTGTTGATCCTCGAATCGGCCTTTTCAGAATCCATAAACGCTTCCGTATCAAGAAAATCAGCATCGACTAAGCAGGAATAAAGCATTCTTATCCAGACATGAACAGGATTAAGATCACTGAATTGTCGATCACAGGGAAGACTCGACGGTAAAGACATGTCTAACATATCAAGGGGCGGAACACCGCTCAATGCTTTTTGCAGACGCTCTTTTTTTTCAAGCCTCGATGTAAGTGCCCCACCAACACCCGGTTCATGATACCAGTCCGGAAGCCCAGAATGATGACCTGCAATCAGATATGCAAGTAGTCTTCCCTGCTTTCCAAAACGATTGATAGCATGAAGGGCTCCTGCTGTTGCATGGTCGATTTTTTTCATGCCTCGCCATCCTCATAATCACCATTATTGGCCCGGATGTATTCCTGCCATTCGGGATTGTATTTTCCAAGATCGTGCCATAAACCGGCAATTCTTGCCCAATCACCATTTCCAAATTTGTCAGCAAAGACAGTTGCTCTCTTTGCTACACCTTCTGAATGGTCACTGAGCAAATGGTTTTCCATTATCCCATTCTCGGTCAGTCGCAAATGAGCAACAGCAGGTCTCTCTTTTCGATCCATCATCTTTCTGAATATTGTTTATCGCAATTCCCATACACCTCCCCCATCTTCCGGACTTCATCTCTCACCATATCCCGCAGTTCTTGAGGCTCCAGGACTTCCGCGTGCTTACCGTAGCGCATAACCCAGCGCTTGAGCGCATCGAGGCCGCTGACGTGGAAACGAATGATTAAGCCCCCGTCCTCAAGCAGCTCTATCCTCTGGGTAGGATGCCACTGGCGCTCTTTGATCCAGGGTGCCTGATATGCCGAGAACCGGACAGATACTTCATATTCTGTTTGACCGACAACCTGGTCGAATGTTTTCGAGAGAAACTCTTCAAGCGAAAAGCCTTCGGGAACCTGGAAATAATCTTTTAGCAATTCCATTTTTTTGATTCTGCTTACCACAAATGTGCGCCTCTCTTTTCGAAGTTCGCAATACGCTACGAGATACCATGTTTGTGCAGCAAGAGAATAATGCAGGCGGTAGGGATGTACTGTCCGACTTGACTCCTCGCCGCTTGAAGGCGCATCGTAAATGATATGAACCATCAATTTCTGCCGGATTGCATCTTCGAGGGTCATAAAATGATTCGAGCAATCGTGATGGACAGCAGGCTGCTCGAACGAGTAGATGCTGAAAAGCTCCTCTTCCCCAAAAGTTCCGGGGAGATATTGCAATACCTTGTCCAAAGCCCGGCTAACCTCCTCATAGTAAGGAGTCCCACGGTATTGAGAAAGGACTTTCTTTGTTGCTTTCAGCGCTTCAGCCTCATCCTGTTCGAGAAACGCGGAAGGAAGAAACACCCAGTTTTCCCGGTAAAAGAAGCCTTTCTTTTTTTTGTTGTATTCGATTGGAGCGCCGAGCATGTCGCGCATGTAATCGATATCCCGCTGGATTGTTTTCGGGTGAACCTCGAAATACTTCCCAAGTTTTTTGCAATTGGGATAGCTGTTAGTACGTAACTGCGCGTCAAGTTTGTACATGCGAACAAGAGGTGGACGGGACTGTTTCATTCCTTTCTCATTTATTTCTACCCAAAATATACATCGGAACGCAGAATAATTGCATTTTATAACAACACTTATTAAAACGCCATAAATTGTTGTGAATGACTTGAGGGCACCACTATGTATTGTCATGAGCGGGCAAGGCGGACAGAGCGCAGAAACTCCCCCCAAAACGTCCCCGGGGCTTTTGTTACCGCTTGTGAAAGGTTTTTCCCGGAGGCTCCAATCCAAATTAATCGATATTTTCCTTACCGAGAAAAACAGATTTGTCGACTTTGGCAAAGAAATTCTGGTAAAACTGCTCACCCTGTACATGTTCAACCTTCATTACATCACCCTGGTTGTTAAGTACTTTGTTTTGAAAGTTTATCCGCACCTTAGTTGCTTTATTGTATTCCGAGATATTGGCTGATGCTTCAGTGATACTGTTCTTCTTGTACCTGGCATTCATGCCCGCAAAGAAAACTGCGAAAAAAGCCTCTGTCTTATCCTCAACATCCAGCTCTTTCTGGGCAGTAAGCAATCCGAGCTCGAGATTGGCTTCTTTTACAATAAATCCATCGTCCTGCAACGCATGCATGACAGCTTTCATGACCATTTTATGATCGTTTGTCTCATATACGCGTGTTTGAAACTGCCGGATTTCCAGTTGTGTTTTTTCCACAGTTGACTGTGACGATGCACAACCCGTGAGAAAAACTAATCCTACTATGGATAAAATGCCGAGCGACTTGTTCATATTTCCTCCTAAAATTTACTGCTGTGGTATGAATAATCCTGAACGAGACCGTCCCTGAATTTGATAAGAACGGTCAAGGTTTTTCGCGTAGTAGATGCGGCCCCTGATCTCCTCTGACCGATAAACAGGGACAGAATACTCCCAGAGCTTTCCGAGTATGCCGCTTCTGTGGCAAGTTTGTCATATATCCATGTTTCCATGCCGTTTTTATCCCGGGTTACGATGTTGGGCGAGCCCAGCGCCTCGGCGACTTCTGCCTGGCTCATCCCCTTTCGGATATCTTTTTGGACTACGCCAACAGTCATTTCACGTTCTTCATAAGCAGGAAGTTGCCGGGCATGTTCTGCTGCCGTCATACAGCCCGTCAATGTTGCCGACAAAACTGCTGCTGCCAAGAGTCTCTTCACCATGATGTTTGTTTGTTGTGTTATAAGGACACCTCTATTAATTTGTTGCGCGCCCTGATTGCTTCGTTGATCGGTGCTCGAAATCCTCATGTACTCTGTGTACACTCCAGTTTCTGCGCTCCGTTCGCCTCGTACTCATGTCGCTCACGACAATTTATAGAGGTGCCTTTAACCTGAATAATTCATGAGAGTCCGAACACCCGGACTGTAGCTTTCACATGAGAACCGGCATCCATGTCAAAAAAGTCAAAGGTCAAAAGGCAAAAGATGGATCTCGAAACCCAACCCTTGATTTCCGCTTGTTTCTTTCGGGGCTCGGCGTCGCTATCGGTATCGGGAATCGAATTATAGTATGGCTATGATGATAGCTCGTTAGCTCAATGGCAACATCTGTTAACATTGCCAATTGTCAACGGATTCCCTTTCGACCTCGAAACCCGATCCCGACCCCGATTCCCGATTATTTTTTCCCGCCTGACACCTGGCACTTTCTTACTCCCCGCTCTCCCTCTTATTCCTTTGGTGAATTATTCAGGTTAAGCGATTAAGATTTGAACCAGAGACAGTATAAAACCGCGGGTGGAGCAAATACTGTCCTATACCCGTATTTTATCTCATTTTTTTCTGAAAGGGGGGGAACATCTTGAGGGCACCTGTTTTTTCACCGGTTTGGCACACTTCCCGAAACCGGCACCGGGAGCAATCCGGGTTTACTCAATAACAACAATAAACAACTGAACTTGAACTCTTTCGGGAAAAGATCGTTACATTTATTATAACATGGTTGTCGCCCCATAGTTCTTGAATTTGTTTTGGTTTGCGCCCCAAAACCATGAAAAGTGACAGGTTCTGAGTCAAGCCGTGGGTTCCATATCCCCGAACACAGCGTCCCCAAGTTCATGCAACATAAAGGAGAAGAGCGTGAAAAATGAACAACCTGAGATTCCGCCTGATGAACCGACCCTGGACAGATGTCTTGGTACTCCCGGAAACACTATTCCCCTAACCGTAGCAGATTCCACAATGATCGATACTTCCAGACCCACCTTGATTCAATAAGTAACAATGTACAATGAACCTCTTTATTTCAACACTGCGTTCCTTCTGCACTCAATCGATGCATGGGAACAGGATCGTAAGGAACGATTTAACCTTACGTCCCTGACAGAATCCTTCCACGAATCGGTCCCCGCGCTGGACTTCATTGACTGGCAAATTACGGCTGTTGAACGCGGTTACGCTGAAACAATGCTCCCACTAATTCCCAACTCTTCCAATCAATATATTGCCCACCAAGGTCCCTTAATGCTGCTTGCCGCCGAATATACCGGCGGTCTTGCCCTGACATCTCTTTTCCACCTAGTACCAATAATCGGTTTCTGGCCATCTATTGACAATAACGCTGGTTATATGTGGGGCGCTAAAGCATCAATAAAATGGCTTACACCCAGTTGTCACAACCTGACATGCAAGGCACGAATAGAAAAAGACAAGTGGGAGGGACTGGCAAAAAGATTTGCGAACAGCAATAAAGTAGTAGTCACTATTCCGGTCAAAATGTTCAACGGTGAACAGCTTGTTGCGGTAGCTGATTTTACCTACTGGGCGCAAGACATTAACGGTTTAAAACGAAATGCGTTTGATGTCGAGAAAATTGACCTCCTCTATGCACATAAGACAAAAACAACTGCAAAACTCATTGTCGGGCTTCGTGCCATAGAGCAGGAAAAAACCGTTGAAAAAAGAAGATTTGATGATCCTTATGCCTTTATGCTGGCGGGAAAACACGGTATAACTCTGGCCAGACGGTTCAGCATCGCTACTCCGCAGTTGCAAAATATGGTTGCTGCAAGAACAGTGCACCTCGACGAGGCCGTTATACAGTTTTCACAAGAAAAATCAACATTCAATGTTGTCAATATCGGTGCAGGCTACGACTGCAGGTTTTGGCGGTTGAGTATTGAAAACGCCTTTATATACGATCTCGATTTGCCCGTTATGTTGAACGAGAGAAAAAGGATTTTTGATTACAGCAAAAAGAATACGATCCGCAATATTGAGATAGATCTCGAAATCCAGTCTATAGATACGGTATTACGCGAAATAAACAGTTTTGATCCAAGTTTACCGACATTCTTTATCTGGGAGGGTGGATCCATGTATTTTCGGGATGAAAATATCGATACCATCTTCACCTCCATCATAAAGATCATGCCCCAAGGCTCCTGTATCTGGTTCGACTATGTTTCCGCAGCTCTTATCGAGGATACTACTGGCATCAAGGAAGTTGAAAATTTTACGAGAAATATGCGTAAAATGGGAGAACCGTTTATTAATGGTTATAATGACATCAGTGTTCTTGCTGAAAAATATCACCTCACTATACAACAGGATATCCATTCAGGCACCGTTCTGGATATTGAAGAGGATATCTACAAACATTATGGTTTTTGTATTCTTAGAGGAGAATAACAATCATGGCCTTCAGACATCCCCTAAAATCTGCTCTCCTGAAAAAGGGTGTGGATTTTCTCCGAAAAGATTATGAGCGCAACAAGCTCACTATAGATCTAACACGGTACATTGCTCTATGGGGGCATCCACTCTATTATGTAATCTGTGCTTACATTTTACCTCAACCTTATGAATCCGCTGTTTTGCGATTTGGCTCAGCGATCGCTTTTATTCCAATTTTGTTTTACAAACATTATCCGGAAAATGTCAGGCCTTGGCTGAACCTGTACTGGTATCTGTGGCTAACCTTTACATTCCCAGTCATATTTACGTACCTGATGTTGATGAATGACTTGTCTGGATTATGGCTGGTAGCTGAAACCGTAATGCTTCTTGTTTTCATAATATTCATTCCAAATCATTTAATCCTGACGTTTCTGCTGCTAAGCGGGCTCTCGATCGCCTATGCCGGTTATGTGTTTTCAACAGGAAACCATCTGATCATCACAAAGGAAATCATTGAATACTTCGTGTCGATCCCTGTAGCCATCTTGCTTGGCTTGGTAATCAGTTATACAAACAATAAAGGTGCAAAGGCCCAGGAGAGAAACCGGGTCCTGCAATCCCTTGCCGGCAGCATAGCCCATGAGATACGTAACCCGCTCGGACAGATACGTCACTGCCTGAACAGCATCCAGAACCTGCTGCCGCCTTTTCATCCAGAGCGGAGCACAGAGAAACTTAGTGAGAGGTCACTCGGCCGCATCTATGATAGCGTGGCACACGGGCAAATGGCGGTGAAGCGCGGTGTGCAGGTGATCGATATGGTTCTCGGCGAGATTCGGGAAAAACCGATCGACCCGGACAGCTTTACCTATCTCTCGGCCGCACGGATCACCCGGAAAGCGCTCGATGAGTATGGTTATGACTCGGAGAGGGAGCGTGAGCGAGTCCATCTGGATATGCGCGAAACGTTTACCTTTCGCATTGACGAAACCCTCTTTGTCTTTGTCCTTTTCAACCTGCTGAAAAATGCGCTCTACTATCTCAGAAGCCACGCCGACAGCGAGATCCGGATTCGGCTCAAGTGCGGGCGTGAGTACAATTATCTCTTTTTTCATGATACCGGACCGGGCATTGCCAAAGAGGACCTGCCGTACATCTTCGATAGTTTTCATACCAGCGGCAAAGGGGAAGGCACCGGCCTCGGGCTGGCTTACTGCAAACGGGTGATGAGAGCTTTCGGCGGGGATATCCGCTGCGACTCGGTGAAGGGGGAGTACACCGAGTTCACCCTGAGCTTTCCGGTTGTGGATACAAAAGAGCTGACCAATTACAACGCCCGCGTTATTGCAAACACACTCCCTGATTTTCGCGGAAAGCGGTTGTTGATTGTCGATGATGAGCACCGCTACCGCATGACAGTCAGAGAGTATCTGTCCCCTCTAAAGGTAAAAATCGATGAGGCGGCGAATGGCCGTGAGGCTCTGGACCAGGCAGCCAAACACCACTACGATCTTATCATCATGGATCTGAACATGCCGCTGATGAACGGTTATGAGGCCGTCGAACGGCTGCGCCGCGGTGAGGCTGGCGAAGAAGCAAGCCTCATCCCTGTCATCGCCCACAGTACCGGGTCGGCCTATATCACCCAGTCCATGTCGGAGAAGGCCGGAATACAGGCGCTGATTGCCAAGCCATGCAGCCAGGCCGAATTGATCAACATGTTGCAAGCAGTTCTCAATGCAGAGCCTTGCAGACAGCCCAAGACCGTCATGCTTTCCGGCCGGCGGGTGCTGTTTGTCGATGACTCAGCCCCGAACCGGGACCTGCTTGCCATGAGCCTGACCGAAGCCGGCTTGCTGGTAGCGGTGGCCGGCAACGGAGCGGAGGGGTGGAATATGCTTCAGGAACAGGAGTTTGATCTCTTGATCACCGATATCCGGATGCCTGAAATGGACGGCCTGGAACTGACCCGCCTGCTGCGCACCAGTGCCGAGCTGCATCTACGCCATCTGCCGGTTGTCGGTCTGAGCGGCACCGCTGAGGAGGAGGCCGCGAGAGCGGCAGGAATGGACAACTTCCAGCTTAAAACCAACAGCCTTGATTCCCTGCTCGCTTCCATAGGAAAGCTGCTCGCTTCGTCACCTACAGAGCAGCCAACAGATGTCACACCATCCCCGATACATTTCGCCGTTTCTGCTACATCGCACGGCCAGCGGCAGGCTGAGATGAAAAATCTTACCATGGCATTCCTCGACGAATTTCGCGATGCTTTGGCTATGATGCGCAAATCCCTGGCAGGGCACAATATCGACAACTTGCGGGAACAAGCACATAAGCTGAAGGGAAGTGCAGCACTTTTCGGCGCAAAGTCCGTACAACAAGCCGCTGAGACCCTGGAGCGAAATTGCCGGTCGGGACGGACGGAAGAGCTGGACAAGCAGGTGGAAAACCTGGCCGCTGCTCTGGATGAGCTGTCGAAGCAGGCAGTCTGACGCTCCCAAAGCCTGGTTTCGTTCCAGACTGAATAGAGGTGCCCTAGTTTTACATCCTGATCATGACAATTGCCGTGGAACCGTTTGAAATGCACATCGAGATCCGGCCGGAAGACATCGACCGGTTCGGTCATGTCAACAATCTGGTATACTTGAAATGGGTAATCAAGGCTGCCGTCGAACACTGGAAGACGATTGCTCCTCCTGCAGATCAAGAAAAGCTGATCTGGGTCGTTCGCCGTCATGAAATCGACTACAAAAAACAAGCCTACAAAAGAGATGCCATCATTGCCAGAACCTGGATTGGCAAGGCATCCCGTCTGATGTTCGACCGACATACGGAGATACTGCGAGCCTCTGACCGGAAAATCCTGGCTGTAGCAAAGACGGTCTGGTGCCCGCTGGACATCAAAACCGGCAGGCCCGCCGACATAAGCCCTGAAACGCGCGCCCTCTTCAGCACCCCGTAAAGCACCTCTATAAAGGGCACCTCTCTTTATTAAAAATTGAGGTATATTATTATTGACTTTTACCCCATCTAACCTGAATAATTCACCAAAGGAAAAAAAACTTAATCGGGATCGGGTTTCGGGATCGAAAGGGAATCAGTTGGCAGTTTTCAGTAGGCAGTGGGCAAAGGAAGAAAAGGAGTTAGGGAAAAGAAAAGATCGATTCCCGATTCCGATAGCGACGGCGAACCCCGAAAGAAGAACAATCAGGGGTCGGGTGTTTGAACTCTCATGAATTACCCCATCTAAAACAACAGAAATGAAACGTCTTTTCTACGGGACAATATTCCTTCTGCTGCTGGCAGGCATACCGTTTTTAATAATAAGACAATTCTATCAGGGAAACCTGCCGGGCAAGCATTCCAGCCATCGCAAAGTCGGATGTGAAGTAAACACTGAAAGGAGATAATGATGAATAAAAAAAACTATATCATTGTTTCAGCCATACTATTTGGACTGGTCGCCCTGCTCCACCTGCTCCGAACATTAATGGGATGGGAAGTATTCATAGGCACCCATAGTCTTCCGGTTTCGAGATCGTGGATTGTGTTTGGCATTACGGTTTGTCTTGCTGCGTGGGCATTTCGAGGTTCAAAAGGATATGCTGTTGTCACAGCCATTCTTTTTGGGCTGGTGGGACTGCTTCACCTCTATCGTGCCTTAATAACAGGAACAGTCATCTCAATCGACGAGTGGGTTGTTCCCGTTTCGGCTTCCTGGGTTGGTTTTGTAGTGTCAGCCGCCCTTTCCGCGTGGGGTTTTCACTCTTACAGATCGTAAAAAGCCCGGAACGTTGGGTATCCCGGGTCGGTAATACCAGATGCCCTTTAATCTTTGACGCAGCGGACAGAAAAACCACATTTCCGGTTGAAGCTGAAGCGATAAACGCCTTTTTCGTTGGTGGCCATTCCCCGAAACCAGACACGTCCGTGGTCAGCTTCGGTAGCAGTCCAGAACGCAGCGTACTTGCCGAAAAAATTAAACGGTCCATCGTTGTCACGATATCCCCCCGCACGTGCGGCGAAACCGGTTTCACCGGTCGCCCCGGTGTTGGGTTCGCTCCAGTGCTCCGTACCGGTTTCCTTGAGCTTGCCGCCGACATTCTGCTCACTGCCCCGGAACTCTACTTCTTCGACGTCTTCAGGTATCATACCGAGGTGCTGTTCGAGCTTTTGCCAATCCTCTTCTGTCGGAACACGCCACCCTTCCGGCGCGAGACCTCGCGGATCATTGACAGCATACCAGTTGTAAAGCTTTCCGTACATTTTTCCCTTTTCCGGATCGTTGTCTGACTCGCACCACGCTCCGGTTTCAAGGGTAACCCACTCGTCCAGATCAGCAACGCCGGGAACAGGGTCCCCGTTGCGGTAGCGCGCGACGGTGAGATTTTCGGCCATCCATGTCTGATCGCCTATTTTGACTGTCTTGTACGTATTCCCGTCAATATCCGTTACCGGCTCACCTTGCTGTATCAATTCAGGGCCTCCCTTTGCACATCCGGTAAAGAGCATCAAAGCAAACGCCACTGCGGGCAGCAGCGAAACGGACAAAAAACGCTTCATGATAAAGAATCATTAGGGTTGACGATACGCAAAATGCCACAAGATAAAAAAAACAGGGTTATCAGGGCACTATTTCAGCCAGTTTGCCGTTAAGAGCAATCGTATTTTTATTTTACCAACCAATGAAAAGGAGTGATCATGGAAGCAAAGGATACCGTCCTGGAAGTCATGCAAAAAGAAGGGAAAGCACTCAGCGCAGGACAGATCGCAGAAATCAGCGGCCTGGACCGCAAACAGGTTGACAAAGCAATGAAAGCGCTGAAAGATGAAGAGCTGATTGTTTCTCCGAAGAGGTGTTACTGGGAACCGAAAAAATAAGGGCACCTCTATTAATTTGTCGTGAGCGCTACAAGGCGGACGGAGCGCAGAAACCGGAATCCTTGGCCCTTTTTGCTATTCGAGTCCTTTCGTATTGAAGAAATAGTCGATGATGTATTCACCTGCCTCCTGAATAGCTTTATCTATTGCCGATTCATCAGAGCACTCTTCCAGTAGTTCCACTTCTTCTGCCAGACAAACATCTTTTGTCGAATCCTCATCCTCGATTGAGCAACTGTCGGGGTTTGTGAAAGGATTATCGGTAACGGTTTTTGATATCAGCCCTTTAAGTCTGGGAAAGACAACTCTTTCAAATACAAACCTGTCCCCCTCCTTGTATATCTTGAAGTCTTTACTCATGGGCACCTCTATTTATTTATTCCACGTTTCAATTGCTTCGTTGAGCGGTGCTCAAAATCCTCATGTACTCTGTGTACACTCCGGTTTCTGCGCTCCGTTCGCCTTGCACTTGAATCGCTCATGACAATAAATAGAGGTGCCCTCATGTCGATCTTGTCTTTTTCTAAAAAACAGCCACCTAAATTGAGCGATTGTCGAACATGCCGGAGATGCAAGGCACAGGGAACGCCGCTGTAGTGAACTACCGCAAGTTCACTGTAACGAAACAGATTCGGCCCTGTGAAATATCCGGTCTGATTTCACGGGGTCGGCAATCCCGAAAGGTTTCAACAAATGCGGCTCTTTATCAGTTTTCACTTTCACCCAACAGGTGAGGAATAATCTCACTATAAATACATTATAGCAGATTGCTCTTAATAAACTTACTATTATTGAGCTTTTGTTGAAACGCTC
>JANQGE010000067.1 GCA_028277485.1 Chlorobium sp.
GGGTTTTCAGCATATTTATCCTTCCAGTCATCCGGTATCGGCTTCATCCGCAGCATTACCCAGGTCTGCTTCGAGTCGTCCGAGACGATACGGTTCTTCATCAGGGGTTTGGCAAGCGCCTGCCGGCGAATCCGGTCGAGCGCCTCCGGATCTTCGGGGATATCCTCAGGGATCAGCTCACCGATTTCCAACCCCTCTTCCGTTCCCCGGCTGAACTCGAAATCGGTCAATGAAATCACATCATCGGCATACGGCACCCGGTCGAGAAGCTCCCGGCCCATCTCACGGATCCCTGCCAGCACCTCGGGAGCAAACACGTCATCCACCCTGACCAGAACGGCGCAATACTGATCGCTGCCGAAAATCTCCTCGAACCGCTCCTTGGCAACACGCAACTCGTCATCCTCCAGAAACCAGTTGTCCTGATCGACGTCGACCTGGAGCCGGCCAAGCCCAACGATCGCCCCCGACAGGATCAGAAGAAACACAAGGATGTTCAGCCAACGATACTTCAGCACCCACTCTCCGAAAGCGCGAAACCGTCTGTTTATCGATTCTATGTTCAACATGAGATAATTGCTTGCATTAAAAAAGTACCTTTAAAAACTGTACTTCGCCTTGAACCACACCTGGGTGTTATCCCTGTACCTGCCGAACGATTGACCGCCGCCGCCAAACACATCGACCCCGGCAAGAAGGTGCAGATCATCCGTGACCGCATACTCCGTTTTGATCCGATCGAAAAAACCCTGTTCCCTGACGTCGTAATAAAGCATGTTCGACAGCGTCAGGGTCTGCCGCAGCAACTTCTTGGAAACATGCACCGTACCCGACAGGGAATGTTCATCCGCAGCCAGTCCCGGTTCATGATCGAATATGGCAATTCCGCCTACCTGAGCAATTATCGACCAGTCGTTTCCAGGCGACCAGTCAAGTCCGCCAAGCCAGTTCAGCGCATTTTTTTTCAACGGACTACCGGTAATACTGGCCGGCTCGAAAAAACGTCCCAGGTAGTAGGCAACCTCACCCCGAAACACGAAATCGGACCATGGACGGGAAAATTCAAAACCAAACACCGTCATGCGGTGATGTTCAGGAGAAAAGCGAACATCGGTTTCCCCCTTATTCTGCGTCACGGTTCGGTGCATGGCCGGATTGTCGTCCCAGGTATAAAACACCGAAGCGGCAACATCCAGGCCGGAAAAAAAAGCGGATATCTTCAATGCGATCTCACTGTTCTCCAGAGACGTTTCAGGCTCCTCCACCTGGGCAGCCGTCACCCGCACATTTTCCGGAATATCCGGTTCCAGTGCCCAGGGATTCCCCCCCGAAGGCTGAACGGCTGCCTTGAAAAAAGGAATCCAGATCAGCTCCACATCAACCGCCTCACCAAGCAACCTGAACTTGGCCGCATCCACAGGAAGACGGATCTCCTCGAGATCACGGGTGATGAACTCGGTGTAATCCGGCGGCGAAATAATATCAGTAATTTGCACACCGTCAGCCTTTCCCCAGATAATGACCTGGCGGCCCACACGGGCATCCCACCCGTCAGCGACATACTCCAGCCACGCCTCATGCACATCGATCCCGGTTTCACTGTCAACCTTCCAGTTTTTCTGGGCATCCACGGAAACATACCCGAAAAAGTCATCGATATCCGCCGACAGCTTCAGGCGCCCCCACATCCTGGAAGTCAAGGCATCGTGAGGGGAACGGATCTGAACAGACTGGGCACCCTCGATCCACCCGTCAACGACCATTCGCTCCACCCATGAAACCTCCCTGGCCGAAACCTCGACGCCGGCCATCTGCACACACCCCAGAGCTATCACAATGCCCTTCAAACATCTTGCTTTCCAACTCAACGAATACGGCCCCGCTGGATAGACGATACCTTGAAAAGCCTGTCCTGGAGGCCTGTATCATATTGCATAGCCCTGAACTCCATGACGGTTTTGTGGTTCCGAACAATATTCTCCATTTCCGAATACCTGACTGCCCAGAAACCGCCCTCTTTGCCGAAATCAAGAACCCTGTACACCTTGAGCAGGCCATCCTTGTCATAGTATTCAGTTTTCAGAACCATATGCGCGACTTTGCTCACCCATAGAACTTTTCGGGTATACATGTCATCCAAATCGACCGGGGTCGATTCTATCTTCCAACACGCATGTCCATCAACAGACTCTTCGCCCAGCAGAACATGGGTATCCTCATCCACGTTGCGGTCACCCATATCGTCATAGGTAAAGTCACTTCCCATGAAATATTCGTTTTTCGACGCACCGCTGATACGCCGCACCTTCTTCATTGCCGGCATGTACAGCCATTTGTCGTCTTCTCTCGACGGATCATCGTATTCCCAGGAGAGAAAAGCCGTACCTTTAACATCAGCAGGCTTTTCAAACACCATGACCATTTTTTTGTCCCGGCCATAATCCTTCGCGAAAGAGGATACCTCGCGGATCCGCTTGCTGCCCCGTTTATTGATAAGTGTCATTTTCATGACCGATGTGCGGTCATCTCCGTCCGGGCGCTCATCTTCCATTACCATGATCTCACGACCCATCATTTGCATTGTTTCAGCCCGAAGCATGTCCTGCCCGGCAAAAAACAACACGGCAGAAGCCAGCAGAAAAGCACTTGTTTTACTCAGCATCAGTAGTTCCTGTTATATTTTTGATGATAAGGTAGCACCCACCCGCCTTCCTTCGCTAACGGACGGCGAACAGAGTTTAGCGATTGGCGAAATCCCAAACCCATATATTATTATATTATAGTGAGTTATATCTTTTTCAGGGCACGATGATTTTCGAGTACCGCCCAACGTGGCAATCAGGGTACGCAACAAAATGAGGTACCCCTCACGATACTTCCAAAAAGGAGAGAGAATGCGCGGGTTTTTTCAACAGCTTCTTTTTCTGCGAAAATCGGCCCCGGGAGATATGCCGAAATGATGTTTATACGCTTTGGCAAAATGGCTGAGACTTGAATAACCTACCGAATAAGCTGTCTCGGTGACGGTTAAACCCTGACCCTCGATCATGAGCCTTGCCTGTTTCAACCGCTCGTGTTTCAGGTACTGAAAAACCGTTGTTCCGAACATCTGGCGGAAACAACGGTTCAGTTTGGGATGGGACATGCCCGTGACTTCTGCAAGTTTATTAAGGTTGGGGGGAGCATCCAGATTACGCAACAGCAAATTTCTTGCAAATTCAATGCGATCCCTGTCTCCGGGATGCATGACGTGAGGTCTCCTTGCAGGTGGGGGCCCCGAAACCGACAGTTGTTTCAACTGGTAGGCAATCAGTTCCAGAGAGCGGCTTTCAAAAAAGAGTTTGCGGGTGACGCCACGGTATGGGCAATCAACGATTTGCCGCAGCGCAACATGCATTGCCGGTGTAATGTTTTTGATCCTGAGGAAGATATCTTCGCCCTTTTTTTCAACAATTTGCCGCACAACGGGCGGCAGAAGCGCTATATCGTCTTCAAAATAGGAAAACAATCGTTCAGGACTGATGACAACGGTAACACTGCGCAGCGGCGTGCCGGCTTTGACCTGACCGATTCCACCTGGCTCATTGATATACATGAGATACTGCTGCTCTCCGTAAAACTCCAACGGCATCTTTTTCCGGCAACCAACTACAGCCTCAGAGTGCCCTGACAGGCAGAAACCAAACAGAAACAGCGAAGGGTTATCATCAAAAGAAAAATAAGCCTCCTGCCTGAACAGGCAGTCGGCGATCCATAACTCAAATCCTTCCCGAATCTCTACCCTGCGAAACGTCCCCTCACCCAGCCCCTTCGGACAGTGCCAGCAACGCTCAAAACGATCCGATTCGGCCAGAGCAAAGCCGTCTTTCCCATACGTGCTGAAGCCGCTTTTCCAACTGTATCGCGTTACATCATGATTTGCTGTTGGCCCTTTCAATGCACCTCCATTACAAAAAAAACGATACCTTTGTTATCAGAAAAACGTGATTATACACTGCCCCGTGAGCGACAAGTAACACGTTAACACACATCTCCTTTTACCTCAGTGTGAACCGTATGGGAATCATCAACCACACTTTGACCGGTTTCCCATCCTGAATGCCGGGAGAATATGTTGACTTCATCACGGCCCTAATTGCCGCTTTATCGAACACGTTCTTGTCGACGGGTTCGCGCTTCATGATCTGCGCCTTTATCGGCTTGCCTTTTTCCGAAATCAGCACACTGACGAACACCTTGCCTTCGATACCTGCTCTGCGGGCCGCTTCAGGATATCTTGGCTTCCTTTGACGCAGAAAAGCCGGCATTCTTTCCACTGGCATGAACACAGGACCGTCACCGATACCTCCGCTTTCGACACCTCCCTGCTGTTGAATGGCTTCCTTGATTTCTTTCTGCGTGGCCAGAGTTTGTTCAGGCGGCGCTTCCTCTTTTTTCACCTTCTTGATCTTGCCGACATTCGGCGGTTTCTCGACCTTTGCCGGTGCTGCTTTCGGCGGGGCCAGCTTCGGCTTTTCGATCAGCGGCGGGGGCGGCAACTGGGTCACACTGGTGACAACGGTATATATTCTCTCCTGCTTTTCCTCCTGTTCAAAAAAACCGATCCAGGAGACTAAACTGTCCCAGTTCATACTGACAAGCCAGAAACCGGCAAGCAGCATAACAGCAACAACAACGCCATGAGTCAGATACAGGTGACCCCGTTTCCGCAGAACGAGATTCCCGTAATCTATCTGACGGATACGATCGGTATCGAGATACTCTCCGCTAAGCGACCATTTTTGGGCCGTCGCCAAAGCATGCTTGTGTACGTTGTCGAACTTTGCTGGCACTTCCGTTTTCCCGTTGTTACTTTCAAACACATGGACAAACACGCGGGCTTGCCCCTCACTGTTTTTTAAGAGCGATTATGTTAAAGCACTGGTGTCTTTCGTCACTGCTCTTCCAGCCCCGAAACCCAACCCTTGATTTCCGTTTGTTTCTTTCGGGGTTCGCCGTCGCTATCGGTATCGGGAATCGATCCCCTTGCCAACCGCTTACTGAATACTGCCGACTGATTCCCCCTCGTCACTTGTCTCTCGGTCACTTTTCACTACTCTTCCGACCCCGAAACCCGATACCGACCCCGATTCCCGGTTATTTTCTTCCACTTAACACTTAGCACATAGCACGTAACCCTTGCCTATTGACCTATAGCTCGTTACCAACTCCCTCACCCGTCTCCATGCCCTCAACTGACGCCACCATAGCGATCACCTCGGCATCGGCTTCGGTAAAATCATCCAGACTGAAACGCTCGATCTGCATCATATTGAACTCGTCTATCAGATCAACCAGAT
>JANQGE010000069.1 GCA_028277485.1 Chlorobium sp.
ATTACTCTTAACTCGTCACTAAGCCTGACTTTGTCAGGCGTCGTCTCTCGTCACTGCGCGACAGCGCTTTCCGATCCCGATTCCGACGGCGAACCCCGAAAGAAGAACAATCGGGGGTCGGGTGTTTGAACTCTCATGAATTATTCAGGTTAGAGGTGCCCCACATAGAGGTGCCCTTATAGCTCTTTTCCGCAAAAGCAGATACCAGCTTGTCCGGAAAATTTTTTATTTGGGAAAATAACTCTATAATTAGTAGCGAAAACCGGTGAAACAATCCCCAAGCTGTGACAGACGGTGGCGTGGAGTTGGATCGAGCCATCAGGCATGGGTTTGACCGGTGTTATTCAGACGACATAAGGACACCTCTATACATCGTCGCACAGCACCTGAGTACAAGGCGCACGAGGCATAGAAACCTGAGTGTTCCGGCTTGCCGGGACATGAAGATTTCAAGCACCGCCCGGCGACATGATCAGGAAGAGCAGCAGAATTAATAGAGATGCCTATAATATCAGAAAAGATACGATGAAACACGTTGTGATCGCTGGTGGCGGTTTTGCCGGCATCAATGCAGCAAAAGTGCTTGGCAACAAAAAGGATGTCAGGATCACCCTTATTGACAGAAAAAACTACCACCTTTTTCAGCCGCTTCTCTACCAGGTAGCCATGTCGGCTCTCGGCGCGGGCGATATCGCCGAGCCTTTGAGAAACATGCTCGCCAGGTATAAAAACATAGCGGTATTTAAAGGGGTCGTGGAAAATGTGGACCAGAACAGGAAAATCGTCCAGACTGATTTTGGAGAAATACCTTATGATTACCTGATTCTTGCCTGCGGTGTCAAACACCACTATTTCGGCAACGAAGAATGGGAGGAATGCGCTCCCGGCCTTAAAACCATCGCACAGGCAACCGAAATACGGAGAAGGGTCATGGAGGCCTATGAAGCAGCCGAAAGAACTTCCGATCCTGTAGAGCGCAAGAAGCTTCTCACTTTCGTCATTGTCGGCGGCGGGCCGACAGGCGTTGAGCTTGCAGGCTCAATTGGCGAAATGAGCCGTTTTACGCTCTCAAGGTTCTACAAACACATCGACCCGAAACTTACAAGGATATTCATTGTCGAAGCCGCTCCGAGAATTCTCCTCCCGTTTCCTCCCGAGCTTGCCAGCAAGGCAACAAGAGCGCTGGAACAGTTGGGTGTCCAGGTATGGACAAACAGCATGGTAACCAGCGTGGACCCGAACGGCGTCCAGATAGGAAATGAACGCATCGAAGCCGCAACCGTACTCTGGGCTGCTGGCGTTCGGGCAATTGGCCTGGGCAGAAAAATGGGTGTGGAAATCGACCGTGCAGGAAGGATCATCGTTGAAGAGGACCTGAGTATTTCCGGCCACCCGGAAATATTTGTCGGTGGTGATCAGGCGCATTTTTCTCACCATACGGATGAGCCCCTCCCCGGCATGGCTCCTGTCGCCCTGCAGCAGGGACGAACTATCGGAAAAAACATCCTCTTTGACCTGAAAGGCGGGAAACGCAAGCCGTTCCGTTACTTGGATAAAGGTCAGATGGCTACCATCGGCCGAAACAAGGCAATTGTCGAAATCGGGCGTCTCAGGTTCTTCGGCAGTTTTGCATGGCTTACCTGGCTGCTGGTACATATATACTATCTCACCTCTTTCAAGCACCGCGTTTTCGTGCTGCTGCAATGGGGGTGGTCATACTTTACCTTCGGGCACGGCGCCCGCCTGATCGTCAACAAGGAATGGCGCTTCTATCCCGAGAAGAGCCCTTGTAACGTTCAGGAAAAACCTTGAAAGGTGCCACTTGACCGACATAAGAGTACCTCTATTTACTGTCATGAGCGAACCCCCTTCTATCCGCTCAACGAAGCAATTGAAGCGCGGAATAAATAAATAGAGGTGCCAAAAAGATTGTTCAACAATTGCATACCAGAAATATAATACATATAATCTCGTCCCTGATATTTCTGGGACTTGCCTGCTACATTGCTTTTTTCCTTGAGCTCCCGCGCGGGGTTTCCCGTCACGAGTTTTATATGATAGCCGCCTTAACGGGAGCTTACGGACTGTTCAGGATGTGGAGAAGCATTTCAGCCTTCCGCCGGCGCTGAGCAGCCCGTGAACAGGTTAACCTTGGGACTGTATTTTCGGAAATCGTACAATAAACCATATACCTCGCAACAACATGACTTGCGAAATAAATAAGGAAACGGAGCAACAGTTGTTTTTTCACAATTATGCGCGCCTGCCGCTTGCCATAACTCACGGTGAAGGGGCTTATCTCTACAGCTCGGACGGGACACGCTACCTTGACATGATCTCAGGCATCGGGGTCAATGCCCTCGGCTACGGCGACAGCAGGCTTGTCGATGCAATCGCACAACAGGCAAAAAAAGTCATTCATGCATCCAACCTTTTCATGCTTGAACCGCAATTCAGACTGGCCGAAAAACTGCTTGAAATCTCCGGGTTGTCAAAGGTATTCTTTGCCAACAGCGGCACGGAGGCTGTCGAAGCCGCTATGAAACTCTCGAGAAAATGGGCATCCCTGTCAGGAAACAGCGAAAAAAAAGAAATACTTTCCCTTTCAAACAGCTTTCATGGCAGAACATACGGGGCAATGTCACTGACAGCAAAGGGAAAGTATCTCGAAGGCTTCGAACCCCTCCTTCCGGCAACCGGAAACGTAAACCTCAATGATATCGCCGACCTTGAAGCAAAGGCCGGCGATAATACCGCAGCCATATTCGTGGAATTTGTTCAGGGAGAAGGGGGCGTTCACAAGGTCTCTTCCGATTTCATCGACGCGCTGACAAAACTCCGGGCAAAGCATGACTTCCTTGTCGTAGCTGACGAAATTCAGGCCGGATGCGGCAGAACAGGGGAATTTTTCAGCTACATGCATTTCGATGTCCACCCCGATCTGGTTTGCCTTGCCAAGCCGCTTGGCGGAGGCCTGCCGCTTTCAGGGGTTATCGGCGCCGAGAAGGTCGGGGATGTTTTCGCCGCAGGCAACCACGGAACAACTTTCGGGGGGAACCCCGTGGCATGTGCCGCAGGTCTGGCTTTCGTTAAGGCCCTTTACGAGGATAACCTTATGGAAAACGCCGTAATGACCGGAAAACAGATAAAACACGCTCTGGAAAAGCTGGCCGGGAAACACCCTCAAATACAGGAGATTCGCCAGTACGGCCTGATGATAGGAACTACCGTCAACCGCGACGCGTCCTACTATGTTCAGGAAGCCTTGAAAAGAAAGGTGCTTGTTAACGCAACGAGCCAAAATGTCATCAGGCTCCTCCCCCCGCTGACAATAAGCCGCGAAGAAACACAACAATGTATTGACTGTCTCGATGAAATTTTTAGCGAAGAAACATAAAAACGGTAAAAACACGATGGCTTCAATGCCGCTGGGAAAGATCAACTATCTTTTCCTCGGCATCGGGACCGTCGTTATCGCCCTCAGTTACAGCATCATGTACCTTGAAAACGGTGCCTACGGGTTTTTCTCCCTGTACATAAGTCCGGTGATACTGGTCGGAGCCTATGCGTGGATTCTTTTCGCATTGCTTTACAGGAGAAAAGCTTGATGGTTGGATGGCTGAATAGCTTTTTCAACACTTCAAAAAGGCCTCGTAAAACCGTAGCGAACGGTTCGAGAGCAAGGCGAACGGAGCGCAGGAACCGGAGTGTACACAGAGTACATGAGGATTCCGAGCACCGCTCAACGCAGCTATCGGACCGTTTAGCAGGTTTTACGAGGCCTTTTACCTCAGCGTGAAGCGTATCGGCACGGTCAACCAGACCTTGATAGGGGAACCGTTTTGAATGCCGGGAGAGTATGATGAACTCATGACGCATTCTATGGCCGCATTGTCAAAAACAGTCTGGTCCGAGGGAACGCGTTTCATAATCTGCGCTTTCATCGGATGGCCTTTTTCCGAAATCAGCACACTGACGAACACCTTGCCTTCGATGCCTGCAACGCGGGCCATTTCCGGGTACCTCGGTTTTTTCTTATCGATAAATGCCGGCATGACCTCACAGGGCACAAATACAGGGCCGTCACCGATACCTCCGCTTTCGATACCCCCCTGCTGTTGAATGGCTTCCTTGATTTCTTTCTGAGTGGCCAGAGTTTGTTCAGGCGGCGCTTCCTCTTTTTTCACCTTCTTGATCTTGCCGACATTGGAAGGAGTTTCGACAGCAGAAGGCGGCGCCTTCTGAACCGGCTTAGGCACCTCAGGCTTCGCAATAGGTGGAGGAGGAGGAAGCTGTGTAACGCTGGTTACCACCGTATAACTCGCCATTCTTTCCTCTTCTTTATCAAAAAACCCGATCCACGCCGTCATACTTTCCCAATTGGCACTGACAAGCCAGAAACCGGCAAGCAGCGCAACAGCAACAATAACGCCATGACCGAGATACAGGTGACTCTGCTTCCGGAGAAAAAGGTTGCCATAGGTTATGCCTCTTATGATCTCCGTATCGAGAAAGTCTTCAGCAAACGACCATTTTCCGGCCACCCAGGCAGCATGCCTGTGCATGTCGTCGAACTTTGTTGACACTTCTTCTCCCCCCTGTTAACTTTCAAACACATGGACAAACACGCGGGCTTGCCCCTCACTGTTTTTTAAGAGTGACAAGCACTTGTCTCTCGTCACTATTCTTTTGCCTACTGCCAACTGAATACTGCATACTAATTCAATCCGACCCCGAAACCCGATACCGACCCCGATTTCCGGTTATCTTCTCCCGCCTAACACTTAGCACATAGCACCCAACACCTTCCCCTTTTTGACTTTTGAATTTTGCCTTTGTCACTTGTTACTCGTCACTACTCTTTTGCCTACTGCCTACTGAATACTGCCTACTGGCTTACAAGCTCGTCACCGACCCCTTCGACCGATTCTTTCTCCTCCTCCACCATAGCGATCACCTCGGCATCGGCTTCGGTAAAATCATCCAGACTGAAACGCTCGATCTGCATCATATTGAACTCGTCTATCAGATCAACCAGAT
>JANQGE010000074.1 GCA_028277485.1 Chlorobium sp.
AGGTGTTAGGTGTTAGGTGTTAGGTGTTAGGTGTTAGGTGTTAGGTGTTAGGTGTTAGGTGTTAGGTGTTAGGTGGAAGATAAATAATCGGAGATCGGGGTCGGAAGAACAGTGACGAGTGACAAGAGACAAGTGACCAGTTGGGGAGAAATTGGCAATGTTAACTAACGTTGCCATTGAGCTAATCGAGCTGTCATAGCAATACTTTTCGATTCCCGATTCCGATAGCGACGGCGAACCCCGAAAGAGGGGTCAGCGGGCAGTAAACAAAGGCACATTTTTTGACTTTTGACTTGTCACTCGTCACTGGTTACTGATCCTGTCACTGCCTGGCGGGACAGTGTGAAACGATAACTTAGGTACATGAAACTTTCGGTGGTTATACCGGTAATGAACGAAGAAGAGAGTATCAAGCCGCTCTTCGATGCACTTGCGGAAGCATTATCGGCAATCGAACACGAGATAATCATGGTCGATGACGGATCGACGGACGGCACGGTAGTCTCCATAAGAACATTTGCCCCGGACAATGTGAAAGTTCTGGTCTTCAACAAAAATTACGGGCAGACCACCGCCCTCGCCGCCGGGATTGATCATGCCGAAGGAGAACTGATCGCAACCATGGATGGCGATCTTCAGAACGATCCCGCTGACATTCCTGTTATGATCGCCTACTTGGTCAACAACGATCTCGATGTTGTTGCCGGGCGAAGAACCGGAAGAAAAGACGGCATGTTCCTGAGAAAAATCCCGAGCAAGATCGCTAACACCCTTATCAGAACCATGACAGATGTTCACATCCATGACTATGGCTGTACGCTCAAGGTTTTCAAAAAAGAAGTCGCTAAAAATCTGGGGCTTTACGGCGAACTCCATCGCTTTATCCCGGTCCTTGTCCAGTTGTATGGTGCCAGGATGGCTGAAATGGATGTCAGACACCATGCAAGAAAATACGGCGTATCAAAATACGGTCTCGGCAGAACCTTGAAAGTTCTGAGTGACCTGCTCTTTATGGTATTTTTTCAGAAATACGGTCAGAAACCGATGCACCTTTTCGGCACCCTGGGTTTTCTCACATTTTTTCTGGGCATTGCAATAAACTTGTACCTGCTGATTGCAAAACTTGCAGGGCAGGAAATTGGGGGACGTCCTTTGCTGACGCTCGGGGTGATTCTGACATTTACCGGCATCCAGTTGATAACCACAGGGTTCATCGCCGAATTCACCATGAGAACCTACTACGAATCCCAGAACAAGAAACCCTACATCATAAGAGAGATCGTTGGCAAAAAAGAGCATCAGTAAAAAAAAGCTTACCAGGACAATCATACAGCTCCTCATATCGTTCACCGCACTTTATATAGTCCTGGTAAAAACCGATACGGTAAAGCTTCTCGAAATCATAAGAACAGCCAATCCATGGCACCTGATTCTTGCCTTCGTGGTTTTCAATATTTCCAAGATCATCAACGCCTTTCGGCTTAACAGGTTTTTCAGGGCGGTTGGCCTTAATCTGAAGGAACTCTATAACTTGCAGCTGTACTATATCGGCATGTTTTACAACATGTTCCTTCCGGGAGGAATCGGGGGGGATGGTTACAAGATCTACATCCTGAAAAAGAACCACAGCATGAAAATGGTTAATGTCTTCAATGCGGTTTTCTGGGACCGCGTTGCAGGCGTCTTTGCGCTGGTATTTCTTACGGCTGTTCTTCTGCTCCCGAGCACCTTTGCGGAGCTCCACGGGGAATACGTTCCTGCAGTTTACAGTATACTGGTACTCTGCTATCCCCTTTCATGGCTGCTTACAAGGATTCTCTACAGGCAGTTTACCGGCGTTTTTCTCATTACCGCCTGGGAATCCATCCTCGTTCAAGTCACCCAGGCAGTTTCCGCATGGTTTATTCTTTTAGCGCTCGCCATCCCTTCACACCATATCGACTACCTTGCAATTTTCCTGGTTTCGACCGTTGCCGTAGTCCTGCCCATTACCGTCGGAGGTGCGGGAGCAAGAGAGATAACGTTTTTCTACTCGCTCAGTTATCTTGGACTCGATCCAAACGCCGGTGTCGCTCTCTCGCTGATCTTCTTTGCAATTTCAGCGGTTTCCGCTCTTATAGGCATGCTCCTGCAGAGCAGATCAGGAGGGAAGCAGGTAACGACAAGTCAAAACCCGTAGGCTGCCGGCAAGAAAGTTATGCGGGTGGTTTATGTCCCCTCTCCTGCGGACATCTGTTATACAACTTTTTACGTTACGGAACGACGTCCCCCTCTTTCATGTCCTTCAGTTTGAGCTGGATGCCTTTGCGGCCGTTCCACTCATTCTCTTCAAGAGCGTATACCATGGAAAACGTTCTGCGGGAACCCCGCTCAAGTTCCCTGTAGATATCTTCCCTCCCGAACGCAATAACGTCATGAATACGCCCGGCAGCATCTTTAACCGCAAATTTCACATGCTTTCCCTTCAAAAGCCTCGGAAGTCCGGACAGCCTGAGGTTTGTGCTGAGAAACAACGGTTCACGGTTCCCCTGTCCGAAAGGACCGAACTGCCGAAGCACATTGAGAAATTTGCCCGTAACGCTCTCCAGCGAAAGAGGAGAGTCTATCAACAGCTCTTTCCGGCGTTGATCAAGCGTCAGTTTTTCAGAGCATATCCGGTCAAACTGTTTACGGAATCCCGGAATTTTTTCCGGTTTGAGCGTAATACCTGCCGCAGCATCGTGACCCCCGAAGTGTTCAAGAAAATGGCCGCACTGCCGCAGAACATCAAAAATATTCAACCCCTGAACACTTCTCACGGACCCCTTGACCACGCCTTCCCTCCTGCCCATAATCACTGTAGGCAGATAATATTTTTCCTGAAGGCGAGATGCAACAATACCGAGCACGCCAAGGTGCCAGTCTTCGTGATAGAGCACGACCGAGGAGCAGTAACTTGCAAAATGGCCGTCAACCATAGCTTCGGCGCTTTTCAACATCCCGGCATCCGTCTGCCTGCGCTCCGCATTCAAACGGTCAAGCTCAACCGCATGGAGCCTCGCTTCATCCCTCGAACCGGCAATAAGCCACTCAACCGCCGTGCGGGCTGTATGCATCCGGCCGGCAGCGTTAATCCTCGGAGCGATACCGAAAGCTATCTGCGTCATGCCGAGGGCACGAGGTTCTACCCCTATCAGCGCAAGCATCTCCCGAATGCCTTCACGAGGAGTTTTTTGAAGCAGTTCCATCCCCTTGTGCATGAAAACCCTGTTCTCTTTTTCAAGAGGAACCATATCCGCGGCAGTTGCGATTGCAGCAAGATCAATAAACTGCTGCCACTCTTCTTGAGATTTTCCAGCGGACTCGCTGAACCCATGGATCAGTTTGAGTGCCACACCGCATCCGCACAGTTCACGAAACGGATAACCGCAGTCGGGCACTTTGGGGTTAAGAATCGCATACGCCGGCGGGAGATCGTCCGGCTCATGATGGTCACAGACGATTACTTCTATTCCCTTATCGGCAAAAAGCCTTACCTCCCGTGACGCCATTATACCGCAATCAACGGTAATGACAAGTGATGCCTTCAGCTCCGCAGCATGGACAACCCCGGCCTCGGACAAACCGTACCCTTCGGAAAACCTGTCATTGATATAGTACGCCACCTCAGCGCCTTGCGACCGAAGAAAGAGATACAGAAGAGCCGTACCGGCGGTGCCGTCCACATCGTAATCTCCGTAGATCAGGATTTTCTCCCCTGCCTCAACGGCTTTGACGATCCGGTTTACAGCTTTGCGCATATCCCTGAAAAGAAAAGGCGACGGCAGGAAATCGAGATCCGGCCTGAAAAACTCCCTGGCCTCATCAAAACCGGAAACCCCCCTGTTGCATAATGCCCTTGCAATGGGCATACTGACATTTATATCCCGTGAAAGCGCTGCCGCCGCTTCTTCATCCGGCGAAAGCACCCTCCATTGATACCGTTTCATTACATTTTCGCTCTTAATCTCATACTTCGTTTATATAACCTTTTCATTACCCGTCGGCAAGTGTCACTTGGCAACAGTTCAACAATATTTGCCAATTGCCTACTGAAGACTGCCTACTGGTTCCCTCTCGTCACTTGTCACTGCTTTTTCGACCTCGAAACCCAACCCTTGATTTCCGCTTGTTTCTTTCGGGGTTCGCCGTCGGAATCGGTATCGGGAATCGATTTTTTCTTTTCCCTTTGCCTACTGGCTACTGCTGATTTTCCCCTTTTTGACTTTTTCCTTTTGAATTTTGATTTGTCACCTCATCACTGCTTTTTCGACCCCGAAACCCGATACCGACCCCGATCTCCAACTCAAGAACTGCTGTCATTTACTTTGGGTCCATATTCAGTTGCATCCTCCTGAATCAAGCGCCCTTTTCCCCAATTTCGTCAGCATTGCTATCGTATGCCGCTGAAAAAAACAGGATTTTTGTCCATGCTTTTTCTTTCGGGAATCGGAGTCGCTATCGGAATCGGTATCGAAACATTCCCGCACACTCTTCCATCCACCTACTCCCCACATCCTTTCACTCAGCACTCATAGCTCATTGCTCAGCACTCACCGCTTAACACGTAGCACGTAACACCATCTTCCACAGACTTATTTGACTTACGGAACAACGTCCCTCATCTCGACGAAGCACCTGAATCGCGGAATAAATAGCGGTGCCCTTGAAATGGCTCGAAAAAAACACTACATTAGCGGCAGAATTTACCCGAAAGACATGTGAAAACATTTTTAATCCAATGACACCGTAATAGATGAATAAACTGATTACCATAGAGCGCCACTTTGTTGAAGAGCAGAAACTCAATCCTCACGCAACCGGAGAGCTGACCGACCTTCTCTACGATGTGGCTTTCGCAGCGAAGCTGGTCAGACGTGAAGTGGTTCGTGCCGGACTGGTCGATATTCTGGGAATGGCCGGAACGACAAATGTCCAGGGAGAAGAGGTTAAAAAACTCGATCTGTTTGCAAACGAGAAGATCATCAACGCTATCGGTCAGCACGGCAGGTTTGCGATCATGGGTTCTGAAGAAAATGAAGGGACGATTGTCCCGCCGAAAAACGAGTCGGGAAAATATGTTCTTCTGTTTGACCCGCTCGACGGATCGTCGAATATCGACGTCAATGTCAGTGTCGGCACCATTTTTTCGATCTACCGCCTTACCGGCGAGAATCCGCAGAAAGCCGATATCAAGGACTGCCTCCAGAAAGGATCACAGCAGGTTGCAGCAGGCTATGTCATCTATGGTTCTTCCGTCGTGATGGTTTACAGCAGCGGTCACGGGGTACATGGGTTCACTTACGATCCGACTATCGGGGAATTCCTGCTTTCCCATGAAAACATCACAACGCCGGAACGGGGCAAATATTACTCGATCAATGAAGGCTCGTGGAATCAGTTCAATGATCCCACCATCAATTTCATCAATTACCTGAAAGCAGAAGATGCGGGAACCGGCAGACCGTACAGTACCCGTTATATTGGATCGCTTGTGGCCGACTTCCACCGCAATCTTCTCACCGGCGGCATCTTCATCTACCCGGCAACGAAGAAACATCCCAACGGCAAGCTCCGCCTCATGTACGAAGCAAACCCGCTTGCCTTTATCTGTGAACAGGCGGGAGGCAGAGCCACCAACGGAAAAGAACGTATTCTCGATATCGACCCTGCCGAGCTGCATCAGAGAACTCCGCTCTATATCGGCAGCAGGAATGATGTCATTGCAGCCGAAGAGTTCGAGCAGGGGATAAGGAAATAAAGGCAAAAGTGAGAAGTAAAAAGTCAAAAGAGGATAAGCAGCTTCCCCCAGGCTTTTTTGACTTTTTACTTTTCCTTACTTGTCCCTCGTCACTGTTTCTCCCCGGTTGAAATCCGGATAGAAAATCCTGCTTATTCCGGTAGTCGCCCCCGTTTCTGTATCAAGCTGCAGAAGGATAGCCGAAAAATGCACATCATTCTCGGCGCACTCGTACTTGTGAGGAGTCTGGTAAAGGAAACGGTCGGTCGCCGATTTAATATGCATGCCGATCACCGACTCGTACGGACCCGTCATACCGGCATCCGAGCAATATCCCGTGCCTTTTGGCAAGATCCTTTCATCCGCAGTTTGAACATGGGTATGCGTCCCTATAACAGCCGAAACTCTTCCATCCAGATACCATGCAAGCGCAATTTTCTCCGCCGTTGCTTCAGCATGCATATCCACAACGATACAGGTAACCTTGTCTTTTACCTGCTTTATCACCCAGTCAGCCGTCCGGAAAGGGCAGTCAATCGTAGCCATAAAGGTACGTCCCTGGAGATTGACAACCGCAATATCACACAGCCCGTTGCCAACAGTGTATATCCCGAATCCTCTGCCATAAACCCCTTTAGGGTAGTTCAGAGGTCTGAGCACAGAGGGTTCGCTTTTCAACGTCTCAAAAAAGTTAAAATTGTTCCATGTATGGTTCCCTCCTGTAATGACGTCCACTCCGGCCTCCTTCAACTGGTGCAGAGCTTCCCTGCTCATACCTTTTCCATTATGGGTGTTTTCGCCGTTACAGATAACAAAATCAACGGAATGTTTTGTAATAAGCCCTTTCAGCAAATGGCTTGCAATCTGCAAACCCGGTTTCCCGACAACATCTCCGATAAAAAGAATTGTGGCTGTTTTCCTGCCCATGGTCATTACAATTTATAAAGCTGAATAACAACGGTTTGTGCATAGAATTTACGCAATCCATTGCATAATGAAGGACACTTCTATAGAGGCACCCTAAAAAAAGAGAGGGAGTAGTGACGAGAGGGAACCCGTTGGCAGTCTTCAGTAGGCAGTAGGCAAGGGAAGATCAGTAGGCAGTTAGCAGTTGGCAAAAGAGTAGTGACGAGTGACGGCGCTTCGGCTTCGCCGAGCTTAGTGACAAGCATGACCAGAAAAATACCTCAAGGGCTGCCGTGCCATTACTCTTAACTCGTCAC
>JANQGE010000114.1 GCA_028277485.1 Chlorobium sp.
TTTTCCTGTTCCTGTTGTCGGGTGTTCCTGAAGCTCCCTGAATATTCTGTCTATCTTTTTTTGAACGGATTTGTCTCCGCTTTTGAGCCAGTACTTGAGATCCTTGTCAGCCCGTTGGGTTACGATTACTCGATATTTTCCCATAACTGCTTTGTATCCTTGATCTCCCGGACTCTTCCTTCAGCAATGTCCTTTTCAGACTCTTTCAGTGCGTTGAGCAATTTTGGGTTGGAAAAGTATGCGTCGTTGTCACTGATCCTGCGGGCAGGAATAATCTCATAGGTCTCGGTTTTCCCGCACTGGATAATGACCCTCTCCTTCTGGGCTAGATTCAGGTATTTCCTCAGGTTTCTCCGAAGTTCTGTTGTGCTTATTGCTATCATAATAGGATGCATTATATGTTGCACAATAATGTACAAACTATAATCAATTTTTTCTGCGATAAGTGTAAGAATGTGGGGAGTAGGAAGTGGGATGTGGGATGGAAGAAGTACTGAGTTCTGAGTGAAGACTGTGGGATGTGGGGTGTTGGAAGTGCTGAGTACTGAGCGATGAGCAAGACATAAGTGCTTAGTTCTGAGTTCTTAGTCAGAGTGAATCGGTACTGGGCCTTGTGAAATATCTTGTTTAATTTCACGGGGTCGGTAATGGGTAATGGGAAGAGCAAAGAATCGAGAAGGGAGACCGGGTGACCGGAAAGTAGGATGTGGGGGAAGAGTGTGTTGGGGGCTTCAAGAAAAAAACGAAAGAGGATTGTTTGAGGCTCAAAGCATGTTGAACAAGCTATCAATTGGGGATTGTTCCGGTTTTGCTTATTATTGAAAATAACCATGCAAATCACGGAATGATATTCCAATAATGTCAGGATGATAACCAGATCACTTCATGCAGGGCTCCTTGAAGCACTTGGCCAGTTTCCTGCTGTCGCATTGCTTGGGGCCCGTCAGGCAGGTAAGACAACACTTGCTCTGGAAATTGCCAAAGGCATCGATGCGATATACCTTGACCTTGAATCGGTGGAGGACTTGGCTAAAATGGGGCAGCCTGAACTCTACTTGTCGGCCCATCAGGACAAACTGGTTATTCTCGATGAAGTGCATCGTTTGCCCGGGCTTTTTCCAATTCTCCGCGGTCTGATAGACCGTGCCCGCCGTGAAGGACGGCAGAACGGTCAGTATCTTCTTCTGGGTTCTGCTTCTCTCGATCTGCTGAAACAGTCGGGGGAGACCTTGGCCGGCCGGATTGCCTACCTGGAACTCACTCCCTTCACGGTGTCGGAGACCGGTCCACAGCTTTTTGATGACCTGTGGGTTCGCGGAGGATTTCCGGAAAGTCTGCTTGCCGGAAACACTGTGGCAAGTTTGCGGTGGCGGCAGAATTTCATCCGTACCTATCTCGAACGCGATATACCTCAATTCGGTCCACGGATCGCCGCTGAAACCCTGCGCAGATTCTGGACGATGCAGGCTTGGCATCAGGGGGGATTGATGAATATGTCACGGTTTGCAAGAAACCTTGGAGTCGATGTTAAAACCATTGGCAGCTATATCGATCTGCTCGTTGATTTGCTGCTTGTCAGGCGGCTGCCGTCGTGGCACGGCAATATCAGCAAAAGACTGGCGAAATCCCCGAAAGTTTATGTGCGCGACAGCGGGATTGTTCATGCATTGCTCTCGATACCTGACTGGGAAACTCTTCTTTCGCATCCTGTGGTTGGACAGAGCTGGGAATGTTTTGTCGCTGAGAATATTCTGGTTTCCGCTCCGGATGAGGTTCAAGGGTTCTATTATCGGACCGGAGGAGGAGCAGAGGTAGATCTGCTGCTTTCATGGCCTGATGATGTGCTCTGGGCTATAAAGATGAAACGAAGCCTTGCTCCGAAGCTTGAAAAGGGTTTTCATGCAGCCTGTGCAGATCTGAATCCTTCAAGAAAGTTTGTCGTTTACCCTGGAACGGAGCGTTACCCTCTTGCCCCGGATATCGAGGCGATTTCGCTTGGAGAGATGACGGCGATGGTTGCCGGGAGTGCTGAACGATGAGGGGAAGAATGTGGGATAAGATTGTGTTATGTGCTATGTGTTGGGGGATGAGTGCTGAGCAATGAGCGATGAGTACTGAGTGAAAGGATGTGGGGTGTGGGAAGTGGGATGTTGGGTGTGAGATGAATGTGTTAGGATGGGAGCGGGAGTCATGGTGCCTGAATCCGGAATACGGTGAGTAAGAGACAAAAATGCGGGGTACGCTGTTCAGTGGATGGGTTGAACTCAATATCCGGCCAGTGTATACCGATACCATTACCGATGATTTCATAGTTATTTCTTTGCTCAATGAAAGCTTCAGATAGCCGCCAGGACCAAGCCAACGGAACACTTATGGTTCTTCCATCTTCAAGCCTCGCAGTAATCGAGTCGCCGGTTATTTCGACTGTTGCTATTCTTGGTTCAATATTGACTGCAGTGCTCATACCAGCATTTTTTACTATTTCCTGAGAAGAATCCTGAGTAAAACTATTGGACGGGTTCTACTGTTTTTCTTTGGTCTGTTCGGGGGTGAAAACCCTTTCGAAGAAATCGTTTTTATCTAATGTTTCCTGCCATTTTCGATGGTGCTGGACGTTATCCATCTTTATTCTTCATCTTTTCCTGTTTTTTTCAAGTCTTTTTCAAGGATCATTGTTTTGGTGGTACTTTCAATGGCTTTCAGGGCAATATCTTTGACAGTTTTTTCGGAGCTTTCGGATTTTTGTGTCAGCTGTTTGACAAGGGTATCCTGTTCTTTGATTTTGTCTTGTAGTGTTTTAATCGTTTGTTCCCGGAGTTTCAACTCTCCTTCTGTTTCCTTGGCCTGTAGTTCTTTTTCAAAATTGTATTTTGTTTCGTAAAAATCGCTTATGCGTGCTTCAGTGTCTTTTATGGCTGCTTCTATTTCCGAGGGCTTCTGTTCGACCTGGTTTCTCAACGATTTTAATTCCTCTTCTGCTTCGACAACCGGTTTTTTGCGTTCGGTAATTTCCTTTTCGAAAGCAGCTTTTTTTTCGCTCAGCTCACGGTCCTGATTTTCTTTTTGAAGAGTGTAGGCATCCTGTTCCTTTTTGCGCTGTTGTGCCACTGTGTATTGGTAATCGTCTTCTTCTCTCTTTCTTTGTTTTTCCTGGGTTTCTTTTTCTTCTTTCAGTTGTAGTGTTTTTTCCTTTTTCTCCCGTTCCCACTCAGCGTGTTTTTTGTCAATTTCCGATTCAAGTCTGGCTTTTTCTGCAGCCATTTTTTCCTGAAATTCTTTTTCTTTCTTGGTAATCTCTTCTTCAAAAGAACGTCTTTTTTCTTCCTGTGCGAGCACTAAGGCGGCTAAAGAGTCGGCATTTGCTGAAATTCCATAAAGGGTTTCCAGGTTTTTCCTTTCAATGGTTATTGCTTCCTGTATTTCTTTTAACTGACGTTGTTCGGACAGGAGTTTTTGCCCGGTGCTGTCCAGCGATTCGCTGATTTTAAGCTTCAGTTCGACGATATTTTTTACAATGCCTTCTTCTGTTTTTGAAGATGCCTGAGTTACTTTTGCATTGTTTTCACGTTCTTTATGAAGTTCTTTTGGATTGTCATCCTTTTTGGACTGAACCTGTTTCAGTAGATCTTCATAGGCTTTGAGTATCTGGGCTTTGGTATTGGTGGAACTGATTTTCTCTGCCATGGGTGTGTTTTTTGTATGATTGTTATAGCTGAATTATGGGTACCTCTATACATTGTCGTGAGCGACTTGAGTACAAGGCGGATGGAGCACAGAAACCGGAATGTACATAGAGTACATGAGGATTTCGAGCACCGGCTAACGAAGTAATCAAGGCGCGTAACAAATTAATAGAGGTGCCTTTATAAAAGGTAAAAAAACAAGATGGAAAATGGCATTACCCATTACCTGATTTTCAAGCTCATGCTGCATAAAATTCTGCCGGTGTTTTTTCTGCCTTTGGGGTTGGGGATTGTTGTTGTTATAGTCGGGGCAATGTTGAGGAAGTGGGTTGTTGTCTGGGCTGGAGCGGTTTTGTAAAAAGCACTCAGCTCAACAACCAGGGGGCTGGTACTGCTGTTATTGAGTCCCAATGTTGTACCTGGTGATCATTTGACACAAGTAGGGCGTGCAGAAGAGGTTTATCGAGAATGCTTTCCAAATGGACAAGGTGGCGTGCATCTGATGATGCTACCCTGGCAGAAGTTTTTATTTCGAGAGCGATATAGCCGTTTTCCAGTTCAATGAGCAGATCCACTTCCCGTCCGTCTGCGGTCCTCAGGTGAAAGAATGATGCTGAAAGACCATGGGAACGAGCCTGCTTGATGATTTCCGCTACCACAGCGCTTTCGAACTCGTTTCCTGTCAGTTGGCCGGTACGTCCAAGGAGGCTGCGCTGTATTCCGGGATCGAGAAAGTGAACTTTGGGAGACTTGACCAGTCGCTTCTTGATGTTCCGGAACCAGGGGGGAAGCTGTATTGCCTGGTAACTGAGCTCGAGGTAATTGATGAAGCGTTTTGCTGTTGGTGCAGAAACGCCTGAGTATCTCGCAAGCTGGGTAATGTTCAATATCTGTCCTGTCAGACCAGCAAGAGTTTTTTGTGCACGTATAAAAGGTTCCAATTCCCGGAGATTCGATAAGTCCCGGACATCTCGCAACAGGTAGGTGCGAATGTAATCGGTAAGCCATTCTCTTTTTTCCTCCAATGCAGGTTCTTCATCGACGATTGCAGGCATGGAACCAAGCTCAAGGTAATCCTTGAATTCATGCGTTGCATGGCTATAATCAGGGTCTCCTTTTGGGATCCCGTCCAATATAGTTCGTTTTTCGCCTTGCATAAGCCGGATCAGCTTGGAAGGAAGGATTGTATCATCCCAGGAACCGGTCAACCGTTCGGGGAGAGTGAGAGGGTACAGTTCAAGCAGAGCTGCCCGGCCTGCCAGGCTTTCTCTTACCCTGTTGAGTAAAAGGATCTGGCTTGAACCCAGAAGGATGTAGCGAGTTTGCGGAAAAAGATCAAATGAAGCTTTAACCGTGTCAACCAGGGAAGGCAGTTTCTGGACTTCGTCCAGTATGACTTCGGGGTAGCGTTCCTGCCATTGTGCTGCAGAAAGGCTCCCGTATTCTGGCCTTGTTATCGGATCGTCCAGACTTATATAAGCATGTTCAGGAAAGGCCTTTTTCACCAGTGTGGTTTTGCCTGTTTGTCTTGCTCCGGTCAGGACGGTGATGCGCCCGAACCTGGACGATGCTTTTTGTTGAATTCGTTGGAGCAGTAGTCGATTTTTCATAAATGCTTTGGGTTTTAGCGTAATAACATTACATAAGGTTTATATTTTACGCCCATATTAAACATTTCTCGTTCTTTTTTCAAAAAACCGCTCAGCTCGGTTTTGCCTATTATTCGTTGGTAGGATGTAGAATGTAGGATGTGGGGTGTAGAATGTAGGATGTGGGGTGTGGGAAGTGGGGTGTGCAGTTCAGTAGGTGAAATAGGTCTGGATAAGAATGTGTTATGTGTTGCGTGTTAGGGGAGGAGTGCTGAGCAATGAGTACTGAGTGAAAGAATGTGGGGAGTGGGATGCGGAGCGTTGATCCATAAGTCAAATAAGTTTGGATAGGAATGTGTTACGTGCTATGCGTTAAGCGGGAGAAAATAATCGGAGATTGGGGTCGGGAGAGTAGTGACGAGTAACGAGTGACAAGTCAAAATTCAAAAGTAAAAAGTCAAAAAAGGGAAAGTTGGCAGTAAGGAAATCAGTAGGCAGTCAGCAATGAGGTCGTGCGATGGCGTGCACAATCGCCCAGTCGATGGTTTCGTAATTATAGACCGCCAGGTCAAGATCGCTACCGGGCCCAGCCGTTTCTGTGGCCAGAGAACCGAAAAGAATCGCAAGGGAAATCCCGGGATGGCCTTGAAGCACCACTCATTTTTTTCGATATTAAGATAGTCATACAGACCTTTTTCAAGGTTCCCAGGTGTGAAGATGTAACGCATTGGTAACAGGGAGAAAGGAGAAGGAGGCAGTTTGTGTTTTGTTGCGTTTTTCCCCATCCATTCTGGCAAAACCGGGAGATACAGCTATGCCTTTCTATACATACCTCAAACTCAGGGAGTCTGACAAACCTGAGCACAAAGCCTGGAAAAGAAGAACCGCGTCCAGGCTTGTTGACTTGCGCGCTGCCTTGAACAACCACATTTACGGGAACGGACGGCGGAATGTTTCTGTTCATGACCGCAACGATGCGCGGTGGCTGCGTATTGCAACCTGGAACATCCGGGAGTTTGATACGCTGAAATACGGAGGCAGGCTTACGGAGTCGCTCTATTATATCGCCGAGATCATCTCGCATTTCGATCTGGTTGCGCTCCAGGAGGTTCGCGAGGATCTCGGGAGACTCAATGCTGTTATCAGGATTCTGGGGAAGCATGACTGGAGCTATATTGCTACCGATGTGACCGAGGGTAGACCGGGCAACAGGGAGCGGATGGTTTTTGTGTACAACAACCATAAAGTTCGTTTCACCAACATTGCGGGTGAAATCACTCTTGCTGAAAGGGAAAAGATTACTTCGCCATACCATAACGGCCTTCATGACCCTTCAGGTCTCCGGCTTGAGTTGCCGCCTGAAACTGGCCTCAGCCTTCCGCAGGAGATTAAAACCAGGAAATCCGGCGACAAGGTCAAGCTTTCCGAAGATCTTTTTATTGATTTGCCGGAGCGGACAAAGATGATGCTGCCTTCGGGAAGCAGGCTTCTTCTGAAAAAAGGCATGGAGGTGATGCGCGATGACAACGGGGTGCGGGTTTTGCCTGATGATTTGTCAGCGCCTTTTTTCTGCAAAGATGCAACGCTTCTTTTTTCTGACGATCTTGTCGAGGCAAACGCATTGCAGTTTGCCCGCACTCCCTTTCTGGTGACCTTTCAGTCAGGGTGGCTGAAATTTATCTTGTGTACAGTCCACATCTACTATGGCTCGGGCTCGGAAGGACTCGCGAGGCGGAACCAGGAGATACGGCGACTTACGAAGTTTCTTGCGGAACGGGCGAAAAACGAGAACGATTCGGATGCGGAAAACTTCTTTTTTGTGCTTGGTGATTTCAATATCGTCGGAAAAGATCACTCCACATGGGAATCACTGCATTCGAACGGCTTTTTTGTGCCTCCTGAGCTCCAGGAGATTCCCGAGGGAAGCAACGTCAAAAGGGATAAAGCTTATGACCAGATAGCATATTGGAAACGATCCGCCGGCATGCAGAAGGAAGGTGTCCGCATTGATGTGGGGAATGCGGGGATATTCGATTTTTTCAAGTATGTGTTCAGGGCGGGCGACAATGATCCGGATAAGGAGGACGAACGGTGTTACGCAGGGAAAGTAAGTGAAACCAAGCTTCCCTATCCTACGTGGAGAACCTATCAGATGTCCGATCATCTTCCCATGTGGCTTGAGCTCCGGATTGATTTCAGTGACGACTATCTTGGCGGTATTGCTGAAGCGGAGTAGTTTTTAGGGAATTGCTAAATTGTTTAACTGTTGAGGGGAGGGAAGAAATGACTCTGGGATTTTACAGTAACGTATCTGGTAGCCGGCAAGGTGGGTGGAGCTATGCCATGCATGCCTGTTCCTTTTTTTTGCTGTGCCTGCTTTTGCTTCCGGTGGCGGTTCCGGTTTTCGCGGAGCCGGCCGATACATTGATCGATGAAGGCAAGGCTCATTACGAGCTTAAAGAGTATGACGAGGCCCTGCAAAGTTTCAGCAGTGCCGTCGAGCGTGATCCCCGGAATCCGAAAGCGCACTATCACCGCGCCAAGGCTTTGTTTAAACTTGAAAAGTATTCTGAAGCGCTGGAAGGGTTTGACAGGGCCATATCTTTAAGAAAAGACTATCGCAAGGCATACTACCGGAGAGGGAAAACGCATTATGAGCTGGACAGGTTCCGTGAAGCCGTGGCGGATTATTCAAAGGCGATCGAGCTGAAGGATGGTTACGCCAAAGCATACTATCGAAGGGGGCTTGCAAGGCTTGCTTTGAAAGACACAGCTCAGGCTGTTGCCGATATCCGTAAGGCAGCGAGTCTCGGGAATAAAAAAGCTGCGGTATGGCTTGATAACTCGTGATACCCATTCCCCGCGGGCGTCTTTATAAATTGTTGCGCAGCAAATTAAGGTGCCCTTAAGAAGCACTATCCTCTGGGGTGGAATGTCTTATGTACTTCCTTGATGAAGGTACGGTCGATATGGGTATAGATTTGTGTGGCGGTTATGGAGCTGTGCCCCAGCATCTCCTGGACCGCCCTCAGGTCTGCGCCGCCTTCCAGCAGATGTGTGGCAAAGGTATGACGAAGGGTGTGCGGGCTTATTTTTTTTGCAATACCAGCGGCTGCGCTGAAGTGCCGGACAATGGTATAGGCTGACATTCGGGACAGTTTTTTGCCGCGTGCGTTGAGAAACAGGTAGTCCCCGGACTCCCGGTTTGAGATACTCAGCCGCAGTTCCTGCCGGTAGCGTTTGGCCCATTCTGTTGCAGAGCGGCCGACGGGAACAAGACGCTCTTTGGAACCTTTACCGAAAATGCGTGCAAAACCGGCATCGAGATAACAGTTGCTCTGCTGAAGGTTGACAAGTTCGCTGACCCGGACCCCTGTGGCATAGAGAAATTCCAGGAGAGCCTTGTCCCGGAGCCGGTATTTGCCAGGCGGCTCTTCAAGAAGCGGGGCATCGAGGAGCCTGAATACCTCGTCAACAGTCAGTACTGTCGGCAGGTGCAGCGGGGGTTTGGGCTGGTGGAGGTTTTCCGCCGCGTTGACCCGGAGAACATTTTCGCGCACAAGGAACTTATGAAAAGACCGGACAGCGGAAATGTTTCTTCCTACGGAACGTGCTTCAAGTCCCGCGTTATGGAGCTCCTGTATGAATTGCTGTATATCGGTCAGGGTTATGTCCGTAAACGGTTTTTCAAGGCCTTGCACATACAGGAGGTAACGTTGCAGATCGTTACTGTAAGATGTCCTGGTATGGGGCGAGAAGTTCCTTTCGAGTGTCAGGTAGTTGATAAAACTCTCGAGGTGCTCCTTGTATGAGGAAGAAAGCTCGGTCATTGTGTGTCCATGTTCGTTTGTTGTATAACTGTTTGCTGCCGTTTCGGGATTCGCCGTCGCTATCGGAATCGGTATCGGAAAGTATTGCTATGATAACTCATTAGCTCAATAGCAATGCCACTTTTCCTCAACTCATTGCCTACTGCCAACTTTCCCTTTTTTGACTTTTTACTTTTGAATTTTGACTTGTCACTCGTCACTACTTTCCTGATCTCCGGCTCATGACAATGGAGGTTCCCTATAGGGCAATTCTAACAAAATCCCCGATTTTCCGGTTTGTTTTTGACTCGTCTGCCTTTCCTGCTTGCGCGACCCGCGCTAAGCATCTTGCTTTCTCAACCGTTGTGCAAAACCACCGTCAAAACCCTCATGCTCTCCCGGCAGGGTAAGAAAGGCTCCGGGAGTTGATTTTACGGAACTGAAGACATCGGGGAGCGCTGCAGGCGGGTGTTCCCTCGTGAAATCAGGGTTGCGTTCCAGAAAACGGTCTATCTGGAGGCTGTTTTCTTCGGGTTCGACCGAGCAGGTTGCGTACACAAGTACGCCCCCCGGTTTCAGCAGCCTTGCACCGTGATCGAGCAGTTCCGACTGGAGGCGTGTCAGCTCATCGAGTTTCCGGGATGAAATTCTCCACCTGAGTTCAGCTTTGCTCTTGAGAACCCCTGTTCCGGTACATGGTGCGTCGAGAAGAACCGCATCGGGCTTTTTGTCGGTGTTTACCGTTCTGGCATCTTCCGCTGCTGTTTCAATGATCGTTATGCCGAGGGCTTCGGCCCGCTGCCGGATTTTTTTGCATTTGTTCGGGTAACGGTCTACCGCCAGAATGCGGCCCCTGTTCTGCATGAGTTCTGCGATGAAGGTTGCCTTGCCTCCGGGAGCGGCACACATGTCCAGTATGGTATCTGCCGGCAGAGGATTCAGCAGCAGGCATGGCAAAGCCTGCGTTGGGTTTTGTACGGTTAACAGGCCGAGATGAATAAACGGTTCACAGGCGGTGAAATCCCTCGTCAGGATGAATTGTTCCAGCCCCGCGGGCCTGTACGTGACCGATGCGTCGTTCAGGGCTTTGTTCATTGACCCGGTATGGGTTTTCAGAGTGTTGACGCGTAATCCTGTCCAAGGGGTTTTGTTGTTGTCGGAGAGTATCGGCCTTGTTTTTTTCTCACCGTAGAATTCGAGCCAGCGGCTGACAAGCCACTCGGGATGAGAATACGTAATTGAAAGCTGCTTGAGCAAAGGCTCCTTTTCGAGGATGGCTTCAGGTGACGGCGGCTCCGACGCAATTTTGCGGAGTGTCCCGTTAACGATCCCCGCGATGTGCTGCCCCTTGTATTTTCTCGCAAGCTTGACGCATTCGTCAACAGCCGCCCATCCGGGTATTTTATCGAGAAAAAGCAGTTGATAGACCCCGAGACGCAAAATATTCTTCAGCACAAGGGCTGCTTTGGTGTAGTCATGGTGATAACAGCGGCTTATAATGAAATCAAGCCTGAGCCGGTAACGCAGGATGCCGTTGACGAGTTCGGTGGCAAGAGAGCTTTCGTTTTTGCCGGGCTTGTGGTTTGTAAGCAGCCGGTGGAGGGACTGTTCCGATTTTATCCCGCTTTTTTCGGTTTCCTGCAGGACCAGGAGAGCTGTTTCTCTTGCGTTCATCAGAACCAACGTTTTCTCATCATTTGATTTCATGCCAGACCCTGCGCCCGCGTCCGTGTCTTGCTAAATGTCCTTTTTCAACAAGGGTTCGGAAATGCCCTTTGAGAGTGTTCCGGCTCGCTCCGGCCAGTCTGATAGCTTCGCCTATCGTGATGCGGCCGTGTTCACGTGCAAATTCGACAATTTTCTCACGCTCTATTTTTTGCTCAAGCCGCCTGACCTGCTCTGCCAGAGAACGCAGAAAAAACAGCAGCCAAGGCTGCCAGTCAGGAGCAGGAGTTCGTATTGTACCCTGTGTTTGTCTGAGTGCAAGATAGGAAACACGTTGTTGTTTAGCGATACTTCCTGCATGAAAAAGCAAGGCCGTTTCTTCGGCAAACGCAGGTGTGTTTTTTTATTTGCCTTATCATGCTATATTGAGTAGCGGCTTTAACAAGTATCACTAAAGCCGCATAAAGTCTTTCGGTTTATCATCCAGAAAGGTGGAGGGACTGGCCCTGAGAAGCCTTGGCAACCGTCGGTAGTGATTGGTGCCAATTCCATCCCGGACATGCAGTGCGGGGGAGATGATCGTAGGTGCATGCTTGTATTCATATCATTTTCCTCCTCCTCCGCAGGTATTTTTTTCCAGCCACCATAGCAGGATGATTGTATTAATCATCTATCATCGTTGTATCATGAATCAGTCAGATCCCTCCTACCATTTTGAAACGCTTCAGGTTCATGCGGGTCACGACCCTGATCCGGTAACCAACTCGCGTGCTGTTCCAATCTATCAGACAACGTCCTATGTTTTTAACAGTGTGGAACATGGTGCAAACCTGTTTGCCCTGAAAGAGTTCGGGAATATCTATACCCGGCTCATGAACCCTACTACGGACGTGCTTGAGAAGCGCATGGCAGCACTTGAGGGAGGCAAGGCCGCTCTTGCTCTGGCGAGCGGTCACTCGGCGCAGTTTATAGCGCTGACCAATCTCTGCCAGGCAGGGGATTCGATTGTGTCTTCCGGTTTTCTTTATGGCGGGACATATAATCAGTTCAAGGTATCCTTTCCCAGGCTGGGAATCAATGTCAGGTTCGCTGAAAGCCTCAGGCCCGGAAAGTTTAAGGAACTAATCGACGAGACCACAAAAGCCGTTTATGTCGAGTCCATCGGCAACCCCGCGTTTCACGTGCCGGATTTCAACGCGATCGCGGCGGTAGCACACGAAAGGGGTATTCCTTTTATTGTCGATAACACTTTTGGTTGTGCCGGTTATCTCTGCAGGCCGATCGAACATGGTGCGGACATCGTGGTGGAATCGGCAACAAAATGGATAGGGGGACACGGCACGTCAATGGGCGGCATCATTGTGGACGCAGGTACATTTGACTGGAGCAGCGGGAAGTTTCCCATGTTTACCGAGCCCTCACCGGGGTACCATGGCCTGAAGTTTCACGAAACTTTCGGTGACCTTGCGTTTATCATCCGCGCCAGAGTCGAAGGCTTGCGTGATTTCGGACCTGCTGTCAGTCCTTTCAATTCTTTTCTCCTGCTGCAGGGCCTCGAGACTCTCTCGCTTCGTGCTCAGCGCCACGCGGATAACGCCATGGCCCTCTCACTGTGGCTGCAGGATCATCCTGCTGTCGCGTGGGTCAACTACCCGGGGCTCTCCAGTCATCCCACGCATGACTGCGCCAAGAAATATCTGATTAACGGTTTCGGATGCGTCCTGACATTCGGTGTTAAAAAGGGCTATGAAGGTGCCATCCGGTTTATCGACAGCGTAAGGCTGGCCAGTAACCTTGCCAATGTGGGAGATGCCAAAACTCTTGTCATACATCCCGCTTCGACAACACACCAGCAGCTCAGTGAAGAGGAGCAGGCTATTGCAGGGGTGGGCAGGGATATGATCAGGGTATCTGTCGGAATCGAGCATGTTGATGATATAAAGATGGATTTTGAACAGGCATTCTCCAAATGACAAAAGGAGATAGTGAAGCAGAAACTTTGAAAACGATCAACCGGGAATGGAGTATATCGATATCATATCTGAAAAGACTGGTTTTTTTGTCAGCCGAAAACCTTTCAGCCTCGAACTTGGCGGCGAACTTCCGGAAGTGGCGATTGCATACCGGACGTGGGGCGCATTAAACAGCGAAAGAAACAATGTTGTTCTTATATGTCACGCCCTTACCGGTTCCGCCGACGCTGACGTATGGTGGCCAGGAATGTTCGGTGAGGACATGGGTTTTGACGAAACGAGGGATTTCATTGTCTGCAGCAATGTGCTGGGCAGCTGTTACGGTACAACGGGCCCCCTGTCTTGCAATCCCTTGACAGGCAAACATTACGGTCCTGGCTTTCCTGATGTCACCATCCGCGACATGGTGAGATTGCAGCGGCTTCTGCTTGATGAGCTGGGGATCGAACAGGTGAAACTGGTGGTCGGCGCCTCTCTTGGAGGAATGCAGGTTCTTGAATGGGGCTGCATGTTTCCCGACAGGGTACGGGCGCTTATGCCCATGGGGATATCGGGCAGACATTCAGCCTGGTGTATTGCCCAGAGTGAAGCCCAGAGGCAGGCTATTGCTGCGGACCGTAACTGGAATGACGGCTGGTATGAGCCCGGTGCACCTCCGGCAAAAGGTTTGGCCGCAGCCCGCATGATGGCCATGTGCTCGTACCGGAGCTTCGATAATTTCCAGCAGCGCTTCGGGCGTGACAAAAGGGACGACACAACTTTCCAGGCGGAAAGCTATCTCCGCTACCAGGGCGAAAAACTTGTCAGGCGTTTTGACGCGAATACCTACATAACCCTTACCAGGGCTATGGATACGCACGATCTGTCCCGCGGCAGGGGGGACTACAAGCGGGTGCTTGAGTCTATATCCATGCCGGTTAAAGTACTCTCCATCACATCGGATATTCTCTACCCGAAAGAGGAGCAGGAAGAGCTTGTGCGTTACATCCCCGATTGCAGGATAGAGTACCTGCACGAGTCATACGGGCACGATGCGTTTTTAATTCAGGTTGACAAGGTGAGCAGGCTGGTTAAGGCGTTTAGGGATGAGATAACGGCCAAGGATTCCTCAGCCGCTTAAAGGCACCTTTATAATAACCTTTTTGCCCAATCTCTGCGTCGTGTTCAGACTTCCGATGCTCACGTATTCAGACATACGCTCCGCTTCGGTTTCTGACCACTTCTTGATCTTGAACAAAAATCTTTATTCTAAAGGTCCCTTTCCGAGGTTCAAACTTCGTTTGAGACAAGCAAACAGGGAATTTGCAGCGTTGAGCGGATAGAAAGGGGTTCGCTCCGTTCGCCTTGCTCTCGAAATGCTCGCTACGGTTTTTCGAGCTGCCCTCGTTGGTTTAGCGCCAGTGTTTGAGTATCCTCCAGCGCAAGGGCCC
>JANQGE010000040.1 GCA_028277485.1 Chlorobium sp.
GCATGGATTTACGCTGGTGTATGATGAGTTTTCGCGTTCTCGTCCGGAAGCAAATAATGTTTTGCTGTCAATTTTGCAGGAAAAGATAATGGATATGCCCCCAGGGCGGGGAGAAGACCCCTACCTGAAGGTTCATCCTGAGTTTACGGCTATTTTTACCTCCAACCCGGAAGAGTATGCCGGCGTAAATAGAACCCAGGATGCATTGAGGGATAGAATGATAACGATGGACGTCGATCATTTCGACTATGAGACAGAAGTAAAGATCGCCCGGGCAAAATCAGGCCTCTCCCGTAAGGATACAGAGAAGGTGGTTAACGTTGTGCGGGGATTGAGAGAGTCGAAAAAGAGCGAGTTCGAGCCTACGGTAAGGGCCAGCATTATGATTACAAAGACGGTTAAGCAGCTTAGCCTTAAACCGGAGCGTGACAAGGAGGTGTTTGGGGAGATTTGTCAGGATATTCTTTCATCGGCAACAAGCCGGGTGGGTTCCAAGACCAATCAACAGCGCGTGAGGAGAATTGTTGTGGATTTAATCAATGAGGGTTTGACTTCAACAGTGGGTAAAGAAAAAGAGGAGACGTGCCATGAAGCAGTTTAGTGCGGTTCGGGGGATGAAAACGCTCAAGACGTTAGGCGGGCTGAAACGTCGTGCTTCAAACAGTGATCGAACTCAGGCTCATCTTGATATCTATATTTTGGTGCAGGAAAGGGATCGCCTTGAGAAAGAAAAACACCAGGTGTTATCGAGGCTGGAGTCAATCGATGATAGATTGAAAACGATCGATAACCGGATAGGTGAATTGAAGAATATCAGCGAAAAGGAACCTGCAAAAACGCAAAACCAGCAGATATTGAGCGATAAAGAAGACGGCAAGACGTGGCAGGTGAAAAACCTGCACTATTAAATTGTAAAACGCATCTCCATGAGTCAAATAACCCACGCAACGCAGGCGTCAACACTTGCCGACATTTTAGAGAGGGTTCTGGATAAAGGTGTTGTCATTGCCGGTGATATAAAGGTGCAGATCGCGGATATCGATCTTATAACGTTGAAGATACGTCTGGTTGTGGCTTCTGTCGACAAAGCCAAGGAGATAGGGATTAACTGGTGGGAAGAGGATGGGAATCTTTCCTTGAGCAGCAGGTTCAAGGACCTGCAGCAGGAAAACAATGCATTGAAAGAGAGGATTGTGAAGCTGGAGAGCGCAAGAGATGATGCGGGGTAGAGGTGTGTGTCAGTTGACAAAAGAATAGTGACAAGTAACAAGTGACGAGAAACAAGTGACAAGAGGGAACCAGTCGGCAGTTGGCAAGGCGATAAGGACAAGTCAAAATTCAAAAGTAAAAAGGTCAAAATTAAAGAGCGTTGGAGTAGTCGGAAATCGGGGTCGGTATCGGGTTTCGGGGTCGAAAGAGCAGTGACAAGTGACGAGAAACAAGTGACAAGTCCTTTAAACCAACATGTCACTCGTATACTTTTAAAAATCGGGGTTCACTATTGAATCATGAATGAAAAGAAGCAGAAAAAGGAAGACTTTGACATTGATTTTGGATTTGGCAGCCTGAAGCTTGGCGGATTGTTTGATAATCTCGAAAAGTTGGTTGACGCCGCCGCCAAACTCAAGGATTCCGGCGGAGAGTATAGAAAAGAGGGTGAAATCGATTTCAGTCATTTGAAAAAGGGGATGAAAGGGATTTTTGGTGTCACAGTCAAAACAGGGATTGGTGATGAGCAGCCTGTTGTTGAGTCCTTTGGCAATATCAGGAAAACACCCGAAGGTCCGAAGGTAGAAGAGGAGCGTGAGCCGTTATCGGATATTTTTGATGAGGAGAATGCCATAGTGGTCATGCTTGAAATGCCCGGTGTTGCGAAAGAGGATATAACGGTTGATATCGAGGGAGATATTCTGGAGGTTGTGGCACAAAGTCGGTCCAGAAAGTATCGAAAGGAACTTTTGCTTCCCGCACAGGTAAAAGCCGAAACGGTGGCGTGGACATACAGCAATGGTGTGTTGGAAATAACCCTGAAGAAAGGCTGACGTGCCACTAAGAAATCTGCTCGACCCTGCATTGAAGATAGTGCTTTTTGGAGGAAAGGGGGGGGTAGGTAAAACAACTTCTGCATCAGCTACAGCACTGTATCTTGCCCAACAGCAGTATAAGACGCTTTTAATTTCAACAGATCCGGCTCATTCCCTTTCAGATAGTTTTGAACGCTCCATTGGCAGTGACATTACCGAAGTTCAGGAAGTAAAACGGTTAAGCGTTCTCGAAATCGATGCGGACAGGGCGTTTGCAAAGTTCCGGCTTGAGCATGAGCCGGAAATCAGGAAATTGTTCGATACGTCAACAGGATTGGACGAGGAGGATATCGAATCCTTCATGAGCATGCCCGTTCCAGGGGTTGACGAGGTTATGGGGTTTAAGACTATTGTAGATATCATTGATGAGGCAAAATTTGAGAAGTACGTTGTTGATACGGCGCCAACCGGACACGCTTTGCGGTTGATAACATCCCCCCGGCTTCTTGATGACTGGGTAAAGGTTATGGCCAGGTTACGGTGGAAGTACCGCTATATGGTGACTCGATTTGCCGGAAAATACCAGCCGGACGAAGCTGATGACTTTCTTTTTGCGATGAAGAAGACCGTCAAGAAAGTTCAAAAACTGTTGCAGGACAAAACGCAGTCCGAATTCATTGCTGTAACCATTCCCGAAGCGATGGCTATTGAGGAAACGAAGAGGTTTTTAGTGCAGCTTAAAAGACTCGATGTTGCTGTAAAACAGTTGATCGTTAACAATGTGATGGAGTCTGAAGGTTGTGACTTTTGCCGGCAAAGAAAACACGGTCAAAGCGGCTATCTTGCTGTTTTACGTAAGGAGTTCAGCAATCATGAGTTGACTATGATTCCATTGCAGCCAACAGAAGTCAAAGGAGTCGAGGGTTTGCAGGGTATAATGCATCATCTTTTCAGCTCATGAAAGACGTTGCTGCAGCAAGCTATCAGGTTAAGGAAGCACTTCCGAAGGACGTTGGCCGGGCCATTTGCCGGCTCGATCCGCAAGAAATGCGCTATTTTGGTTTTTCAGCAGGTCAAGTTGTTGTCATCCGCGGCAAGAGAAAGACTCCTGTCCGGGTCATGCCTTCCTATCCGGAAGATCGGGGTAAGACCATTGTGCAAATTGACGGTATTACAAGGGATAACGCCCAGGTAGGGCTGAATGATAAGGTGCAGCTTGAGAGCGTGGAAGCCCGGTCAGCAAGCAAGGTTGTGCTGCTGCCGCTCACTGGGGTCAGCCTTTCGCAGAAAGATGACGATAGCCGTTACCTGGGCTCTCTGATTGATGGCTTGCCCGTAACAGCAGGAGACAGAATCAGGACCAACCTGTTTGGTGCGAGAGCAGCCGAATTCAAGGTGCTCGAGACCGTGCCGAAGGGTGTTACGTTCATTACCACCGAGGCGACGATACGGGTAAAGACAAATGAACAGGGAGAAAAAAGGGCCGCCAGGATAGCCTATGAAGACATAGGAGGGCTTGGGTCGCAGGTACAGCGGATTCGTGAAATGATCGAGCTGCCGCTTCGTTTTCCTCAGATTTTTGAGCGCTTGGGAATCGAACCTCCCAAAGGGGTGCTTTTACACGGACCTCCAGGCACCGGAAAAACACTGACGGCGCGTGCCGTGGCAAATGAAACCGATGCGTACTTCACCCACATTTCGGGTCCGGAAATCATAGGGAAATTTTATGGCGAGAGTGAGGCAAGGTTAAGAAGGGTTTTTGAAGAAGCGGAAGCTCACGCCCCAGCGATCATCTTTATTGATGAAATTGACGCCATTGCCCCCAAACGGGAAGACATGGGCGGGGAAAAGCAGGTTGAGCGCCGTGTTGTGGCACAATTGCTTGCATTGCTGGATGGTTTGAAATCAAGGGGACAGGTTATTGTTATTGGCGCAACAAATTTGCCCAACACTCTCGATCCTGCCCTGAGGCGACCGGGAAGGTTTGATCGGGAAATTTTGATACCGATACCCGATAAGAACGCCCGCTACGAAATTTTGCAGATTCACACAAGAGGCATGCCGTTAACCGAAGAGGTTGACCTTAAGAGATTGGCTGAAGTAACACATGGTTTTGTTGGGGCCGATCTTGATGCGTTTGCACGGGAGGCCGCTATGGTTGCGCTGCGCAGAATTTTGCCTGATATAGATTTTAATCTTGCCGATATACCGTATGACCTGTTGATGAGTCTCAGTATTACCATGGATGATTTTTTATCCGCCATGAAAGAGGTCGATCCTTCGGCGATTCGGGAGGTGTTTGTCGAAGTCCCGAATGTTGGTTGGCAAGATGTCGGCGGGCTGGATGCCGTAAGGCAGGAATTGCAGGAGGCGGTTGTGTGGCCGCTGAAGTTTACGGAGATTTTCCGGGCAACAAAGACCAAGCCGCCAAAAGGCATCCTGCTGTACGGCCCGCCTGGTACCGGCAAGACCCTGATTGCAAAGGCACTGGCTACCGAAAGCGAGGTAAACTTTATTGCTGTAAAGGGCCCTGAGCTGATCAATCAGTACATTGGTGAGTCTGAGCGCAGCGTAAGAGAAGTTTTTAAAAAAGCACGGCAGGCAGCTCCGACAATTCTCTTTCTTGACGAGATCGACAGCCTTGTGCCGAAACGGAGCCAGGAATCCTCGGGAGCACGGGTAACTGAACGGGTGATCAGCCAACTGTTGACCGAAATGGATGGTATTGAGGAACTACGGGGAGTTTTGGTGCTTGCGGCAACAAACCGTCTGGATCTTATAGAGCCGGCGCTGCTCAGAAGTGGACGATTTGATCTTGTCCTTGAAATACCCGGGCCTGACCGGAAAGCACGGGAAGCTATTTTTGCCATACATACACAGTCTAAACTGCTCGCAGCAGATGTAGACATATCGATGCTCGCCGGGAAAACAGAGGGGATGACAGGCGCGGATATCGCATTTATCTGTAGAAGAGCTTCGATGTTGAGCATAAGGGAACATATCAAGCGGCTTGCCTCACAAGCACCTGAGGAGTCCTTGCGTGATAAAAAGCCTGAAACGCCGTTGCTCGTAACTGCAGCACATTTTCAGGCGGCTATTGAGGGCACCTCTATTTATTGTCGCGAGCGACATGAGAACGAAGCGGACGGAGCGCAGAAACCGCATCCTATCCGCCCAACGAAGTAATCAGGGCGCGCAACAAATTAATAGAGATGCCCTTGATTTACTCGATAGTGTATGCATGTTTAAAGCAACCAATTGAAGTCGTATGTCGGGAGAAGGAAAGTACATCTATGGTATAGTTGCTTCGTCACAGGAAAGAAATTTTGGGCCGATAGGTATCGGGGAGAGAGGAGACGAGGTGATGACCATAAGTTATGAGAACCTGAGTATGGTTGTGAGTAATCATCCGGTTGCGAAGTTTGTGCTTGAGCCGAAAGCAATTCTCGCTCATGAAAAGGTTGTCGAAAAAATAATGCAGGAGTATCATAGTGTTTTGCCGGTAAAATTTGGAACAGCTGCACGAAATGCTGACGAGGTAAGAAATCTTCTTGACAGGAGATACCGGGAGTTTATGGACTTGTTAAATTATTTTGAAAATAAAATTGAATTAAATATCAAGTGTGAATGGAAAAGCATGAATGATGTTTTTCTGAAAATTGGTGAAGAACATCAGGAAATTAAGATGTTGAAGGAAAAAATACAGCAAAATAATTGTGAGTCAGATATCGGGAAAATGGTGGAATTGGGCAAAATAGTAGAGCAGGAATTAATGAGGAGAAACGAAGATGCAGGTGATGCTGTTTTGAGTGCATTGAAAAAAACCGCTGTTGACTATAAGGTAAATAACGTATCGGATGAAAAGATGTTTTTGAATGCAGCTTTTCTTGTTGATTCCGGTCGTGAAAAAGAGTTTGATAATATTGTTGATGATTTAAATGAAGAATATGGAGGTACAGTGAATTTTATCTATGCGGGGCCATTTCCTCCTTACAATTTTGTCGATATAACCATTTATCCGGAAGATTGGGAGGTGTGACTCGCATGAGGGCACCTCTATTAATTGTCATGAGCGGTTCAAGTGCAAGGCGAACGGAGCGGAGAAACCGGAGTGTACACAGAGTACATGAGGATTTCGAGCACTGCTCAACGAAGCAATT
>JANQGE010000108.1 GCA_028277485.1 Chlorobium sp.
TCACTTAGCAACAAATTCAAAGAACTTTCCTGCTCGAACCTGTCGAGACAGGGAAACCAACTTACACATTCACTCACAACTTTCCAAAACCTATCTACATCCGTCTTCGTGCCGCATCCATCTTCTGCATTACTTCTTCTCCCTTCCCTTGCCAGAGAGCCATCAACGAGCTCTTGACTTTCTGATGCATGGCATCACTTTCAAGTGGGCTCCTAACGTAAGAAAAGCACCTCTTACATCCAAACTGAAAACAGAAAAAACATTAAAAGAATTCAGAAGCCGAAGGATTGCTGAAGCCAGAATGAGAAAAGACAACTAACTAATAAATAATGTCCCCTTGCCGACTGCCAATTGAATACTGCATACTGATTCAATTCGACCCCGAAACCTCCCCCGTGAAATCAAACCAGATATTTCACAGGGCCGACCCCGATCTCCGATTATTTTCTCCCGCTTAACACTTAGCACCTAACAATGTCCCCTTGTCACTATATCAGCGAAGCGGTAATCCCTCACCCCTGTACCGACCCTTGAGGCTCCTCCAGCGGTAAAGCAGCGTCAGGCTCAAAAGAAAGCTGCCGGTTGCCCTGCGCATACTCTTTGGCTGCCTCCACAAAACCCAGGAAAAGAGGATGCACGCTGCGTACCCTGGACTTGTACTCCGGATGGAACTGCACACCGACAAACCAGCGATGGTTTTTGATCTCGATAATCTCGGCGAGCTCACCGTTGGGAGACGTGCCGGAGAAAAGCATACCGTTTTTTTCAAACAGCTCGCGGTACTCGTTACTGAACTCGTAACGGTGGCGGTGCCGTTCATTGATGAGAAATTTGTTGTAAGCCTTGTATACCCTGGTGTTTTCTTTAAGAATACAGGGATAGCTTCCCAGGCGCATGGTACCGCCTTTCTCCTTGACCTTCTTTTGATGCTCCATAAGGTCGATAACCGGCTGGCGGCACCGCTTATTGAACTCTGTGGAATTGGCCTCGGCAAGGCCGCACACGTTCCTGGCGAACTCTATCGATGCGCACTGCATGCCAAGACATATCCCCAAAAACGGAATATTGTTCTCACGAACATGCTGGATAAAGCGGATCTTGCCTTCGATACCCCTGTCCCCGAAACCGGGGGCAACCAGCACACCGTGTACATCTTTCAGGGATTCGGCAAGGATGCCGCCATTTTCTTCGGCATCTTCAGCGCGAACGAGCCGAACATGTACCTTGACGTTGTTAATCGCCCCCGCATGCACAAAAGCCTCGAGTATTGACTTGTAGGCGTCGGGGTATTCCGTGTACTTGCCGCAAATCACGACCGTCACCTCTCCGTCTTTCGGATGCCTCACCTTGTTGCTGAAATCACGCCAGTAGGCAAGCTCGGGCTCCTTGTATTTCTTGATATTCAATTTCTTCAGCACGCGCTTGTCGAGCTGTTCGTTGAGCAGTATCAGCGGTGCATCATAAATGGTCTCACAGTCGTTCAGTCCGATAACATCGGCTTCATGAAGGTTGCAAAAATGACCCACCTTGTTTTTAATCTCCCTTGAAAGCGGTTTCTCGCTGCGGCAGACAAGGATATCAGGCTGAATCCCGGTTTCAAGCAGCATCTTGACGCTGTGCTGCGTCGGCTTGGTCTTCAGCTCACAGGCCGCCTTGATGTAAGGAACCAGCGTCAGGTGGATGTTCAGCAGGTTTTTTGGTCCGAGATCCAGCTTCAACTGGCGCATGGCCTCAAGAAAGGGCAGCGACTCGATATCACCGATGGTCCCGCCGATCTCGGTAATCAGCACATCGAGACTGCCGCTCTTTGCCTGCTCGTTCATTCTCTCCTTGATCTCATCGATCACGTGAGGGACAACCTGAACGGTGCCGCCAAGGTACTCGCCATGACGTTCCTTGTCAATAACGGACTTGTAAACCCGTCCCATGGTGAGGTTGGAAGCCTGGGAGGTCGGTTCGTCGAGAAAACGCTCATAATGCCCGAGGTCAAGGTCGGTTTCGGCACCATCATCCGTCACATACACTTCGCCATGCTGGTATGGGGACATCGTTCCGGGATCCACATTGATGTACGGATCGTATTTCTGTATCGCCACACGCAGTCCGCGGGACTTCAGGAGCAGTCCCAGCGAAGCAGACAGAATGCCTTTGCCCAAAGATGAGACAACACCCCCTGTAACAAAAATATGTTTAACGTTTTTCGGTCTTGCCATGACAACACCCGTGTTTTTTTAAACAGCTGGTTAAATTTATCGAAAGACAAGAAGTACCGCTCATGATAAATAGAGGTACCCTTTATTTCCTATCCCGACAGCATCCGGACCCTTCCACAATGGACAGAGGCAACCTTTAATTATCGAACAGTTCTATCTGCTCCTCCGGCCCGTCGGTATCATTCCCGTTTTCACCTTCAACACTTTTCGGTACTCTTGCAGTAGCGGAAATGGTGTCGCCGCTCATCAAACGGACAAGCCTGACACCTGAAGTGTTGCGGCCGGTCAGCCTGATATTGGACACATGCTGACGATTGACAATGCCGTTAGCTGTGATAATGATCAAATCGTCACCGTCATTGACATCGAGCAAGCCGACAAGATTGCCGACCTTCTCATGGGCTTTCAAGGTAATGACACCTCTCGCTCCCCTGCGGGTGAGACGGTAATCCTCAACCTTGCTACGCTTGCCAAACCCGTTGTCAGTGACCGCCAGCAGCGATGTGTCAGCCCGTTTCGAGGTGACCATCGAGATGCATTTCTCATCTTCAACCAGACTGATACCCTTGACCCCCATGGCAGTCCTGCCCATCGGGCGGACATCTTTCTCGGCAAAGCGAACTGCATATCCGGAATTCTTTGCCATGATAATATCATGTTCACCATCGGTCAAACGCGCCTCGATAAGCTCATCGCCCTCTTCGATGGTTATGGCTGCGATGCCGTTGCGCCGGGGCCTTGAAAACGCCTCGATATCGGTTTTCTTGATTATGCCCCTGGCCGTCGCCATGACAATGAACAGAGGATCATCGAAATTCTTCACATTGATGTACGCCCGTATATTCTCGTCCGGCTGGAGCTCCATGATATTGGCCAGAGACCGCCCTCTTGCAGCGCGTCCTCCCTCGGGAATCTCGTACACTTTCAACCAGTAACACCTGCCTTTGTTGGTAAAGAAAAGAATGTAGTGGTGAGTGGATGCTATAAACATATGCTCCACAAAGTCCTCGTGCTTGGCCTGAGCGCCGGTCACACCCTTGCCGCCCCGCGCCTGACGACGGTATCCCGACACCGGGAACCGTTTGATGAAGCCCTCGTGCGTGATGGTGATCACGACATCCTCCTGAGCGATCATATCCTCGATGGAGAACTCCCCCTCCTGAGGCCTGATCTCAGTGCGCCGCTCGTCACCATAAACTTGCCTGACCTTGAGCAGCTCATCCTTGATGATCTGCATTTGTTTGTCGGGGTTTGCCAGAATGAAGCGGAGTTCTTCGATCAGGGCAAGGGTTTCCTTATAATCCTTTTCGATCTTGTCGCGCTCCATTCCGGTAAGCCGTTGCAGGCGCATTTCCAAGACGGCTTTCGACTGGACCTCGGTCAACCCGAACTTCTCCATAAGCCTTTCCTGCGCCACCGAGGCGTTGGGAGACTGACGGATCGTCGTGATCACCTCATCAAGGTTGTCGAGGCAGATCTTCAAGCCTTCGAGAATATGCGCTTTCTTCTCGGCAGCGGCCAGCTCAAAAGTGGTCCTGCGCAGAACAATTTCATTACGGTGCCTGAGATACTCCTCCATCATCTCCTTCAGGTTCATCACCCTTGGCACACCGTTCACCAACGCCAAAAGAATAACGCCGAAGGTATCCTGCATCGCCGTATGCTTATACAGATGATTCAGCACCACCTTTGCCACCGCGTCACGCTTCAGCTCTATGACAAGGCGCATACCGTCACGGTCGGATTCATCCCTTATATCGGCAATACCTTCGATTTTTTTCTGGTGGATCAACTCAACGATCTTTTCAATCAGGCGCACCTTGTTTACCTGGTAAGGAAGCTCCGTAACGATAATTGACTCGCGCCCGTTTTTCTCGGTGACCTCGACAACGGCCCTTGCTCGTATAACCACCCTGCCTCGACCGGTCCGGTAAGCCTGCTTCACCCCTTCATAGCCGTAGATAATACCGCCGGTAGGGAAGTCGGGAGCGATGACATACTCCATGATCCCGTCAATGGTAATCTCCGGGTTATCGATCATCGCGACCAGCCCGTCAACCACCTCCCTGAGGTTTTGCGGAGGAATATTGGTTGCCATACCAACCGCGATGCCGGAAGCGCCGTTAACCAGCATGTTGGGCATCGCCGCAGGAAGCACAGTCGGCTCTTCGAGTGAGTCATCGAAATTCAGGGCTGTGTCGACCGTCTCTTTATCCAGATCTTTGAGCATCTCGCCCGCAATGCTTTTCATGCGTACCTCCGTGTAACGCATGGCGGCAGGGGAGTCGCCATCGATCGAGCCGAAGTTGCCTTGCCCGTCGATCAGGGGATACCGCAGGGAAAAATCCTGAACCAGGCGCACGATACTGTCGTAGACGGCAACGTCACCGTGAGGGTGAAACTTGCCCAGTACCTCACCAACCACGCGGGCAGACTTTTTATACGGCTTTCCGGCCTGCAGGCCGAGCTCATGCATACCGTACAACACCCGCCGGTGAACCGGCTTGAGACCGTCACGAACATCCGGCAGGGCGCGGCTTACAATAACCGACATGGAATAATCGAGGTAGGAATCCCTCATTTCATCTTCTATGCTGATCGGCAAGACTTTATCGCGCTGCATGTTTGTGTTGGTAACTGATTTCTATGGGAATAACCGGGGATAATGTATAAAATTAAAACTCTCTTCTAAACGCAAAGCTGCCGGAAATATTGTCAACTGCTTTCCGTACCTGTCACAGCAGCACCCTTCAGGCTTTGTTTCGGAGCATCGCCCCACAACGATTCGAGGTCATAAAACGTGCGCTCATCAGGCATGAATATATGCACGACAACATCGACATAATCGATCAGCACCCAGTGCAGCAAATCGGAGCCCTCGATATGAAAAGGACGTTCATCATCATGTTTCAGTTCATCAACAATATGCTCATAGGCCGCTTTTGCCTTCCGCTCGGAATCAGCCGTTGCGATGACAAAAAAATCAGTCACGCTGGTCAGGCCTCTTACATCGAGAATAATAACGTCTTCACATCTTTTCTCCAGCGACAGTTCCGCCGCTCTTTTCGCAAGCAGCTCGGCTAACGAAACCTCTCTCACACCCTGTGTCTTACTTTCCCCACGCCGCGGTTCAGCCATAAACCTCCGTTTCACTCGATTATCAAAAAAATACCCTCCCCTCATTCAGGGACGACGGCCGGCCATCAAAATTTCTATCAAAAATATAGTAATAATCAACTGTTTCCGAAGCAGTTCATCATTATCCGGCCGTATCAGCCTCACTCGCTCTTCAGTTACAAACCTAACGCAGGAACGAGCTCAATAATTCTTCAATTCGAACCCGAAATCCGGCACCGGCTGCGATCTCCGTAAATGATCCGATCGGGACTCGCCATCGGCCATTATTCTTTTTCTTTCGGATAACTTCCGCTTCGCTGAGCACGCCAGCGACTCAACAAATAAACAGCTCAACAATCCTCACGCTTTCGGGCGAAACTTCTGCTGGTAATCAGGTATCACCGTTTCCAGAGGCGGCAGATCGCCTGCCGCAAATTTTTCTTCAGCCATAGGGATCAGGGAAGCCGCCGTAAAGAAATCGGCCTTCACAGCCTGCACTCCGGCAGCACGGCAAACCTCCTGCAGCGGAACAATGTCTCTTGCAACAACGGCGCACCGCTCCTTCCATGGCTCAAGAAATTCTTTCAGGCGATCGAGCGGAGCATAGGCCGTCTTTTCGACCTTTTCCAGTTTATCATCTTTCCTGGAATACATTGTATGGTAAAACTCACCCTTTCTTGCGGGAATAACCGGCACCAGGCACTCCGCGTCAGCACAATCGCGAGCCGAAACCGCAAGAGCTTCCATCGTGGATACCGTCACGAGAGGCAGGCCGAGTCCATACGCCATTCCTTTGGCCGCCGCCATACCGATCCGCAAAGCGGTGAACGACCCCGGGCCTGAAGAGATAGCCAGCAGGTCGATCTTTTCCAATCCTGTTCCCGCTGAAAAAAGCACCCTGTCCACCAGCGGGATGATTGACTCCGCCGTCCGCTGCCATTCCCGAAGCGTCTCCTCGACAATGCCGCCGGGCAGCCCCACTGCCACACTGATGCATTGATGCGTACACTCTATGGCAAGAGTTGTTTTATTCAACGCAAAACACCATCAATTCATAATTTCGACCCCGAGTCCCGAAAGAAGAAAAATCGGAATTCGCCGTCGGTATCGGTATCGGTTTTTTTGCCCAATACGGGGAACCCACATATTGGAATACCCGTCCCACAAATCAAAAAATCAGCTGTCAACAACAATTCTTCTCTCATCCTCTCCAACCGCCTCAATAAAAACTTTTTTTGTGTTACCTGGAAGTTCATCGGGAAATTTCTCCCCCCACTCGACAACCGAAACCGCTTCACCAAAGATGTACTCCCCAAACCCGAGCCCTTCAAGTTCCAAAGAAGTCTCGATGCGATAGAGATCGAAATGCTGCAGCTTTACCGGCGCATCTTTCAGTCTGCCGTTATAGATGTTGAAAATCGAAAAGGAAGGGCTTGACAACTGATCACCACACTGAAAGACCTGCGCGATCCCACGCATGAACTCGGTTTTCCCCGCACCGAGATTCCCGCTCAAAGAAACAACGTCTCCCGGCTGCAAACTCACGGCAAACTGCCGCGCATATTCACGGGTTTCCTCAACCGAACGGGAGTAGAATTCTCTCATGGGAAGAAAGGCAAAGGGCAAAAGTTAAAAATCTGAAACCATCATATCACCTGTGAGCAAGAGAAAATCTGGCATGAAGGCAACTAAAAAACGAAAGCACTTTCGTGATCGACAAATGCAAAAGATTTATGACAATGAAAAACCTACGGAAGGCGCAGTAAAGTTCATAACTTCACATTTTATTGCTGAAGGCTCCTTTTTTGACTTTTGAATTTTGACCTTTGACTTCCTAAAGTCTGTGCATTACTAATCCTGTCATAATCTTCGGATAAAAATACGTCGATTTCTGCGGCATAACCTCACCCCCGCCGGAGATGTCGAGCACCTGCCGCACGGTTGTCGGCTTGACGATAAACCCGATCTGGATGTCTCCTTTCTCGACAGCATCGAACACCTCACGGTCGTCCTCTTCATAGATCAGGTTTGTCTGGCTGCGCATCGCCTCGGGTGTAATGCCGAGCATCCTTTGCAGAACCAGCTCATGCAGGACAACCACGCTGAGCTGCAAGAGCGGAGCCGGCACCGAGTCGCCAAGCAGCGTTTCGGGAGGATTTTTAAGCCGGATTCCCCAGACGCCCGCCGAAGTGACAACGCCATAGACATGGTTTGAAGATTCGCTTTCAAGGTAGTGCCTCAACTCATCTCTGCCACCGAGCGGTTTCACCTCGAAGTTCGTGCTCAAGGTATCGATCAAACTTTCGGGATTGAACTGTTCGAGGTTGTGCACCATCCTGTGCAGCGGGAAAATGATCAATCCTTCGTCGAAGATGTTTGCGAGGTAGATGAGAATGAAGTTATACGGCTCGCTGCCGGTATGCGAAGGATTTTCCTCCGCGCGGAGGTTGCGGTAGTTTACCCCGGTCTCGTAACGGTGATGCCCGTCGGCGATATAGACCTGGCGGTCGAGCAACACCTGCTGCACCGCTGCGACAATATCGGGATCAGTCATCTTCCAGAGCCGGTTCCGCACACCCTGGAACGCCGCATCGATAACCGGCTCATGCGTTGCGGCAAACTCCTCGATCGCCCTGTCTGCCTGCAACTGCCCGTCGGCATACAACCCGAAAATGCTGCTGATATTGGCCTGTGTCCGCTTGAACAGGTTCAGCCGGTCTTTCTTCGGCCCGGAGAGCGTCCGCTCATGCGGCAACACCTTTTTCTCGCTGAACTCGTGCAGACGCAGAGCGCAGAAAAAGCCTTTCCGTGTATAGGTGTTTCCTTCGGGGTCGGTATATGTCTGGAAATAGGGATAGAGCGCAGGTTCGTCATCCTGCATCAGAACCCCCTCCCGCATCCATTGTGCCAGCCTCTCCGCCGCCGACCCGTATGGGTCTTCTTCCTTCGGCAGCTCCAGCCGCACCGCGTTGTAGGACGAACTGTCGTAGAGTTCCTCTTGCATCGAGGGCGGGATAATGTCATACGGCGGACAGATGATGGTACCCATGTCACCTGCGGTTTCAGGATCGTACCGCAAACCCATGAAAGGACGGATCTCAGGCATAGTTGTAAGAGTATTTATTCTTGTTATAATGCCTTACCTGTTGCTTCCCCAAGATAAAAAAAGCCGGGCATATCGCCCGGCAAACAGAGCAGAATATCCTGATAAAGCATCAACCCTGTAATACAGATAGCTTAGTTAAGCATTTCTCATTGGATGTATTCACTTGGCTGGAGCACAATTATTTTGTACAATTGTACACATGAGAATCATTGCCGATACGAATATTTTTCTTGCAGCCGCTCTCGAAGAGCCTGAAAAGGAACAGATTATCGCCTTAACATCCGGCCATGAACTTGTTGCCCCGGAAATTCTTCCTTATGAGGTGGGCAACGCTTTAACCGCCTTAGTGAAAAAGGCTGTGCTTGCTACCGATGAAGTTACTACCATATGGGAAATTGTCATGAAAATTCCTGTGCAACTCACTGCAATAGATATCGGTTCTGCTTTAAGGATTGCGACCGCACACGAGCTTTATGCATATGACGCGTATTTTCTTGAATGCGCAATGCGTATGAGAAGTCCCTTACTAACGCTTGACAGAAAAATGGAGACTGTCGCAGGCAAGATTGGAATTCAGACCTTGGAG
>JANQGE010000119.1 GCA_028277485.1 Chlorobium sp.
GGTAACCGTTGTTTCCGATGCCGATAAGGTGAAAATACAGGTCGCGGACAATGGGGTGGGCATCCGGGATGATTTCAAGGATAAGATCTTTGAACCCAAGTTTACCACCAAAACAAGTGGTATGGGACTGGGCTTGGGCATGGTGCGCAATATTGTTGAAAATTATGGGGGCACCATTAGCTTTACTTCCCAACTCGGCAAGGGTACCGTCTTTACGGTCAAGTTTCCCAAAGAATAGGCTAAGGTTATTTGAGGTTGATTGATGGTTTAAGTATTTTTACTAACACCTAACACCTAACACCTAACACCTAATACCTAACACCTAATACCTTCCCTCTCGTCACTCGTCACTGCTTTTCCGACCCCGATTTCCGAAGGAGAGAAAATCAGGGGGCGCAACAAATAGAGGTGCCCTGTATTCGAACAACCGCTCGATATAGGGGTAAGAACATAACAAATGGTTAAAAAGTTGTTGCGGTCATCGCTATGCATTGTTGTGATTTCCGTGATTTTCGGCCTGCCGGGACATGCGGATATTTCGAACGCCGCCCAAGGAAGTAATCAGGGTGCATAACAAATTGATAGCGGTACCCTTGAGTTTTTTTGTTTATTATGGGCACCTCTATAAATTGTCGTGAGTGCTACAAGGCGGACGGAGCGCAGAACCCTTCTCCTATCCGCTCAGCGAAAGTAATCGAGACACGAACAAATTAATTAATAGTGGTGCCCTTATGAAAGCCGACCGGCAGCTTGCCGCGGGGTATGCTGTGCAAAAAACGTCAAATAGCAGGCGTGATACTCTGTAGCGATGAGTAAAACCATTTTGAAGCTTGTCTCTGTAAGAAAGGAGCTTGAACTCTCACGTGATATTCGTCAAACAATCATTCCCGGCCTGTCACTGGAAGTCGGGGAGGGCGAGTTTATTTCAATCACCGGTCCTTCCGGTTCCGGGAAGTCGACACTTCTCTATATTATGGGAGGTCTGGACAAGCCTACATTCGGAGCGGTCTGGCTTGACGGTATGAACATTACGGACAAGGACGAGAATGAAATGTCGAGAATACGGAATGAGAAAATCGGGTTCATCTATCAGTTTCATTTTCTTCTTCCCGAGTTTACAGCCGTTGAAAATGTCAGCATGCCGATGATGATCAACAACAGCTATACCAAGAAGGATATCCGTGAAAGAGCCGAGACACTGCTCGACAGGGTTGGCTTGAGCGATCGCTATGCTTACAGGCCAAGCCAGCTTTCCGGCGGTCAGCAGCAAAGGGTTGCCGTTGCACGGTCTCTTGCGAACAATCCGAAGATTGTTCTCGGTGACGAGCCTACCGGTAATCTTGATTCAAAGTCCGGAAACCAGGTCTATGAGCTGTTCGAGAAACTGAACAAAGAGTTCAATCAAACCGTCATTTTTGTAACCCATGACGAGGATTTCGCCCACAGAGCCAAACGCCGTATTCATCTTGTGGATGGAAAGATCGACAGCGACAGACAGCTTTAGGGTGTCGCTGACATAATGGTCAAAAAGGGGAAAGTTGGCAGTCGGCGAAATAGTGACAAGTGACGAGGAACAAGTGACAAGACAAGAAGTTCGCAGTTGGCATTAGAGAAAAGATCGATTCCCG
>JANQGE010000049.1 GCA_028277485.1 Chlorobium sp.
CGTTGGTCGGTGCTCGAAATCCTCATGTACTCCGTGTACATTCCGGTTTCTCCGCTCCGTCCGCCTTACACTTTGCTCGCTCATGACACTTTTTAGTTGTTGCGTGCCATGATTACTTCATGGGCCGGATAGGAGAGGGTTTCTGAGCTCCTTCCGCCTTGCAGCGCTCACGGCAATCGAGGTGCCTTTGATGTATAACAAAGATAGAAAATATCGAGAAAATAGTTTTAGTCCTGGCTACATGCGTAACCTCATCCTATATATTCTGACCGCTCTGTCGAGCACCTTTTTCACGTGGGCCCCGCTACAGGCCGAATCCCCGGCGCAGTCTTATAACAGAGGATACAAGCAGCACATGCAGGGACAATACATGGCGGCAGTAACTCATTATTCAGCAGCGATCGACGCCAACCCCTCCTATGTGCAGGCTTACCAGATGCGGGCTGCGGCACTGCACTCACTGAAGGAGCATGAACGTGCCCTGCAGGACTATTCAAAAGTTATCGAGCTTGGAGAAAAATATTTCAAGGCTGTCGCCTATTTCAACCGCGGAGTGGTATACTACGATACCGGCCGTTATCACGCTGCTATTACGGACTTTACCTCGTCGGTTTCTCTCGATAACAAGATGGCAGTGGCTTACGTACACCGCGGCATAGCAAAAGGCAGAATCGGTGATAAAAGCGGGCAGGTAAAGGATTTTGTCTATGCTGCCCGCTACGGGGATTTCGAGGTCAGGAAGTGGCTGGAACAGCACGCCCCACATGTGCTGAAAAAGTGATAAGTAAGCGCCCCCCCGACCATTCCTTATCCGTTCAACAAAGCATTCCGACTTGCCGGGGGAGCGTGACAGGTTTTTCGAGGCTTCTAAATAGCAGTGCCCCCCCGCTCGTTAGTCCTTATCCGTACACACTGTTCGAGAGGGGTTACAAATATTTTGCCATCACCGACCTCACCGTTACCGTGTCTTGCGGACTTGACGATCGTGTCGATTGTGAGATCGACAAAATCATCATTGACGGCAATCTCGATGCGTATTTTAGGGATCAGGTTCGGCACGACCTTCCTCCCGCGATAGATATCGATATCCTCCTGCCGCCCATGACCGGAAATCCTGCTGACCGATATCCTTGTAATATCGGCCTGAATCAAGGCCTCACGAACAGCATCCAGCTTGTATTCCTGGATTATCGCCGTTATCAGCTTCATAGTGTTGAGACTTAGTTAAGATTGATAAGACCATAGCCGTGCTCCCCGTGGAGACTTTGATCGAGACCGGACATTTCATCAGTCTCTTTCAAACGGAATCCGACAGTTTTTTCAACAATAAACAAGAGCACCAGCGTGACAACTGCTGCAAAGACAATAGTAATCAACACCGCAACAACCTGGACTCCAAGCTGTTGCCAGACGCCCCAGTTCCCGTCGGCTGCGGCAACAGCTTCGGCCATCCAGCTGTCGCGGATAAAGAAGGTCAGTGTAAGAGCACCGACGATCCCCCCGATCCCGTGAATACCGAAAGCATCAAGACTATCGTCATACCCTGCACGGTTTTTCACCTGTATGGCCAGGAAACAGAAAGTCGAGGCCAGGAAACCGATCACAATGGCGCCGCCCGGCTGCACAACCCCGGCGGCGGGAGTAATCGCAACAAGACCGGCGAGAATTCCCGACACAACCCCGAGGCTGGTTGCTTTTTTATAGAGCACCGCCTCGATCATTATCCAGGCAAAAGCTCCTGCTGCAGCTGCAATCTGGGTTACGGTAAGCGCCCTGCCCGTATCGAGATCACTGGCAACCGCACTGCCCGCATTGAACCCGAACCAGCCGACCCAAAGCAGGCCCGCCCCGATCAGCGTCATGACGAGATTGTTGGGATGCATGACATTTTTCGGGTACCCCCGTCTTGCCCCGAGGAACAGTGCCGCAACAAGAGCGCTGACCCCTGAAGAGATATGGACAACAGTACCGCCGGCAAAATCAATGGCGCCGCCAGGACCCATATTGAATAAAAAGCCGTCTTCAGCCCATACCCAGTGGCAGATCGGGCTATACACCGCAACACTCCACAGAGCTATAAAGAGCACATATCCCCTGAAACTCACCCTCTCGGCAAAAGCACCGGCAATCAGGGCCGGTGCGATAATGGCGAACTTCCCCTGAAACATTGCAAACACATATTCGGGGATCCCCGAATCAAGAATAGAATCGTCGATGCCCCGGAGCAACACATAGTCCGGGTTCCATCCGACAAGACCGCCCAAAACATTAGGCCCGAAACTCAGCGCATAGCCTACTGCAGGCCATAAAACACCGATAATGACCATAGCCGCAAAACTATGCATCATGGTACCGAGAACATTCTTTGTGCGCACCAGGCCGCCGTAGAACATTGCAAGCCCCGGAACCATCAACAAGACAAGGGTCGTGGCGGTAAGCATCCACGCAGTTGTGCCCGAATCCGTCACACCGTCCGATGCCCATACAGTATCGGCTGCAGTCATAGTCAGCAGCAACAGGAATCCTGTCCCGATCAGTTTTTTACCCATAACTGAAACGTTTAACAAAAGTTTAGCTTATCTACCTTATTTTTTAAACATGAGGCAATAAATTTAAAAAAATAATTAAGCCAAGCAAACATAAAATAGAAATAAATTACCTTTCCGTGCCAACTGTTACAAATATGTAACCTGTTACAGCTTCAAAAAATCCACCCGTCCCCATCGCCATCGGTATGGGCTCTCTTCTCAGAGGGGAGGCGGTATCTGACGGGAAAATCAATATCAATAACAGGGGTGGTTTTTGTGCCGAGGGAACTTTTTCTTTTTGAAATCCGCAAGTCGGAAGAGTAAATTACAGCATCAGCCAATGGTTGGCTGATCGCTATCAGGTAACTTGTGCTTTTGGTTATTTGACAGTGTCTCTCTTTCTATCAAAGCACATGTTACCTCGAGACTAAAAATGAACATTTACATCGGCAATCTACCTTACAGCATAACTGAAGATGAGCTTCGCGATGCATTCTCTCAATTCGGGCAAGTAGACAGAGCGAACATTATCAAAGATAAATTTTCAGGCCGCTCGAAAGGGTTTGGGTTTGTTGAAATGCCAAACGATGGAGAAGCACAAAGTGCAATCGAGTCGTTGAACGACAGTGATCTTAATGGCCGCGCAATCAAGGTAAACCAAGCAAGGCCCCGCGAAGAGCGTCCCTACCGAAAAGAAAGACCCTGAGATACTTTCCATATATACCTACCGCGGCTGTCCGGGCAGATTACGGGCAGCTTTTTGCCGGGTTCCATGTCTGCGGTTTCAGGTTGCCTGCATTCCTGCCATTACTTTGCTGCGGTAACGGTGGTGGGTTTCTGCGCAATCAGGACGCGCAACAAATTAATAGAGGTGTTAGTTAAGGAGGAACAGTCATTTTTCGTACTGCCTGATGACTGTTGTCTATGCTCAGCGGGACAATGTGCAGTGCTCAACTCAGGAAAGACTTACTTTTTCAGAATAACACCGAGGTCCTCCTGAAGGGCTTGCAGGTCCTCTTCATGCTCAACCTCGTCTTCGAGAATTTGAACAGCCACATTGTAAGTCACAGGGTCTTTCATTCCAATCTCTTCAATAATCTGGTGATAGGTTGAAATAGCGCACTGTTCACCGGCGATATTCTGTTCGAGAATTTTTTCAACAAACGGATCTTCCGGGGCCTCGTACCCGCAATTTGTCCACTCAAACCACTGTTTCGGCGTCGTGAGCAGCGTTCCTCCAAGCTGAATGATCCGGTTGCTGACAAGATCCGCATGACGAAGCTCATCGGTGGCATGCTGCATCAGCTCTGCCATAACGGCATCCTTCATAGGACCTTCAATCACTTTTGCTCCCAGCCAGTATTGATAATAGGCAAGCCATTCATCTGCAAACGCCTTGTTCAACAGTTCAAGCACCCGGTCAAGATGCTCTCCGACAATTTCACGACCTCTGGTTCCCATGTATACCCCTTTGTTTATGTTGTTTTCGTTTGGAAAAAATAGCCGTTATTAAGGGCACCTCTATTAATTTGCTGCGTACCCCGATTACTTCGCCGGGCGAATAGGAGATTCAATTCATGACCTACCTGTTGTGCTCAACCAAATCCGCCAGGGCTTCACGAAGCGACGGATGAGCAAAACGGTAGCCCTGTTCTTTCAGGAAAGCGGGAACCACCTTCTGGCCCTTGGATGCATACTCGGCCCCTTCACCCATGAGAACCTGCAAGGCAAACTTCGGAACCGAAACCAGTGAAGGCCTGCCCAACACGGCTCCCAAGTCCTCCGCGAGCATTTTCATGGAAACAGGCTGAGGGCCGACAAGGTTTATCGGACCCTTATAGGAAGAATCCTCCACTGCCCTGCGGATGACCGCAACCTCGTCATCTATATGAATCCAGGAAATGCACTGGTTCCCTGAACCGACCGGGCCGCCAAGAAAGAGATTGAAAGGCAGCAGCATCTGCTGCAGCATTCCGCCCTTGGTTGAAAGCACAATGCCTGTTCTTAACAGTACCAGCCGTACACTTTCGGGAACTTCCCCGGCGGCTTTTTCCCAATCAATACAGATCTTTGCAAGAAAATCATCACCTGCCGCGGCACTTTCATCCAGTTCAGCCGTATCGTCACAGTTTTCAAAAGCCCCGTAATAGCCTATTGCCGAAGCTGAAATAAAGACCTCCGGCTTTTTTTCGGCGGCCTGAATTGCTTTGACCAGATTCTGCGTACCCTCGACGCGGGAGTTGTAACTTTCGACTTTGTGCTCCTCCGTCCAGCGGCCTCCGAGAAGAGGCTTGCCGGCCAGATGTACCACCACTTTCGCACCGCTGATATATTGGCACCATTCCCCGTCCGTGCTTTTGAAATCCCAACCCGCATAAGCGGCTGCACCGGGAAGCTTTGATGAAGCGCTCTTGGGGGAACGTGAAAAAACAACAACTTTTTCACCTTCCGCAATCAGTTGATGCGCCAGTTCAAAGCCGATAAGTCCCGTCGCTCCGGTGATGACAACATGACCTTCCATGACGAACCTTGTAGTTTTTAACGGTGAGAGGGTTTCTTACTTAAGACACTTTTCTGCCTGCACTTATTCACAAACCTTCACGTCGTGATAATAATTCCCGGACACCGGTGACAAGTCAAGGGCACCTCTATTAATTGTCATGAGCGTTTCAAGCCCTTTCTATCCGTTCAACGATGCAATCGAATCGCGGAATAAATAAATAGAGGTGCCCTCAAATGCGTGCTACTCAACCGTCACCGACTTGGCGAGGTTCCTCGGACGGTCGACATTACACCCTCTGAACGTAGCGATGTGATAAGCAAGAAGCTGCAGCGGAATAACAGAAAGCAGGGGAGTGACGGGGGCGGATGCAGCAGGAATGTAGATAACATGGTCAGCAAGCCTGCCGATCTCTTCGTCTCCCTCATTGGCGATAGCGATCACTTTGCCCTTGCGGCTTCGAACCTCCTCGATATTGCTGAGAACCTTCGCATACGAGTTATCCCGGGTCGCGATAAAGATAACCGGCATATCTTCATCAATAAGTGCGATAGGACCATGTTTCATTTCCGCAGCCGGATACCCCTCGGCATGGATGTATGAAATCTCCTTGAGCTTCAGCGCACCTTCGAGTGCAACGGGAAAATTGTACCCCCTTCCAAGGTAGAGAAAGTTGCGTGCGTCTTTATAGTCTTCGGCGATCTCCAGAATCATGTCATCCTGCTTCAGAATACGCTCCACTTTTTCCGGCACACCGTTAAGCTCTTTCAGGTAGAGCTTGATTTCTTCACGGGACATGGTGCGCCCCTTGCTGAGCGTCAATGCCAGCAGGTACAGCACCGTTACCTGGGCGGTGAACGCTTTTGTCGAAGCGACACCGATCTCGGGACCGGCATGGGTATAGATGCCGCAAAGCGTTTCACGGGCGATGGTCGAGCCGACAACATTGCAGATGCCCATCACCAGCGCGCCCTTCTCCCTGGCAAGGCGCAACGCTGCAAGCGTGTCGGCAGTTTCACCGGACTGAGAAATAACGATAACCACATCATCCTTTGTAATCACCGGGTTACGGTAACGGAACTCCGAAGCGTAGTCGACTTCAACGGGAATCCGGGCAAACTCCTCTATCAGGTATTCCCCGATCAACCCTGCGTGCCAGCTTGTCCCGCAGGCGCAGATAATGACCCTGCTTGAAAGCTTGAGGCGATCGAGGTAATCCTCTATGCCCCCCAGGCGCACCTGACCTTCATCGAGCCTGACGCGTCCCCGCATGACATCCTGCAGGACTGTGGGCTGCTCGTAAATCTCCTTGAGCATGAAGTGTTCAAAACCGCCCTTTTCAATTTTGGCAAGATCGAAATCCAGTTCGCTGATATGCTTTTCCTGCGTAATATTCTCTATGGTCTTGATGACGTAGCCGTCCCTTGTAACAACCGCCATTTCACCGTCGGAGAGATAGATAACCTTCTTGGTATGTTCGACAATGGGAGCCGCGTCGGAAGCAATAAAATATTCCCCCTCTCCGATACCGATAACCAGCGGGCTTCCTTTGCGGGCAACAACAATCTTGTCTGGCTCCTGCTGTGAAATAATGCAAAGACCGTAAGCGCCCTCCACATGGTAAAGCGCGGCGCGCACCGCGGCTTCAAGCCCTATCTCCGGTTTGTCGGACCAGATGCTGTCGATGAGATGAACAAGAGCCTCCGAATCTGTATCGCTGCTGAAATGGTAACCCTTCGAAATGAGTTCTTTCTTAATGGCTGAATAGTTTTCAATAATCCCGTTATGGATAAGCGCAATTCCGCCATCAGCGCTCAGATGAGGATGGGCGTTGCGATCGCTCGGGTCCCCGTGAGTCGCCCACCGGGTATGCCCGATTCCTGCAGTGGCCTCATGTATGGATTGTTCAGATTGCCCGGAATTTTTGAGAGCCTTTTCCAGTTCGCTGACGCTTCCTTTCTGCTTCAGCACTGACAAACCGCCGTTCAGCACGGCAATTCCCGCAGAGTCGTAACCGCGGTACTCGAGACGCTGCAGCCCGTTCAGCAGAAGTTCAGCCGCGTCTTTCGAGCCGATATATCCAACTATTCCACACATGAAACCCTGATTTTATGAAGATTGCAACGCCTTGGCTGGGGGGAACATGCAACCCTTGCCGGTTATATAGTACAAAAATCCGCTTAAAAAATACTTTGCATTTCATTATGAAGCTCCCCTGCCTTTAGTTTCACCGCACGTTCGAACGCTTCGGGAGAGTTAAAAACACCTTCGGGATAGATGATCCCCCTGCTGACGTTGACGAGAGCCCCCTGCCGGTCTTTATCCACACCAAGAGCCGCCGATTCCTGCAAAGAGCCGCCTTGGGCACCGACACCGGGAATAAGAAAAAACAATCCGGGGGCATCGGTACGGATCTTCCTGAGTTGACTGCTTTTAGTCGCCCCGACAACAATTCCCGCATTTCCGCTCCGGTCCCACTCCTGCACTTTACCAAGAACGGACTCGTAAAGTGCAGGGCCCGATTGCAGCTGCTTTTCCTCAAAATCGGCGGATCCGGGATTGGAGGTCAGGCAAAGCACGAAAATCAGCTTTTGTTCATAATCAAAAAACGGCTCGATGGAGTCATGCCCCATATATGGTGCAACCGTGAGAGCATCGAAATTCCAGTGATCGAAAAATGCCTGGGCGTATTTTTCACTGGTATTGCCGATATCCGCTCGTTTTGCGTCGGCTATGGAAAGGCTTTCGCACGGCAGGTTTTCAAGTGTTTCCTGCATATCCCGAAGCCCTTCAATTCCTCTTGCCTCATAAAACGCGGTATTTATCTTGTATGCCACCGCGTGCTCCCTTGTCGCCCTGATTACAGAACGGTTAAACTCCAGCACAGGGCGCTCCATACTCCGGAATATTTTCGGAATTTTTGCCGGATCACTGTCAAGACCGACACACAGCAACGACCTCTTCGCTGAAATCTGCTCATTGACCTTGTTTCGCGCCGCATTCATGGATATATTCATAGCGTTTTGCTGACGATTATACGATGACGCACTCCGCACTGAAATCGTATCTACGCAATAGCGAGCACAATTACAAACAAGGAAGCCTATCCCTGCGGAGAAAACCCGCTCCTGAGGAATGAAACTTATAAAGAGTGTAAAGCATTAAAGCTATGTTTTCATAATTTCGGTTCAATGCTGTTATACTAATATTTATTGCGTTATCATGTAGAGAAGCAACGACATTGAACACACTTGTTAATATCTTGACGAATAGATGGCAAACAACCTGTTTAAACCAAAGAATCCTTATAAAAACGATCCGGAGAACAGCGATAAAAAACCGAAATTTTCACTGGTTTACTATATCGTCATTGTCCTGATACTTATCGGTCTGCAGCTTGCATTCTTCTGGTCCGGCTCCTCTCAGGAGATTGCATATAGCACATTCCGCAAGTACATAGAAGAGAACAAGATAGAATCGGTCAAGATCGCGCCCGAGCGCATTTATGTCTACCTGAAACCCGGTGTAGCCCCAATACAGGGGACTAACGGGAAGGACAGCAAGGGCCCCGGTTCGATCTTTTCCGAATCCGCAACTGGCTCCAGAGAAGTCTACGTTATTCCCGTCAAGGACGCAGAGCTCATCGAACTCCTTGAAACAAAGGGAATCAGTTATCAGGGCATACCCGGCAACACCTGGATCGGGGAGCTTCTGCAATGGGTTCTTCCTTTCGCATTGCTGATCGGCATTTACTTCTTCGTCTTCCGCCGCCTTGGCGGTCCAGGCTCACAGTTCATGAATATCAGCAAGAACAAGGCCGCGCTGTACGAAAACCTTGATGAACATACACGGATCACTTTCAAGGATGTCGCGGGTCTCGATGAAGCCAAAGCCGAGGTCATGGAGGTAGTGGACTTCCTGAAAGATCCCAAGAAGTACACGAAGCTCGGGGGTAAACTGCCAAAAGGCGTCCTGCTTGTCGGCCCTCCCGGAACCGGCAAGACCCTTCTTGCAAAGGCTGTCGCAGGCGAAGCCGACGTACCGTTCTTCAGCATCAGCGGGTCCGATTTTGTGGAGATGTTTGTCGGCGTCGGTGCGGCGCGTGTACGCGACCTTTTCCGGCAGGCAAAAGAAAAAGCGCCCTGCATCATCTTCATCGACGAGATCGATGCCGTCGGCCGGAGCCGCGGGAAAGGCATCATGATGGGCACCAATGACGAACGCGAGAATACCCTTAACCAGCTGCTCGTGGAGATGGACGGTTTCGCAACCGACAAAGGAGTCATTCTCATGGCTGCAACCAACCGGCCGGACGTGCTGGACAACGCACTCCTCCGTCCGGGAAGATTCGACCGCCAGATCATGGTTGACAAGCCGGACCTGAAAGGGCGTATCGATACTTTCAAGGTACACACCAAGAACCTTTCGCTCTCGCCTGACGTCAACCTCAAGGTACTGGCATCGCAGACCCCTGGTTTCGCAGGTGCTGAAATAGCCAACGCTGCAAACGAGGCAGCTCTTCTTGCATCCAGACGGGGCAAACAAAGTATTGAAATGAAGGACTTTGAAGACGCCATCGAACGGGTGGTCGCCGGTCTGGAGAAAAAGAATAAGGTTATCAATCCGAAGGAGAAGAAGGTCGTTGCCTATCACGAGTCGGGACATGCGATCATCAGCTGGATGATGGCAGAAAATGACGCTGTTCAGAAAATCTCGATTGTTCCCCGGGGTATGAGTGCACTGGGATACACCTTGAATCTGCCGCTTGAAGACCGCTACCTGATGACAAAGCAGGAACTTTTTTCACGCATTTGCGGTCTTCTTGGCGGAAGAATCGCTGAAGAAATAATCTTTGACGATGTTTCAACCGGCGCCCAGAACGATCTTGAAAAAGTTACTGAAATCGCCTACAACATGGTTGTCGTGTATGGCATGAGCGAAAAGCTGGGCAACATATCCTATTATGAAAGCAACAACCCCTACTACGGCGGTCCCGCTGTGGACAAGAAGTACAGCGAACACACAGCCCGTCTTATCGACGAGGAAGTTCACTCTTTAATCGATCAGGCCCAGCAGCAGGTACGGGAGATACTCTCGATAAACCGTGACAAACTTGAAAGACTTGCGCAGGAGCTGCTTGCCAAGGAAGTGCTGCACTATTCCAAGATCGAGGAAATACTTGGCAAGAGACCGGCAGGAAGCTTGTCTTATGACATCTCGGAAAAGTGTGACAACAGCGTGACAGCGGAAACCGAAGAAAATTCCGGGAACAACGGCACGCAAACCGTCGATGAGGAAGAGCTGCGTACCCTTGAAGCTGCTGTCGAGAAAATCAGGCAGAACAAGAATTCAGAGAATAGCTGATCAATATCTTTTATTCTTCGCGGTTTTAACTTGCCACTACTTTTACGATGGAAAAAAGAGTCCTGGTTACGGTCCACGGCTTGGTTCAGGGTGTCGGGTTCAGAATGTTTGTGGAACGTTCCGCCTCTCGCCTGGGATTGAAGGGCTGGGTCAGAAACCTGCCGAACGGCAGCGTCGAGATCGACGCACAGGGTCCGGCCGGGCTGGTTGACGAGCTTCTGAACGAGGTGAGGACAGGCCCGCCTGCTTCAAAGGTCTCCTCTATAGCCGTTATTGAACAACAGCCTGATTACTCCCGAACGGATTTCACCATTCTGATGTAAACATCCCTATAGGGCACCTCTATTTATTCCGCGATTCAATTGCTTCGCTGAGCGGACAGGAGAGAGTTTCTGTGCTCCGCCCGCTTCGTACTCGAGGGCATCTTCAGAGACCGAGGCCGGCCCGGCGTAAAACATAATGCATGAAAGAATAAAAGCGGCCGGCGGCTTCGGCCTGGAAAAAAAGATTTGTAGATGAGCAGAACCAGGAGCGGACTTCGGAAAGGTCAGCAAACACCGGTACCGGCGCAGGGAAAGAAGCGTGGGTCCCGAGGGAGTCGAACCCCCGACCTACTGGGTGTAAACCAGTCGCTCTAACCAACTGAGCTAGAGACCCGTTCTCCAAAAGATATCATCAAAGGGAGGGCATTATACCACTTTTTTCACACAAGATCAAGACTTTTTTCCGAGCCGGGCCAACCCGGAATGCCCCCGGATTTGTAAGCCGTTCCGAAAAAGTATAAATTCAGGCCGGAAACCCAGTGATGTAACGCAATTGCCAGTATCATGAAATCCTTATCCATCCTTGGCAGCACCGGATCTATCGGCTTAAGCACACTTGATGTTGTCCGTCAGCACCCGGAAAGATTTAACGTAACCGGCCTCGCCGAAGGCCATGATATCAACCTGCTCGCGGAACAGATCAGGGAGTTTAAACCTGATATCGTCTCCGTCAGGGATGAACAGTCTGCAGACCGTCTGGTCGAGCTGCTCGGTCCCGGGAAACCTCAAATTCACTGGGGAATAGAGGGAGCGGCCGCGGTCGGGGCTGCGGAAGGCTCTGACATGGTTGTATCGGCGATTGTCGGCGCGGCAGGTCTTGTCCCGACTGTCAGCGCGATCAAAGCCGGGAAAGATATCGCTCTTGCCAACAAGGAAACACTGGTTGTTGCCGGGCAGCTTGTCTCGGACCTTGCAAAGCAGCATGATGTAACACTCCTCCCGGTCGACAGCGAACATTCGGCGATTTTCCAGTCGCTTACAGGCCACAGGCCGGAAGATATCGAACGCATCATCCTGACCGCATCGGGAGGACCTTTCAGGAAGATGCCCGCCGAAGACCTGAAACATGTCAGTCCGGAAAAGGCCCTGAAACATCCGCAGTGGTCAATGGGCGCGAAGATAACCATTGATTCGGCGACGCTTATGAACAAAGGGCTTGAAGTTATCGAAGCCCACTGGCTTTTTACTATGCCTGCAGAAAAAATCAGTGTCGTGGTTCATCCGCAGAGCATCATTCACTCGATGGTCGAATATATCGACGGCTGCGTCATGGCGCAGCTGGGCGTTCCCGACATGCGCGCGCCGATAGCCTATGCGATAGCCTGGCCTGAGCGATGTGAAAGCGGCATAAGGAAGCTCGATCTGACACAAATTGGCACGCTGACGTTCGAGGAACCCGACATGGAACGATTTCCCGCTCTTCGTCTGGCATTTGACACACTTAAAGCCGGCCGGACATTCCCGGCCGTACTCAACGCGGCAAACGAGATTGCGGTCGCTGCGTTCCTTGACAAAAAGATAGGCTTCACCGATATACCGGCCATTGTCGACAGAACCATGCAGGCACATGATCCGTATACACCCTCCTGTCTGGATGAATACCTTGCCGCGGACAGGTGGGCTCGTGACACAGCCAGGGAGATGATGAAACAATCCTGATTTGAAACGCTCAAATCAGGATAATGATTTATACTACTTATGGACACCCCTATACATTGTCGTGAGCGATTTGAGTACAAGGCGGACGGAGCACAGAAACTCCCTCCTGTCCGCTCAGCGAAGTAATCAGGGCGCGCAGCAAATCGAGGTGCCCTTATAATGAATCGGCATTCCGAAAGCCCCTTCAAGACGGCTTTCGGGATAGCTTGTCTTGGAGAAAACAAAGCAGATCATGGACTTTTTAAGTACGATTTTCTATTTTATTGTCGCGATTTTCATTCTTGTCACCGCGCACGAACTGGGACACTTCCTTACGGCCAAATTCTTCGGCATGCGTGTCGACAAATTCTATATCGGGTTTGATTTTTACAATCTCCGTCTCTGGAAGAAAAAGATCGGGGACACCGAGTACGGTATAGGAGCCTTCCCGCTGGGCGGCTATGTAAAAATAGCGGGAATGGTTGACGAAAGCCTCGATACCGGTTATCAAAAGTCAGCTCCCCAACCCTGGGAGTTCAGAGCGAAACCGGTCTGGCAGCGCCTTATTGTCCTTGCCGGCGGGGTAGCCATGAACATGCTTCTTGCCGCCGCCATATTTATCGGCATGGCCTCGGCTTTTGGCGAAAGCAGAACTTCCGTAATCAACCCTGCCTATGTTGAAACCGGATCGGTCTACGCTTCAATGGGAATGCAGACCGGCGACCGGTTCATCGCGGTAAACGGCAAGCCGGTGCAATACTGGGAAGAGGTTCTGGCGCCGGAAAACTTCGCAGGGCAGACCCTTATGTATACGGTGATCCGCGGCAGTGAACGAAAAACACTGCAGGCGCCAACGGACATTCTTACCCGGATCAACGAAAATCAGGCCCTGGGCATACGTCCCCTGATGGCTCCGGTCATCGACCAGGTGCTCGGCAATCAGCCTGCCGCGGGGGCCGGACTGAAACCGGGAGCACTCATCACCGCAATCAACGACAAACCGGTCAAGGATTGGACCGAAGTTGTCGAGATCATCTCGGCAAACCCCGGGAACGCTATCTCGGTTGCCTGGAAATACCTCGCCCTGCCTACCGACGGCATGGTTGATGTCGCAAAAATCAGGGAATTCGGAAAGCTGACCGTTTCAGAAGTTGTCCCTGCATCCACAGGAAAAATCGGCATATCGCTGAGGCAGACGCTCGTGATAGACCATCGACGCCTCAACCTGGCCGATGCCACGGTATACGGTCTGCAGCAAACCTGGAACATGACGGTTACAACCGTTAAAGGTTTCGGCAAAATCCTTACCGGTGCGGAAGATTTCCGCAAATCCGTGGGCGGGCCGATCAAAATTGCAAGGATCGCCAACCAGAGCGCTGAACAGGGGCTGAGCAGTTTCATGTATTTCCTTGCCCTCCTGTCGATTTCACTTGCGTTCATCAACATTCTTCCTATTCCCGCTTTGGACGGCGGACAGTTCGTCCTTAACGCCATCGAAGGCATCATAGGCCGTGAGATTCCTTTTCAGCTGAAGATGAGAATTCAGCAGATTGGCATGGCGTTGCTTCTGACGCTCTTTTTATTCTTTATCATCAATGACATTATCAACCCCTGAGGTTGAACGGCAGGGAGCAAGAACCCGAATATGCTCGATAAACTTGAGGCTATAAAGAACAAATACCTTCGGCTTGAAGAAAAACTTTCCAATCCGGAAGTCATCGCCGACCAGCAGCAGTTCAGAAAGATCAACAAGGATTACAGCGACCTTAAAGAGATTGTTCAGGCATACGACCAATACAAGGCCAACAGACTGCAGCTCGAAGAGGTACGCCAGATGGTTAAACAGGAAAAAGATCCTGAGATGAAGGCTCTCGCACAAACCGAACTTGAAGAACTGCAAAAACAGCAGCCGGAACTTGAGCAGCAATTGAAGCTCCTCCTGCTGCCCAAAGATGAAACCGACTCCAGAAACGTCATTATGGAGATCCGGGCCGGGACCGGGGGAGACGAAGCCGCACTTTTCGCGACAGACCTGCTGAGGATGTACCAGCGGCTCGCCGAACGAAAAGGCTGGAAATGCGAGGTAATGACGTTCAGCGAAGCGGGCATACCGGGCGCATGCAAGGAAGCCGTGCTCAGCATCAACGGCCACGACGTGTATGGCACCATGAAGTTTGAAAGCGGCGTTCACCGTGTCCAGAGGGTACCGGAAACCGAAACCCAGGGCAGAATCCACACTTCGGCAGCAAGCGTCGCAGTGCTTCCCGAAGCCGAGGAGGTTGATATCGAGATCCGCAAGGAAGATCTGCAAATGGACACCTTCCGAAGCGGGGGAAAGGGTGGTCAGAATGTCAACAAGGTCGAGACCGCAGTCAGAATAACACATATCCCGACCGGCATCGTCGTCGCTTGCCAGGAAGAGCGGTCACAGCTGCAGAATCGCGAACGATCGTTGAAGATGCTACGTGCCAAACTCTATGACATACAGCTTGCCGAGAAAAACAAGGAGCGCGCCGACCTCCGCCGATCAATGGTTGCTACGGGCGACCGAAGCGCCAAGATCCGCACCTACAACTTTCCTCAATCACGGGTCACCGACCACCGTATCGGTTTTACCAGCCACGCCCTGCCCCAGATACTCGAAGGCAGTTTGGATGAAATCATAGAAGCACTTAAACTCCATGACCAGGCTATGCGCCTGCAAGAGGAGCATCAATAAAAGGCACCTCTATTAATTTGTTGCGCGCCCTGATTACTTCGTTGGCCGGTGCTCGAAATCTTCATGTACTCTGTGTACACTCCGGTTTCTGTGCTCCGTCCGCCTCGTACTCAAGTTGCTCACGACAATTAATAGAGGTTCCCTTTATTTAGTTTCCGATATGCATCGCATCCTTTCTGCAATCCATTATCACATGCTTTTCTATACCACTCTTTCGCAGCTTTTTTGTCCTGCTGTACACCTTGACCATCTGCATACAAGAGACCGACATTGTACTGAGCGATAGCATTACCCTGCTTTGCAGCGAGCTTGTACCACTTCATGGCTTCTGCGTAATTCTGCTCAACACCGTGGCCGGATGCATGCATATTCCCGATACTGAGCTGTGCACTGGCAAAATTCTGCTCTGCAGCACTGCTGTACCATTTCATAGCTTCTCCATAGTCCTGTTTCACACCGTGACCGTTTGCATATAAGAGACCGACATTGTACTGGGCGACGGCGCTACCCTGTTCTGCAGCGGGCCTGTACCATTTCATGGCTTCTACGTAGTTTTGCTCAACACCATGACCGGCTGCATACATATTCCCGATACTGAGTTGTGCACCGGCATCCCCCTGTTCTGCAGCGAGTTTGTGCCACATCATAGCTTCTCCATAGTCCTGACTCACACCCCGGCCAGTTGCATGCATCAGACCGACATTGTACTGAGCGATGGCATTACCCTGCTCCGCAGCAAGCTTGTACCACTTCATGGCTTCTCCATAGTCCTGCGCAGTGCCTTGACCGATGGCATACATGTTCCCGATATTGAGTTGTGCACCGGCATTACCCTGCTCCGCAGCGAGCCTGTACCACTTCATAGCTTCCCCATAGTCCTGACGCAAACCCTGGCCGGTTGCATGTAACAGGCCGAGATTGAACTGCGCCGGAGCATCCCCTTGTTTAGCGGCCATTTTCCATTTCTCTATCTCCTCAGGTGTTGGCTGGTCGCAGTGGGCTTTTACAGGTGCAAGTAAAATGAATGTCGTCAGTATGCTGATAAAGATGTTTTTCATGGTATTTCTCCGATTGCTCTACAAACACAATCCTGAACGCATTAAAAGGTACCAAAAACGGATTCTATGAAATAAACAAAAAAACAAGGCATGAACCAGACTGTTCGTCTCAAATGATCAACCTAAACTGAGCGATTGCCGATCATACCGAATCTGCTTCGTTACAGGGAACTTGCGGTAGTTCACTACAGCGGCGTTCCCTGTGCCTTATGTCTCCGGCATGTTCGACAATCGCTCAATTTAGGAATCAGATAACTTGACCCGAGTCCGATAAGTTGTTAGTAAATAGAGGTAACCGTTATAACGGCATCCTTCAGTTATCACGTTTGTTCTTGAGCTTGATGAACCAATAATCGAATATACCGGACAACAGGATCAGTAATCCGACAATTCCCCCCACGGGAATTACCAAAATGTAAAAGCTGCCCAGTACCCCTTTGAATATCCTCCCGTTATGCAATTCGAACAGAAAATTCCAGAAGGGCATTCTGTATTGTATTTTTATCCGTTCAGGCATGACAAGGGCATTGGATATTCTGTTTCCTTCTGTATCACAAATGCCTTTATAATGTCCCAGTATATATTCGGCGCCGTCCGGGGCGATGATATATCCGTTAACCAATGTGGATGCAGGCCTGCCGGGTTGTGCGGGGGAGTTTGATTGTAATACGGAGATGGCGTTCTGCTCCGTGACGTTGAACCGTTCCAATCCTCCAAATGAGCCTACGAGCCAGGTTCCTGGTTTTTCTTCTTCAAATACGGTTGCACCCATTGCAAAAATGCGTACGGGTACCTGTTTTTTTCTGAAAGGTTCATTTTCAGCGAGATTGCCGGCCCAGATTCCATCCGTGCAATCCAGTACGATCTGTTTATTCACTGAATCATACAATGCGTTGCGAATCTTCTTTTCCCAGGGATTGCTGTCTTTTATCGACGGATAATATTTTTCCGGAAGTTTACCTTTGGCAATGATGATCATTAAGGGCGGACGCAGGAATGTTCCGGTGAAAAAAATGACAACCAGTACAACAGCCGTATACCATCCTAATTTTTTATGATTCCTGAAGAAAAAGTGCCAGCTTTTTTTGTTGCTTCGCGGTACCAAACCGTTATTTTTTTTGTATTGCCGTTTCCATTTTTTCGGATAGTACCATATGTAAAATGCGGAGATGCACAAGAACAGCAAAACAACACCTACCGCGTCCCAGAGCAGTTTTCCAGGCAAGCCCCAGATGCTCCCGTCGTGCAGTTCAAGAAAAACCTGAATCAAGGAGATGTATTCGTCTTCGGTTGTCTTCAGGGGGACGTGCTTTGTGAATGTCAGATTTGTGTCAAGACGGGATACGTAAAAGCAGGATTTGGATATGAGTGCCAGCGTATCTTCTGCGCGTATAATTTTTACAATAGGTACGGATTTGTCCGGAATAGTTACTTTTTGCCATGCTGAATGTTCGAAGTCATACCTGAAAAGCCCATCATTGGTTGCGGCAAGCAGCAGTTGGAGTTGTTTGTTGAAAAAAAGGTGGTTGGTGCGTCTTTTCCATGCGGCTGTCGGGAACTCGCCTGCCATAAAAGGCGAGAACTGCGTGCCGTTGTCTGTTGATCTATAGATCCCCTGGTTTCCGTAGACGATAAGTGTATCCCGGCCTTCTCCGGAATAAATAATTCCTTTAAGCGTTTTCCTGTTCCAGTTATCGGGATGGTAATGCTCTGGAACGAACCACTTCGGAACCGAGAGGTTTTTAAGTATTTCCGGATGATTCAACAGCACTCCTGAAATCGACATCCATGTAAAGAATATCAAAAGCAGTAACCCGGGGTATTTATGTATCCATCTGCTGGTCTTGTAGAGTTTGTTTTCTGTTCTCACCGGTTTGTGTACTTCAAAAAGCTGTCTTTGGGGCACCTCTATTTAGGGCACCTCTAAAAAGTGTCATGAGCGAGCAAAGTGTAAGGCGGACGGAGCGGAGAAACCGGAATGTACACACAGTACATGAGGATTTCGAGCACCGACCAAC
>JANQGE010000106.1 GCA_028277485.1 Chlorobium sp.
CAACGGCAAGACTGGCTTCTGCCGCATGTTGTGATGCAATTGCTGTTTTCAGATCCTCACGATAGATGCGATCATCGATAACAAATAACAGCTGACCGGCTTTTACATATTCACCCTCATCGACCGCTATTTCCTGCAGGGTCCCGTCAACCTGAGGCCTGACCTCAACCGTAACAACCCCTTCAAGAAGAGCCGAATATTGCTTTGTCACTATCGTTGAAGAACGTTCGATTTTCATCACGGGCAGTGATGGCGCCTGTGGCTGCCTTCCCCTATCCCCACCGCCGCAACCCGATAGCGATATCAACAGCATTGCGGTACACAAAGCCTTTCTTCCAACTCTTTTTCTGATACGATTCAACATAATTATTTGATGTGACAATAATTGACGGCGCAGGTATAATCAATAATTCGAAAACAAAAAAAATTCCGCCGACATTTATATGAACAAACTTACTTGTTACTCACTCTCCTATTTCCTGTCGTATCAAATACCACTCCCAGGAAAAGCAACAAATCCGCCTCGCGCACATAATGTACGTCATGAAAACAATTTTAACGAGCACTGTTGTCTTTTTTGTTTGAGCATACCCATCGTTCATCCATAGCATTTACGATCCGGTGGAAAAACCTTCCAACTTCCTCTTCATGGTTCTTTACGGCCTCCAAGAATCCCGGAAACAAGGTTTCTGATATCAAAACCGATCATGTAAAGGCAGGGTATCAAAACAAGGGTCAAAGGGGTTGCCAGCAATAACCCCCAACCAAGAGCAAGCGCCATGGGCATCATGGAAGCATCGGTTCCCCCAATCCCATACGCAAGCGGCAAAAGGCCCGCAGCGGTGGTTACCGTTGTAAGGAGGACGGCGCGCAAACGGTCGGCTGTACCTTTTGCAACCAGTATTGGTATATCCACGTTCTTTCCGGACTTGTACAGCTCATTGAGGTAGTTAACCAGCACAAGCGAGTCATTGACCACGACACCAGCCATGCCCACAATGCCAAGGAGCCCGAGAAAACTGAAAACCTCCCCGTGCAGCGCAAAAGCAATGACAACGCCGATGATCGCAAAAGGTATCGACATCATGACCAACAGCGGCTGTGTCACAGAGTTAAACAAAAGTATAAGCAGGAAGTAGATCCCGAATGCCGCAATACCGAAAGCAGCAAACAATCCCCGAAGCGACTCTTCGGATTCTTGAGCCTCCCCTCCGAACACAAGTTTAACCCCCGGAAAATCACGATTAGGAACAAAATGTTTCTCAACATCACGCATAACCTCAATGGGAGTGACAACATCTTGACGCACATCCGCCGAAATAGTAATCGAACGCTCACCGTCATAGTGATGGAAAATTGACGGGCTGGCACCTTGCTCAAAACCGGCAACTTCTTTTAGCGGGATCAATCGGCCTGTTCTGTTCGGTATAGAAAGTTCCTGCAGGTACTCAAGCTTCATGCGGGCATATTTCTGGAGCATCACCCTGAAATCCACTTCCTCTTCCCCGTACCGGACACTGGTCACAACCTGACCGTCATAGGCCGTCCTGACTGTTCTTGCAATATCCGCTACAGACAAACCCAGTCTTGAAAGACGGTCGTGGCGTATCGATATTTCTATCTGCTCTTTTCCCTCCTTGTCATCACGATCCGGATCCGTGACACCGTTGATTCCTGACAGATAGCTGAAAACCGAATCGGCAAGTGCAGTTCTCATATCATCATCGGAACCAACAACCCTTATCGTAACCGGCTTGCCGACGGGCGGGCCGCCCGATTCAACAAAAAAGATGGTTTCTTCCACTCCGCCGATTGCCATTGCCTTCTCACGAATATCTGCAACAATCTCGTCGGCAGACCTGTCCCTTGTACCGTAGGGAGTAAGTTTGACCGCAAGCTCGGCAAAATTTTCCTGCTCGATGGGGACAATGCCTGCTTGCGTACCAATCCTGGTCAGATAGGCGGACACCTCTTCTTCAGGCAATACCTCGAGGAGCTTTTCAAACTCGGCGGCTTTTGCAGAGGTTGCTTTCAGAGAGCTTCCAACAGGCAATTCAATCCAGACATTGAATGCGTCGGCACCTTTGGTCGGAAACAAAATGTAACTCATGTAGTTGATACCGTAGTAGAGAGCGCCTCCGAGACTGAGAAAGCTCAAGAACACCAGCGCGTAGCGGAAACGCAGCAGGAAAAGAAGCACTTTTTCAAACATATTGCGAACAGGCAAGAACCAGTTGCGCATTGCAGTTTTGGGGTTCTCGGACTCATTGACGTACAACCCCGGCAAGATATGCGCCGGCAGCACCAAAAAGGCCTCGATAAGCGATACAAACAGTGCCAGTGTAATTGTAAGGGGAATAACAAAAACAAACTTCCCAAGTACTCCCGGCATGAAAAACATTGGCGCAAAGGCCAGAAAGGTAGTCAATACGGTCGTCAAAACAGGTTTGTAAACCTGGTAGATACCGTTAACCACCGCATCGACCGGGGACTCCCCTCGTTCACGTCTCTGAAAAATGTTTTCGGATATGATAATGGCATCATCAACCACAATACCGATAACAATGATAAGAGAAGTAAGGGTTATACTATCCAGCTCCACATCAAAAAGGGGCAGCAGTGAAATCCCGCCAAGCAGGGTGAAGGGAATACCGAGTGCAACCCAGAACGCAGTCCGGAGGTTAAGAAACAGGGCCAGAACAATCAGCACAAGAACCAGACCGATAGTCCCGTTTGTCAACACGATCGAAAGCTGGTTGGCCACATACTGTGAAAAATCAAGTCCGTAGATAAACCTGACTCCCCCAGGAAGCTGATCTTCTTCCTCATCTACCAGATCCCGTATCGCCCTGACCGTTCTTATGATATCGGCCGACTCGCTTTTGTTGATAAGAAAAGAAATTGCCGGATGTCCATTGATTCTTGAAAGCACCCGCTCTTCCTCGAAACCATCGGTTACGTCCGCAATATCCGAAACCTTGATTATCGGACCGTCGAAACTCGAACGCACGACAACCTCGCCCACCTCTTGAGGGTCTCTGAACTGGGCCAGAGTGACAACATTCTTTTCGCTGGTAAACGACTCGAGCGAGCCTCCGGTTGCTCTGATGTTTCTCTCCTGAATGGCATCGACAACCTCCTGCATGGGAATTTGCAGCTCCCTGATTTTTTCGGGGTAAAGCTCTACCTGTATCTCCCTGTCGCGGTAACCGTAACGCTGCACGCTGGCAACCCCCGGTATATCCTTCAGCTTCTTTTCGAACCTGCGTGCAAGCTCCCTGAGTTCAGGATAAGGCATGTCCCCGGTCAGACCCACCTCAAGAATCGGAAAAATTGAGGACTTAATATCAGTGATCAGCGAGGACTCGGTAACCTCTTCAGGAAAATCCGTAATGCGAAACACCGCTTCACGGATTTCACGTTTCACCTCATCCATATCCGAGGCGTCAGGCTCTATATCGACAATAACGATCGAGACGTTTTCCATTGACATCGAAAACACCCGCTTGATGTCGGTAACACTTTTAAGCTCATCCTCTATTTTGTTGGTTACATTCAACTCGACATCTTCCGGAGCCGCACCGGGATATTCCGTTGTAACAACCAGTTGCCCAAGATCAACTTTGGGATACTGGGCACGGTTGATCTGCAAAAGCGTAGCCAGACCGAAAAGAAAGACCAGAATCGTCAGGAGATACGAGAGCATGTGACGCTCTGCGAAAAAACGGAAAAGTGATTTCATACAGGGTTTTGAAAGTCAAAAAAATGACATCTGTGCTCGGAAATATTTCTTCGGGTAAAGGCGAAAGATTTACCGCCTCCACAAATAAGGACATAGCTCGCCGGACTTCTTTTTCTCTTCTTCCACTTTTGCCTTTTGACCTTTGACTTTTGCCTTTCTAACTACTCCTATCGATACAGCTCATCGAGCAAAGCCTGATAACGCAGCCAGAGCTTTTGATAGTTCAAGGCGTTTTCCGCATAGGCAAGTTTGGCACTTTCCTCATTGTCCCTGCTCATAATGACAAAGGTCAGGTCACCCCGCCCCTGTTCATATATCCTTGTCTCTTCGATGGTCCTCAACCTTGCCGACTCGATCTGCTCGCGATTCAGCTCCAGAACCCCTATGAGCTTCGTCAACTGTGTATGAAGAGAAGAAAGTGAAGCGTTAAGTGAAAGAGAAACATCCTCTCTCTCCTTGCCAAGCTGAAGAGTCTGAAGACGGTTTCTCTGATAATCTGCCTTTGCGGTTCTGTTTTCAATGGGAACAGAGAGCTGCAAACCTACCGCAGCATCGCTTTTATCCGGCCTGAAAGAATCTCCTGCGCTTTCATCTGCATTTTTAGCTGTAACTGCTGCTATAAGAGAGAGGTCGGGTTTACCCGTTTCCCTTACCCCTGTTGCATTGACCTCGAGCTGTTTCCTTCTCAATTCCAGTATCCTCAAAATCCGGGAATTGTTCTCGAGTCGTGTTTTGACCGAGTCGAGTGAACCCGGTTCTTGAAGCTCATACAAATTGAAATCGGGCTCGGCTGTCAGAAAAAGGTTGTTCTGTACCAGCACCGCCAGTTCGGCCCTCATAGCAGACAACTGTGATTCAACAAGGCCGAGGTTCTGCTTCCATGTGCTTACAGCATCTTTTGCACGAATTACATCGACTGAATCAACCAGATATGCGTTAAATTCTTGTTTTGTCCGCTCAAACTCTCTGCTGCTCAGGCTAAGCCTGCGGTGTGCAATCTTTTTCTGCTCTTCAAGGTATACCCAGTCCAGATATTTTGAGATCGTGTCAATGAGAAAATCCTCGATATTCTCAACCGCCTGAATCTTGGCAACATCGACATCATAGGCTTTCAGGTCATAATGCAGACGAGTCAGTTTCCCGCCCATGTTCCTCAACAACGGTTGTGAATACTGCAGCTCGATGCTGTTCTCATAAAATCTTTCAGGGTAAGAAAACAGCGGTGCCTGCTTGAAACTGCTTGAAGACCGGTTGATAGAATAGGTGGTCGAAAGGCGTCCCCCTGTATTCCAGAACTGCTTGTTCACACCGGTTCGAAGGGAAACGGCTTCTGTGAGATCAGGACTGAATGCGGTTATCGTTGCCTCTTCACGAGAGTATGTCAGTGAAGAAGCAAAATTCCAGTCTGCTTCGCCAAGATAACTTTTTTGCTCGGCAGCTTCGATCGCTTCCGCCATCCGCTCTTTTTCAAATATGGGATGACTGTTCTCCAGAAGAGCCACAAAAGCTTCCTTTGTCAACGGTTTGGCATGGGAGGCATTGTTTTGAACCAGAATCAGGAAAGAAACCGACAAAAAAAAGGAAAGCATCCCTTTAAGATACTTTCCCAAAATACTTGTACTTGTACTTGTACTTGGGGACGTTGTTCCGTAACCACAATAAAAAACAGAGCACTGACAACATTGGTCATCAGATATAGCAGTCTTTCTGTCTCTTTGCCAGCGAAAATTCACACTCATACTCCACCTTTCCTGGCAAGTTCTTTTCTCAGGGATGCAACTTGATTGATTCTACTCATGGGTTGCAAAATAGTAACCGTTATCATACTGGTTTTGAGTTTGATTTCCGTGCAATCCGTTGGTTTCTTATAGTTTCTTTTTCAGGGTAAAGGCACCGCGAACCTGACCCGCTTTGTAGCCACGCGCCTTGTCCTCCGGGTAAAGCTCATCAAGGATAGCGGCAGTTTCCGGCTCGATTGTTTCGCCATGGCACTTGAGGCAGGGCATCTTTTCAAGAGGTGGCATAACGATACCCTTCATAAAGCGAAAGTAGCTTTCACCACCTTCTTCAACGACCTCGGAATAAACCAGGGTACTGGCGCTCTCGCCGGTTGCGCGTCGTTCTTCAAAATCCAGCAGCACCTTGGTCTCCCAAGCATCGGGAGCATTATTTGGGTTACGCAACTTGCGACTTGTCCGGGCAACGTCCCAACCAGAACTCTTCGAGTGCTTCTCCGCAATGTCCGGTGCGATACTTTTGCATACGCTGATTGCCGTAACGGGGCCTCCCGATTTCAAGGCTTTACTCAATTCATCCTTTAGCTCTTCAAAAAACGCACCGGTAATTTTTTTCGCCTCGGCTGTATGTGAGCCCTCACTTGCAATAGCGGCAAACGACAGGCTGAAAAGTAATAAGGTAATTACTAACATTTTCATTAGATACCTCCTTGGAAGTGCTGGGTGTTTGAAAGTGGCTAAACAAAAAATATGAAGCTCCTTGCTCGCAAGAAATGTCTCAATGAAGCCTAACGTGCAGGGTAACCAGCGACGGCCAGCCCCTTGACCGGCAGGCAGCCACCCTTATCGCCGTCTGGTTGACCCTGCTGTTAGAGCATCTTTTGCATCCAAACCGTATCGAATTTCTGGCCCTTTTTCCTCCCTACCTTTCTGAAGCGGCCGCATTCTGTGAATCCATTCTTTTCGTGGAACTTGATACTACTCGAATTCTTGGAAGAAATGCTTGCCAGGATATTTGTAATACCTTTTTTAACCGCATCCTTTTCAAGAGAACCGAGCAACATCCTCCCCAGGCCTTTTCCCGTGTAATCTGGATGTACGAAATACGTCACTTCAGCAGTATGTGAGAATGTCGGCATTGGATTATGTGAACGTAACATTCCAAAACCCACGATTTTACCATTCTCGTCTTTTATCGTTCCTCTTGGAAAGCCATCCGACATTTTCAAAAACATATCAAATTCTTGATATGGGAGTTTATTCTCAGGGTATGCCGCAAAGGTGTTCTCTACATAGTAGTTGAAAATATCCATTATTGATTCACGATCGTCATTTGACATTGAATCGATTGAGTATTCCATGAGGTTTGTCTCTTTGCTCTAACGTTAACCATTATCTGTACTACAGATTAATATACAGCATAAACACTTTTCACGAGATCAAAACATCTGTATGCTTTTAACTTGCAGGTAGGTTTTGTGCTTTTTTTACCAGTTATGCAGCAGCCGCAAATTGGCTGTTGATCTGTTGAGTTGTTAGTGCTGAAGACCCGCAGGGGTCGACCTACGTGGCGGCCTGCAACGCCGCAAATCACCGGCAGCAAAAACAGAGCGACGAAGGAGCGGCGCTTTTAGCTGTCCGAGTGCGTTTGCTTTGTTAGGTGATATTTCCCGAAAACTTAAGGTTATCAATATTTTTCATTTAGCTTGCCACCTCTAACAAGGAATCTGGAATTAATTGTAAAAGGCACAGCTGCACCATTGAGAATGGTATTTGGCTCTCCTCCGCTTTCAACATGCATATGCAAGTGCGGTTCACTTGTATTACCTGAATTTCCAACCTGAGCGAGAATATCATCCGGTGTGACAAAATCACCAACTTTTACTCGAATACTGCCTTTTTTTAGATGAGCTAAGATTACCTCTACGCCATTGCAATTAATCAAAATATGATTCCCGGCGATATTTTTTGTATCCATGTTAGGTGGAGTTAAATCATCAAATTCTTCAACCACAACTGCTATTTCGCCTGTGCAAGGAGAGTATACATAATCCCCATAAATAGCATAATCCTCAAGAGTAGAACCTCCCATTAAAGACACTGTTCGCGTCCCTAAACGGCCTATTCTAACAATATCCAGAGCATAATTTTGTGGTTTTACAGTAAGATGGTGGTTCAGTAAAGGACTGGCACCTCCATGAACTATATAATAACTTTTGTTTCTTAGCGGAGACGCTAAATCAACCGCATCCTTATACGTGTAATATCCACGAAAAACAATTACATTCAGTACCGCAAAAAACACAATAAGCCCTATAGGTAGAACAATTTTAGATTTTTGAGCAGATCGATTCTTACTATGCAATGGCTTAATTATGCGTTGATATCCTACAAAGCACGCCACTAAACACAAAAGAGGAAATATGTTTCTCAAATATATGCTTACAATATGCCATGGGCCGGTAGCCCATATTAAAACCATTGCTAAAATAACAACAACAACCGACAGAATCCAACTCGTGATATTGGCATGTTTTTTAAAAGCAATTTCCCAAATAAAAAGCAATGGAATGACAACAACAAATAATAACAATATCGCTATTTGTATCATAATTTGACTTTCACCTAACATGCTTTATTATCTTTACTACAGATTTTCTTGTTCACCTGTCAACAATATACAGCATAAACATGTTTCGCCAGATTAAAACTTTATTCATCTTCTTGGGTACCTGCAGAATGGTTGTTGACCTATTGATGTGTTGATTCGCTGAGTTGTTAGTGCTGAAGACCTGTAGGGGCGAACCTATGTGTCCGCCCGCTTCATATAGTTACGTACGTCCCTTCTTTCTTGTTATAACCCAACATCTTTTCTTTCCATACTCATGAACTCTCGCCACACCAGATTTGGCTCCCACTCAGCAATAATGACTTTCTTCGCTTCTTCAGAACTCACTTTGTGGACCAATCTGAAATACTGATACAGGAATGCTGACACTCTGTAATTCACGACGCAATGCACCCAGCGCTTCTTCCCTTCAAATGCCTGCATAAGAGAGAAAAATGACCTCAGATGCTCAGCCGTAGGTGATTCAAATGGAACGGCAAGATGCACGTACATCATCTTTCGCGCTGTTACGATGTAACCTTCTTCCGGTATCGCGTTGTCGGAGTTCGGCATCGCCAGATTGATCACCACTTCAAAACCTGCTTCAGCGATTTCCTTAAACTGCAGTTCTTCAGGCTGCCCGGAAGAAGCTAAGCTTTCCGAAATCGCCTTATAGTTTGTGATTTCCTCGATGCTCATTGATTATAACGCATGGCATAACCGGCAATTTTCTGGCACGTAGCGGCGCGAAAATTTCCGTGTTCATGCAAATGTTAAGATAGTTTTGACACCATTCGTGTTTTGAATTCATTTAAATAATCGAAAAATGAAATACCAAATACATCCAGAAATGCTTCTTCGTTATTTTTATTTTCAAGTAATTTATGATAATAAACAATGAAGCTGTCGCGTCCATATGTGTTTATCAAATCATCTACAATGCATCCGAATTCGGAATATATAAAATAGTACTTGTTTTTTAGCTTGAACTCTTTGGATTCAATTGGTGTCTGCTGCAATGGCTGCGGCCACCAGTAAGGATGAAAGAAGACATCTTGTGATAAATGTTCAGCAACTTCCCGTTGAGTAAAATAACCTGCTTTACCAAACTGATTAGCTGAGTATACGGCGATACCTTCATTAAGCCATGCAGGGAATGTAAACGTTCCAAACAAAGATAAGTTCTGTTGAGTAAGCGAATGTGATAGCTCGTGTTGAAGATACACCCTAAAGGGTTTTTCATTTGCAATTGCTTCATCCTGAACTTTTCTTGAAAATACGATTCTACCAAAAAAAGGAAATGACTGAGCACGCGTTAACGAACCCGTTATTCTTTTCTTTTCCTGATCGGACTTGCAAAGAATAATATCAACATTCCTTTTATATTTAAGACGATGAATTTTTTCGTTTTCATCGATTAATTCGTCAATTTCCTCCAAAGTTGGCAGACTGTATCCTTTGTGATAGTAAACAGTTGCTTTTTTGTAGATTTTCTGCTCAAAACCCACAATTACCGGACTATAAGGAAGCAACCTTCCATATACAGACAAATATCCAATTATGATAATTAAAACGACAAAAACACTGATGCTTAGTACTTTAATTTTTTTTGAATTCATTATTACTTATTCTTTTATCCCAACGATCAAGCTCAGTGGCGCGGCTTGTCCGCGTCCGCTGAAGCGCCTTGTTCAGCACTAACCAACGTCTTTCTGAAAACGACCTGTCCGTCGTCAAGGTAACCATCTTTATACCAACCAAGATGTAAATAAAATCCGACTGCTCGAAGTTCAGATCCCGACCCTGTCGAAAGCCACGCTTTTTGAACTCCCCCTCTACGCAATCCTTCTTCGGCAGCATTCATAAGCGCCCGTCCAAAACCGTTGCCTTCGAATTCAGGTTTTACAAAGCAGGCGAAAACGTATCCCTCAGAGATTTGCGCCATCGAGAATCCGACGGGCTGGCCGTCTTCCTCAGCGATGGTCGTAATATAGTCTTCCCCTTCAATCATTTCCTTGACGCGTTGAATGGTTATGCCGAGGCTTGCCAGTTCCTCTCGTGATTGGTAGTTCTCCACGACTGAACACCTGATATCAAATAATGTCCTGGCGTCATTGGCCAACGCTGGTCTCAATTTCATAAGCTTTTGTCTTTTGCTGCCGAACATTATTTAGTATCTGTACTACAGCTTTTCTTGTAACACACCAATAATATATAGCATAAACACTCCTCTCCGGCATGCAACTTGCAAATTCTGACTATATATATGGATAGTGCGTACACACCGCTAACTGGTGAGGGGATCGTGAGGCGCTGGAATAATTCGAAGGATTTATATTTTGAAGGAAATGGTCTGCATTTTCCAGCCCACGCAGGCCAGTACAATTAACGTTTGCCAGAACATCTCCATAAAGGGCACCTCTATTTATTGTCATGAGCGATTCAAGTGTAAGGCGAACGGAGCGCAGAAACCGGAGTGTACACAGAGTACATGAGGATTTCGAGCACCG
>JANQGE010000107.1 GCA_028277485.1 Chlorobium sp.
GGCTTCGCCGAGCTTAGTGACAAGCATGACCAGAAAAATACCTTAAGGGCTGCCGTGCCATTACTCTTAACTCGTCACTAAGCCTGACTTTGTCAGGCGTCGTCTCTTGTCACTGCGCGACAGCGCTTTCCGATAGCGACCCCGAACCCCGAAAGAAAAGGTATGGACAGAAACTCTGGTTTTTTCAGCGGCATACGGTAGCAATGCTGGTGGAAATGGGGAAAAGGGTGCTCGATTCAGGAGGATGTAGCCGAATATGAGCCTGAAATTAAATGACAGCAGTTCTTGAAGCGGAAATCGGGGTCGGAATCGGGTTTCGGGGTCGAAAGAGTAGTGACAAGGGGGAATCAGTATCTCTTTGTCGGGAGCAAGACGGTGCGGTAGTTTTCCAGGTCTTCGAGAACCTTTCCGGTGCCTCTTGCTACGGCGGTCAGCGGGTCATCGCTGATATGAACGGCAAGCTTCGTTTCATCGTGAATTTTCTTGTCGAGGCTCTTTATGAGTGCGCCTCCTCCCGCAAGGAAAAGGCCGCGGTCGAGAACGTCGGCCGAAAGTTCCGGTTTGGTGACTTCAAGGCACTTCTTGATCGAGTTGATAATCTGGCTGATCGGGGTTGATATGGCATCCCTGATGGTGGGCGAGCTAACTTCGCGTTCTTCCGGAAGAGCGGTTACAAGATCCCTGCCCCTGACGGTCATGGTGAGTTCTTTGTCCAGCTTGTTTGCCGATGCGATGCGGATTTTTACCTCTTCGGCTGTTCGTTCCCCGATAGCGAGGTTGTAGGCTTTCCTGAAATAACGGATGATCGAGTTGGTAATATCGGTTCCTGCGACGCGGAGCGATTCGCCCGAAGCGATGCCCCCGAGAGAAATAACCGCAATTTCGGTTGTGCCGCCGCCGATATCGACAACCATGTTGCCCATGGGTTCCTTGACGTCAAGTCCTATGCCGATAGCCGCGGCCATCGGTTCGGCCACGAGATAAACCTCCCTGGCCCCCACGTGTTCGGCAGAGTCGCGTACAGCCCTTTTTTCTACTTCCGTGATGCCCGAGGGGATTCCGATAACCATCCTCCGGATGCTGAAAGAAAATTGGCTCCTTGTTTTCCTGATCAGGCCCTTGATAAGTTCTTCCGTGGCTTCATAGTCGGCAATGACACCGTTTGCAAGAGGTTTGATGGTAACGATTCCAGGGTGTGTTTTTTCGTGCATCAGGAGAGCATCCTGTCCGATTGCTACTACTTTTCCGGTACTTCGTTCCCTGGCAACAATTGACGGTTCGTTGAGTACCACACCTTTATCACGAATAAATACAAGCGTGTTGGCTGTCCCAAGATCTATGGCAATGTCCCTGAATAGATACCCTAAAAAGCCCATGTCTGTCCTGAACGTAAATGTGTGTGTATGGTGGTTTTGCCTATGAAAAAAGCGCTTGAGAAGCTGTACTTCCGGCGCTTTCACTGGAAAAGTAAGGTAGGCAATGAAACGGTTATTTCAAATGAAAATCGTTGATGAACCATGAGTTTTTTCTTTCCTGCAAAGAGCCGGCAGGAATAGGGGCTGTGTTTCTTTAAATAAGCCATTTGTTTACATTAGGTGGACTGCTTGCTTCGTGAACTACATAAAGGGCACCGTTATTGATTGTCATGAGCGGTTCACGTGCAAGGCGCGTAAACAGTGGAGATACCCTAAAAGATATTGCCGTGTTAAAATTGTTTGCTTACCCCGGGGAGAGGTCGGAGATGCAGCGTCATCTGAGCCGCAGCGTCACCTTTGAACCGGAAGTCCGGGAAGTGGTACAGGAAATTCTGACAAACGTGGAGGAACGCGGGGATGCGGCACTTTTTGAATATACAGAGAGGTTTCAGGGATTCAAGCCGGGAGAGATAACGGTATCGCCTGAAGAGATCCGCGAAGCATACAGGACGGCTGACAGGGATTTCATCGCAATTCTTGAAGAGACATACGGGAACATAACCGCATTTCATAAGCTTGAAGCTGAAAAGAGCTTCTTTTATGAAGGGGAAAACCGTGTTATTCTCGGCCAGAGAGTAACGCCGCTTGAGCGTGTGATGCTCTATGTGCCTGGCGGGAAGGCGGCCTATCCGTCGTCTCTGCTCATGAATGTTGTTCCTGCCCGGGTTGCCGGTGTCAACGAGATTTTCCTGACGACTCCATGTGATGCGGACGGGAAGGTTAGTCCGCACATTCTTGCGGCTGCGCATGTCGCGGGGGTCGATATGATTTACAAGTTCGGCGGCGCCCAGGCCGTGGCGGCTTTTGCGTTCGGGACGGAGAATGTTCCGAAAGTTGACAAAATTACGGGACCGGGTAACAAATATGTGGCGCTGGCAAAGAAGGAGGTGTTCGGGCATGTTTCCATCGACAGCATCGCCGGGCCTTCGGAGGTGGTTGTTATCGCCGATAAATCGGCCGAGCCTGAGTTTATCGTGCTTGATCTCTTTGCCCAGTCGGAACACGATCCCGACGCGTCGTCAGTGCTGATTACCGACTCTGTAGAGCTGGCGGGTGCCGTCGGCAAACTGGCCGGTGAAATGGTGCATACGATGGAACGGGGCGACATTATCGAGCAAGCTTTCAGGGCAAACGGGGCAATTGTTCTGACAAAAGATATCCGTGAAGCGTGCGCGGTTTCAAACATGATTGCACCGGAGCACCTCGAACTGCATGTTCGTGACAGTTGGGAGATACTGCCGGATTTGAAACATGCGGGGGCAATCTTTATGGGAAATTATTCATGTGAATCCGTTGGTGACTACTTCGCCGGTCCGAACCACACCCTGCCGACTAATGGAACGGCACGGTTCTTTTCGGCCCTTTCCGTTCGTGATTTTATCAAACACACCTCTATCATTTCCTATCCGAAAGAACAGCTTGCTGCTGCGGGTGAAAAGATTGCGCGGTTTGCCGATTATGAAGGACTTCAGGCACATGCCGAGGCGGTGAGGGTCAGGCTGAGGAAGCTTGACCGTTAGGGTGCCCCGCCCTGCTGCATACCCTGATGTCCGGTTGGCAGTAAACCAGTGACGAGTGACAAGAGACGAGTGACGAGAAGGAAGGTGTTAGGTAGAAGAAAATAATCGGAGATCGGGGTCGGTATCGGGTTTCGGGGTCGAAAAAGCAGTGATGAGGTGACAAGGCAAAAGTCAAAAGTAAAAATTCAAAAGTCAAAAAGGGGAAAGTAGGCAGTCTGCAGTTGGCAGTAGGCAAAAGAATCGTGACGAGTAACAAGTGACGAGAGGGAACTAATAGGCGTTAGGGAAAAGAAAGGATCGATTCCCGATACCGATAGCGACGGCGAACCCCGAGAGAGGAGTCAGTTCGCAGTTGGCAAGGGGAGATGAGTCGTCCTGAAAACGGCCGACTTGGAACTAACTATACATGCGGATAATGATGGTTTTTGTTGAAGTACCATGAAGGTCAGTGATTACGATTATGAGCTTCCTGAGAGCAGCATAGCAATCTATCCCCCCCGGGATCGCGGGACAACCAGGCTCGAGGTGCTGAACCGCAGGACAGGTGCCATAACCCATTCCAGATATGCGGAACTTAACCGTTTTCTCGATGACGGTGACCTGCTTGTTCTCAATAACAGCAAAGTGGTGCAGGCAAGGCTGTTTGCGCGGAAATCAAGTGGTGCGGCGGTCGAGCTTGTGCTGCTTGAGAAGCGTGAAGAACGTCAGGATACGGTGATGTACCGGGGAAGACTGAAACCGGGAGATGTTCTGCTTGTTCACGGCAGTGAGCTGGTTGTCGAGTCTGTGGAAGGGCAGGGGATCGCAAGAATATCATGTCCGGGCGGCCGGGATGTCGAAAGGTTTTTTGCCGAACATGGCCAAGTACCGATTCCTCCTTACCTGAGGAGGGCTGCCGAAGAGGTTGACCGCGAGCGCTACCAGACGATTTTTGCCGAAATACCGGGTTCGATTGCAGCTCCTACAGCATCGTTAAACATGACCCGTGAACTGCTTGATTCCCTGAAAACCAAAGGAGTTGACCTGGCGTATGTCACCCTGCATATCGGCCTTGGCACGTTTTTGCCCATCAGGGGCGACGATCTGGATTCTCATGTCATGCATCATGAATATTATTGCATAGCTGCCGAAACCATCAGGAAGATTCAGGATACGAAAAGCAACGGAAGGCGGGTGATCGCCGTCGGTACTACCGTGACCCGCTCGCTCGAACAGGCCGCATCGGGTATTGAAAAACATACAGGAAAGGATGATATGGTCGGCGAAGCCGATATCTTTATCTATCCGGGGTATGCGTTCAAGGTTATAGACGGCCTTGTGACCAACTACCATGCACCCCGCTCAACGGTGCTTATGCTTGCCGCGGCATTTGCCGGCTGGGATAACCTGAAACGAGCTTACGGGGAGGCGCTTGAAAGAGGGTATAGGTTTCTCAGTTATGGAGACAGCATGCTGATAATTTAGGGCACCTCAAATAACCTGCTGCAAGGTCCGATTGCTGCGTTGAGCGGTGCTCGGAATCCTCACGTACTCTCATGTACGCTCCGGCTCCTGCGCTCCGTTCGCCTTACCCTCGAACCTTTCGCAAGGTTATTCGAAGTGCCTCTTGGTGTGGTGTGCTATTCTTTTTTTCGAACTGTTTAGCCTTCCAGCTAAAGACACACTTCGGCTTCTGAACTCTCCTTGATCTTGAACAAAAATTCTCATTTTTTGCCGTTTTAGTGTATTACCCTTGAACCTTTCGCAACGGTTATTCGAGGTGCCTCATGTTGGGGCAGGTTATTTCCTGTTTTTCAAACTATCCGGCTACCATAGCAATCCAGCACACACTCCCATTGTTTTTTTTGGGGAAGTGTGCTAACTTTACAGCTTTGCCCGTTACAGGGCGGAAGTCTACCCTTCCTATTTGTAAGAAAGATTTTCCATAAGCGTTAAAAAACAGAAGGAGAAAGGCACAATGAGTCTTATACAAGAATATCGCGCTCATACGGACGAGAGGGCTGAAAGCGGCATTCCGCCGCTTTCTTTAACGGCAGATCAGGCTCGTGAACTGATTGATCTGCTGCAGCAGGACCCTATTGCTGAACAGGAGTATCTGCTTGAACTGTTTTGTGAGCATATCAATCCCGGTGTTGATGATGCAGCATTTGAAAAGGCTGCTTTTCTTGACCGCATTGTTAAAGGAGATGCTTCATCTTCGGCAATCTCTGCGGTTGAGGCTGTAAACATTCTTGGTACCATGCTGGGCGGATACAATGTCAAGCCGCTGGTGGATGCGCTGTCGCATGACAACGGCGAGGTTGCTTCCGCAGCTGCTGAAATGATGAAAAAAACACTTCTTGTATATGAATCGTTCGACACGGTTGCGGAACTTGCCAAGTCGAACGCATATGCGAAAGAAGTTATGCAGTCCTGGGCCGATGCCGAGTGGTTCACTTCGAAACCTGTTATTCCCGAAAAAATGACGCTGACTGTTTTCAAGGCGCCCGGTGAAACCAACACCGACGATCTTTCTCCTGCAAGTGAAGCTTTTACAAGAAGCGACATTCCCCTGCATTCTCTCAGCATGCTGCGCTCAAAAATGGACAATCCTATCGGGACCATTGCAGACCTGAAGAAAAAAGGTAATCCTCTTGCTTTTGTGGGTGACGTTGTCGGTACCGGTTCAAGCCGGAAATCCGGCATCAACTCGGTCCAGTGGCATATCGGCGAGGATATTCCGGCTGTGCCGAACAAGCGTACCGGCGGCGTGGTTATCGGCGGTATTATTGCACCGATCTTTTTCAACACAGCCGAAGATTCCGGAGCGTTGCCGATCCAGGCTGATGTGACGAGCATGGAGACCGGGGACGTTATCGATCTCTATCCGTATGAAGGCAGGATTGAAAAAGACGGTGAAGTCGTTGCGGAGTTCAAACTCGAACCGAATACACTTGGTGATGAGGTAAGAGCAGGCGGGCGGATTCCACTGATCATCGGGCGTACCCTTACCCGTCAGGCCCGTGAAGCGCTGGATATGGGTGAAGAGGAAATCTTCAAGCGTCCGGAACAGCCGGCGGATACCGGCAAAGGGTATACGCTTGCGCAGAAGATTATCGGTAAGGCCTGCGGTCTTCCTGGTGTTCGTCCAGGCATGTATGTGGAGCCGGAAACACTGACCGTTGGTTCCCAGGACACTACGGGGGCCATGACGCGTGACGAGATCAAAGAACTCGCCGCACTGAGTTTCGGGGCCGATCTGGTTATGCAGAGCTTCTGCCATACCGCCGCATACCCGAAACCATCCGATGTGAAACTTCACGGTACCCTGCCGTACTTCATCCAAAGCAGGGGCGGTGTTGCTCTTCGGCCGGGGGACGGTGTGGTTCATACATGGCTGAACCGTATGGTGCTTCCCGATACGCTTGGTACCGGTGCCGATTCCCATACCCGTTTTCCTATCGGTATTTCTTTCCCCGGCGGTTCGGGCCTTGTGGCGTTTGCAGGTGTTACCGGCTCGATGCCTTTGAACGTACCCGAGTCGGTTTTGGTACGGTTCAAAGGTGAGCTTCAGGAGGGTATAACTCTTCGTGATCTGGTTAACGCGATTCCTTATGTTGCCATCAAGCAGGGATTGCTGACTGTCGAGAAGAAAGGCAAGAAAAATGTTTTTGCCGGTCGAATTCTCGAAATCGAGGGTTTGCCGCAACTGAAAGTCGAACAGGCATTTGAGCTGAGTGACGCTTCCGCAGAACGCAGCGCGGCGGCTTGCACGGTTCGTCTTGACAAGGAGCCGGTCATCGAGTATCTGAGCTCCAACGTGAAGCTTCTTGAACAGATGATAGAGGAAGGCTATGGAGATGCCGAGACACTCCGCCGCAGGATCGAAAAGATGAAAGAATGGCTGGCAAATCCATCATTGATGGAACCGGATCCGGATGCAGAGTATGCAGCGGTTGTCGAGATTGATATGAGCGAGATCAAGGAGCCGATCGTGGCCTGTCCGAATGATCCGGATGATGTCATCACTCTTTCGGAAGCATTGGCTGATGACAGCCGGCCGCAAAAACTTGATGAGGTGTTTGTCGGCAGCTGTATGACCAATATCGGCCATTTCCGTGCTCTTGGAGAGGTCCTGAAAGGCAAGGGTCAGGTTGCAACGAGACTATGGGTTGTTCCGCCGACGAAGATGGATATGAAGAAACTTATCGAGGAAGGGTATTATTCCCTTTACGGTGCGGCAGGGGCTCGTGCGGAAATTCCCGGCTGTTCTCTCTGTATGGGCAACCAGGCGCGTGTTGCCGACAATGCTGTTGTATTTTCTACAAGCACGAGGAACTTTGACAACCGTTTGGGTAATGGTGCACAGGTTTATCTTGGTTCAGCGGAACTTGCCGCTGTCTGTGCGCTTCTCGGACGGCTGCCAAGTACCGACGAGTATTTCGAGGCGGTCAGCAGCAATCTTTCCGGCAACGAAGACCAGGTATACAGGTACCTGAATTTCCATGAGGTCAGCAAGGAACAGCTCGAAACACTGGTTGACTGACAGCTTTGCGCTCGGTAACCTGCATGTTTTTATGCAGGTTACCCGAAATGTTGAGCTTTTGAAAACTCGCGGTTTTTCTTTAATATGCGGTGGCAGAATAAGCTGCAAGATGTTGTAAACGTAACCTACCAAACCAGAACGTGACTATGAAAAAACTGTTTATTTTTCTTTTCCTTGTAAGTTCCGTATCGGTGTTCGGTTGTGCGCCGAAAGCAGAGCAGGCAAGCGAGGAGGCAGTTCAGGAAGAAGCTGTAGAAGCTGAGGAAGCAACCGAGGAAGTAGCCGAAGAAGCAGCTGAGGAAGCAACCGAGGATGCACAGGAAACCGCTGAGCCAGCTGCAGAATAAGCAGCACAGCGACTTTAGGGCACCTCTATTTATTTATTCCGCGCTTCAATTGCATCGTTGATCGGATAGGAGAGGGTTTCTGCGCTCCGTTCGCCTTGCACTTGAACCGCTCATGACAATAAATAGAGGTGCCCTTTAGAAAAAGCAGTGATCGGTAAGAAATGTTCTGTTTCTTGCCGAAACGAGAAAGGAGATAGGTTTTGCTTATCTCCTTTTTTTATTGCGCTGAGGAGGCAGGACTCGAACCTGCAGTTGCCTGATCCAGAGTCAGGTGCCTTACCAATTTGGCCACTCCTCAAAACAGGGTGTTAATATAGGGTAATCATAGCTGATTTACAACAGCGGGAGTTGTTATAAAGGCCGGTTAGCTCTACAGCAAGAAGTGAATCGGTACTGGGTATTCGGTACTGGGGAATGGGTAGAATCGACTTGTCACTCGTCACTTTTCCTCTGAGTTGTTATCCTGAACTATGAAGAAATCTTCTGGTGAAAGACGGAGGTGGAAACAGGCTGTAAAAGATATGGTACACCCGAGAGGAATCGAACCCCTAACCTTCTGATCCGTAGTCAGACGCTCTATCCAATTGAGCTACGGGTGCAGGGAACTGGTAAGAAGTGGT
>JANQGE010000082.1 GCA_028277485.1 Chlorobium sp.
CAATGGATGCTTCTGTGGCCTTCACCTCTTCAAACTTTAGAAACTTTTTTTCACCCTTTGTAATTTTCATCCGTCATCCTCCGATTATCGTTTTGTAAAACTTGAGGAGATCGACCTCCCCGGTTTTGTATATGTTTGCCAAAACATCCACCTCAAGCATCACCTGTCCGTCAATCTCCATCTTGCAGTATGTGACACTCATGGCCGTCTCTGCGTCGACGTTGTCATTCTGCTTGAACCCGCCCATCGGGAATTTTTTGAACGAACCGGTCAAATAAACCACAACAGATATTTCATCCGTGCGACCGGCGTTACCGTAAGTTTCAAGCGATCCACGAACCTGGACTTCTGCAGCTTTAAATGGGTTGGCGACCTTTGTCAGAACGTCGGAATAAAGCGAATTCCACTTGAAGGTCGCTTCCATTTTGTCGATACCGGACGGGAATTCGAGTTTACCCTGCATGCCGAGGGCCTTGTGTTCAGACATCGTGACGTTGACCTCCGGCAGCTTGCATTCGTCAACTTTTCCGAGCAGGCTGTTTCCGTCGACGTATACGTTCGCGTTGGTCAGACGTTTGATTTCAATCTGTTGTGCCATTAATCAAGTCTCCTTTATTGAAGAGCTTTCAAAAGCTCGATGTTGATATAGCTTTCAAACGTGATCCTCTCCGCTGGTGTAGGCGGCATAAACTCAAGATCAAACGTCAAGTGTCCGGCGGCAATTTCGGTTTCAGGGTTTTTCGCCGGATCATAGATACACGTGCCGTCGATCAAGGCTCCACGCTGAATCAGCGTGCGGATGAAACCATTCACTGACTCCCGGATGCTGTCAATAAGCGCCTGGTTGATCGGTCTGTCAAGGAACTGCAGCATGGCGTATTCAAGCGATTCATGCAGAATGTCCGCCGTCCTCTGAACGTTGATAAAGTTTTCAGGCGCAGTGTTTGTTGGGAACGCAGCGGACCGGTTGCCCCATGCACGAATTCCCGATCCGAACGAGTTGAAAAGCGTCACTATGCCAGCCTCGTTCAGCGCATTTGCTTCCGTAGTGCTGTCGTTGATCAAGGCAGTAATCGGTGTCTCCATACCGACAATGCCTTTTATCTCCGTATTTGACGGACTCCACCAGTAACCTTTTTCGACGTCCTTGGCGGCAATGACACCGGCAAGGCGCTGCGAAAGCGGTTCGAGAACTTCGGAATCCGTATCGGTATCGTACCGCTTGACGTGCGGATAACAAAGTATGGCCCGCTTGTTGGAAGTATTGAAGTTGATGGAACCGGAAGGTCCGCGTCCAGCGATGGCCTCCGAAACGGTTGTGCCGGCAGGGGCATCGATCAATGCCATTGCCCGAAGCTGATCAGCCACAGCAATCATCTCTGTCGACACGGCAAGCTGCGTACAATACCCAGGGGCAATGATCATTTTCGCCACATACCCGAACAGATTGTAGGTATCTATAAGCGACTGCAAACCGGAACGGTTGCCGTCAACATCGACCTCACCGATAATATCGGCAGCTAAAACCGTCGAAGGATCAAGCCATGAATAATCAACTTTTACCGTCGCGCCGCTGGCAATTGCGCCCGTGCTCAGCCTTGTGATGATGCCGTCTGCCGCGTTGACCGTGTAGTCTGCACCTGAAACGTAGGTTATGCCGCCACCATCACTCTCGACAACCACACTCGCCACCTGCGGATGGTCAAGAGTCAGGGTCTCGTCTGCCGCAAAAGTTTTGGTTTCTGCCGCAACGGCAGTTACGTTGCTTGCAGGATCAATAGTGTTGACCACGATACAGATAGGCCCATTGCCTTGATCAAATATGGCATCGAGTGCTGCCGGAATGGTGAAACCGGAGCGATTCGTGCCGAAATACTTTGCAGCGTCAACCGGGTTACGAACGACAACCGGCTCATTCAAAGTCCGGTCTGCACTGGCAACATCCAGCATCGGAGCGATTCCCACAAGACCAATGACAGCGGTTTTCACTCCGGTGATCGGACGTGGGCCTTTTTCGATAATGATGGTTTCAACGCCATGTAAATAGTTAGCCGACATTATGATTTCCTCCGTTTTGTTTCTTTAGAAGATATTTTCACTTCCCGCAACCAGCCTTTCCTGATAAGGCGCTTCGTGTACTCGTTATCAGGCGGCATAGACACTACCCCGCCGGGAATAAGTATAACGTCGCCGCCTTCTTTCAAACTCACCCCGGACAACGGCCCTGAGTAGATATACTTTTTACTCATCTTCTATTCGATAATGGTTATGTTCTCGATCCAGCTAAAAATCGGCTGGTCATACCGGTCATGGACTTCACGTCTGGAGCTATCTGTTAAATACGAGCTATGGTCGTCGGCAATAGTCATTCTCGTAATCAGCGGCGGCACATCTTCCTCAGTGAAGTTCAGATATGCTTCCTGCTCCCATTCGATAACCCACACGAGATAGCCGTCCAGATCAGGCTTGAAGGCATCTTCGCCGGCGCGTTTCAGGTTTATCGGCCCGACATTGGCAGTCTGCGGAGTCCACTCGCGCAAAGCCCACCATGCAATTGCCGCAAACTCCTTTAAATCGACCCATCCGTTTTGGAGGTTCGGGTCAACAATAAGACGTGCCTCGAAATTGAGATATATCCGGCTCCGGTCGCGGGCATTGCCAAAATCAGAAAACGGCTCAATGTCGACCAGCTCAACCAAACAACCCGGAAGAGACGTGATGCGGCGGGTTCTAATCATCGGCGTAAAAGCCTCAACAGTGACTCCTGAAAGCTTTGCGGCCAGGTAATCGATTATTTCCGTGTGCAGTTCAGAAAGCATTACAGCGTCCCTTGCTCTTTGTGCATTTCATACCTGAGCTCCTGAATCGCAAGCTGCCGCATTCTTGCCGGAATCAGTGGCTCTATCTTCTCCATTGCCTTGTTTGCCGCATCGTCGATCTCAACCCTTGAGCGCATGATCGGAAGCCGTTTTTTCGTGGTTCTCTGATACAGCTTTCCTGCATACTTCGGGTTTTTGGACGGCATAAACGCCGCCGGAAACTTCCACTTTTTCACCCGATAGCCTTTTGACATCTTGATTGGCTTGGCTATCCGATCGGCTTCGATCGGGTCGGCACCGAACCAGACCTTGACGGCCTTTCCATCTCCAATGCCTTCTTGCCAGTCCTTGTTGTACAGTTTGACGCGGCCAACAATGACCTTCCGTTTGATGCTCGTTTCATCTTTTACTTCACGCGACAGGTGGGTTCTGACCCATTTCGCCGTTTTGCGAACCGCTCGTTTCATCGCCCGCTCAATTGCCGACGGGGTCAAGACTTCAGAAAATTCAAAGAACTCTTTATCGTCAAAGTCGATCTTAACCGGGATCATGTGTCAAGCCTCAGTTCGAGCGTTGTCATACCGGTTCCTTCAGGGTACATGTTGACAACCGAGTACGTCTTTTCGTAAGCAACAAGTACAGAACCTATCGCAGCAGAAGCCGCCTGATCGTCGGACAGACGGAAAGTGTGCCCCTGAAATCCCGTCGCGCTTCCGGAGAGCCCTGATTGCTCAATAGGGACCGCAAGTTCACCACGCACCTCAACGCCGTCAAGAACAGCATCATCTCCGACACGAGCAATTATCTGCTGGTCAGCCGCTGCGAAGATGTCCCGGAATTGCGGCATTACTTCTTACCCCGTTTGGGTGAAGCAGGACTTGCCCTGTTCTTTCCTGCACGAGGTTCAGCTTCGACCGCGGCGGCGGTTAATTTGGTCCGCTTTTTAGCTTTTTTCCGTCTTTCTTCCGCGGCCCGCTTCCGTGCCGCGTTAAAAAATGCGAGTCCCATAAAAGCCTCCTTACGCTGCGGCAATTCGATGCTTGAAAGCCACGACACGAATGTTCTTGGGATCATAAACCCTCGTCCAGTTCGCGCCGGTCGCCAGCTCTGCCCGTGTCGGATGCCCGCCGATTTCATCACCGGTCGATATGGTTGCAGTCCCAACCCATTTCACGCCGCGAACATGCAGCACAAAATGACGGCGAGAAATCAACACATCGACGCCGGCAAGACTGTCACGATCTGTTTCAGCCGGAACTTTCGGGTCACCCTCGGCATAACCGACAGCGCCAGGACCGAACAGGTACGTGGTGTAAACACCGCTTGAAACCGGGCAACCGTCATCGAGAATCACCCTTTTCCCCTGGTAAGACGGGAAAGACTTTCCGTCACTGCCTTTGACCGTTTCGATCAAATCATCTATGTACAGTTTGGAGTAAGTCTTGGAGTGCATAGCGACCGATGAGAGGGATTCATATTTGTCGCCAAGCACAAAAGACGCATCTGCAAAAGAGACCTTGTCAATCACTGCCGCTCCGGCAACCAGGCCGGAAATATCGAGGATATTGTCAGACATGTTTGCCGCGGCAAACGCTCCCTGAAGCTGAGAAATGACGCGATACTGCATATTGCGATCCCAGAACCAGGCAACCAGGCTGGCAATCACCTCGGCAGGATCTTCGCGGTCGACATTAAGCGCTTCGGCGAGGTCGTTGGAGCTGAAAGCCTTACCGAGAGCCTGCATAACAGCCACATCTTCCCCTGTGCCGATTTTCGACGGCGTCAACGCTTTCTGATCAGAAAGCTCTTCCGCCTCGCCATCGAGGTCGCTCCAAAACGGCATGTTTACCGTTTCGCCCCCCTGCCGGCTCCCGACTTCGATTCGCGGGTCAGCGGCAACAAGCCCCGACTTAAACAGGGCGGAAATTTCAACTGATTTCTGGACAACGTAAGGCGCCCAGACCTCAGGGACGATAATATCCGCAATTCTCGTTTCTGCCATTGTTTATTTCTCCTTCTTTTTTAGGTGGTTAATCGCTTCATCAACTTTACCTGCCGCCAGCAGGGAGCGTACCGTAAGGTTGGTTTCTGCGGCCTTTTGAAGCCCCTCGTTGATGTCCGGTGCAGTTGTCACGCCAGCCGGGGGCGGAGGCGTAATTGAAAGCTGTGCAAGCGCTGCGCGAACCTCTGCCGGTTTTTTACCCTCTTTCAGCCATCCCACAGCTCGAGCTGACTGACCCGCAATCTGGCATAGCTCCACGATCTCGACAGCTTCAGCACTTGCTTCCTCGACAGAGGCGAGGATCTTGTCACGAAGACCCTGATCATTTCCCGGTCCTCCCCCGGAATCATGATCGGAAACTGCGGTTTGCGTTGAGGTTGTATCAGAATCAGCATTTGCCTGTGGAGGATCAAACTTGACCGGACAGTTGTCAGCCAGGCATTTCGGCATACGAGCGAGAGCGGCTATTTTTACGGCGTCAACAACAGTGTCGGCGAAGCCCATTTCAACGGCCTGAGCGCCATCGAGCCATGTTGATTCATCGAGCATGGCTTGTATTTCCTCAACATCTTTACCGCTCTTGCCGGCGTATACTTTCGCGCACGTCTCCTCGAACTGCCTGAATAATGATGCCGCTTCTTCAAAATCCTTACTTTCTCCGCTCACAAAACCCCACGGATTATGAATCATGATGTAAGCGTTTTCCGGTATCTTGATTTCATCACCTGCCATGGCGATTACAGACGCAGAGCTTGCGGCAAGACCCGCGATTGTCACAACAACCTTTGAATCGTGCATTTTCAGGGCATTGTAAATAGCGAGCCCGTCCATCATGTCGCCGCCAGTCGAATGAATTGAAACGTTGATTTCCTCGCCTTCAGGAACAGAAGAAAGTTCTGCCATGACTTCTTTCGCGGAAATTCCATCCCACCATCCGCCGATTTCACCGTGAATTTTTATGTCCATACATTTTCCTTGTTGAGATTTCAGTAAACTTAATCACCCTCCGTTTTTCCAGCCTGTGTAGAGATTTGTAGCTCTTGTTCGCGCTTTACATCAGCGGCTCTTTCCGTATCAACCTGATCAGGATCGTCCCCACGTTCCATGATTTTTGCCGTTCTCGATGTAAGACCAGCTTTGATTTCCGCAGCCTTTGTCTGTACATCCTGCAAAGGATTGATGTACGGCCATGCTTGCGGATTCCATTTGACTTTGACATCGATGAGCTCTTTTGCCGCAAGGGCATTGAGTACCGCTATCCTAATCCACTTGCGCCAAACAGGAAGGCACATTTGATGGATAACGTTAAACCGTTGGTCTTGTTGCAACTTTCGGCGGAAAACCCCAAGAGCGACACGGACTGTACGGTCGTTGACCGCACCGTAATCACCTGTCAATAGTTCATATGGAAGGGCGTTGCCAGATGCTATTTTCTGATTGTGATGCTTTACAAATTTCTCGTACTCTTCGCCAAGCTCTGGCATATGAGGGAATGAGATTTCTTCACCCGGCAGAAGAGTATAAACCGATCCAGCATTTATTGACGATTCATGCACTACATCAGGATCTATTCGTTCGCCTGTGATCGGGTCTTTTCCATCCTCAACAGGCTCCGGTCGTCTAATAAACCCGGTAAATGCCGCCGCAAGTTTTTGACGCTCGAGCGTTGCTTCGTCGAAATCATCAAGCTGTGAGATTGTTTGCAGCGTTCCGGATGACCTTGGAACCCCACGCAGTTGTCCCGGCCTCCTTGGTTTGTACAGGTGCAGCATATCGTCAACCGGCACCCGAACCATTTTATCTTCTGTATAATCAGCAACACCAAAAACGCCTTTACCGGCAAAAAGGTAGTCACCGGGGTGCTCTTTCAGCATCCAATACGCGATGCGCTGACCGTCTTTAAATTCGATGCCGTTGAAGATTTCGTTTCCATTTGGCGCCTTACCGTTTGCCAGAGGAATCATGTCAGCTTCGATGAGCTGAACTCGGAGCGGAACGATACCGCTACCGTCATAAGGAAGAACGATTAACCGAGCGAAACACTCGCCTGACTCTTTCCATGCGCGAACAGCGAGATCTTGCAAACCGTAAAAATCCAGCACTCTATCAAAATCAGCATGCACTCGCCATTCGTCCCACAGTGTGGATAGCTCCTTCTTTACATCATCGTCAGCAACCGGTAGCGGGGTTATCCCTGTGCCGATAAGTTCAGAGCTATAGGTATCAACCGCATTGTCAGCGACAGGCGCATTTCTTGCCATGTCGCGTGACCTCGCACGCAAAAGAGGGAGATACGGAAGATTTGCCCGATTCGGACCAGCATTACCGCTTGCGTTAGTCCCGAACGATCTGTTTGTCCGTCCGGCTTTCCAGTGGGATTTCGGGGCAACCCCAAGCATTCTTGCTATCGCTCGTCGAATTTTCCCCATCACAGCCCCCTGTATCTGACCGTTCTTGCACGACCGGACGAAGCCGGAAGCTGTGACTGTAATCTCGCGAGTTCTGTTTGCAGCTCCGGAAGACTGATTTCTGAATACTTGATCGTGCGATCAGCAAACCGCACTTCTGATACGCGGTCCCCGTTCGCAAAGTTCTTGATAGCGGTTTCAACAGCAACGATGTCGGTCTGCAGCGCGGCAAGTTCTTCTTCTGTCACGGACACCCCTCTTTTTAGGTTTTCCCCGTAGCATAAAAAGAGGAGCAAAAAAAATCCTGTGTGGATATTACCTCTTGACACCAAAAGAGCGTCTTACAACCTTTCGTTCTTTTCGTGCGGCTTTTTTCTCGGGCCGGGCCTCTCGTGGAGTAGGAGGGTGAACAGATGCAAGATTTATGCGCTTCAAACGTTGTAAGGCCTCCAAGGCGGCAAACCCGTACACCATACAGTCCCAAGACTCGTTTCTGGCCCCGGACGGTTTCACCCAGGCTCGAACCGGGCGGCCCCGGCGGTCGTATTTGACAACACGACGCTCGACGGTTAACTGCTGGAAAAACTCCGGTGATAAATCGGCCGCAAACCTTATCCGCCCAGGTCCCTCCACGACCGCCAGACGAGCTCGAAGCAAATCTTTTACCGTATCAACACCGACACGCCAGACCTTATGACCGCGATATTTCCGGCTTCTGCTGGCCCGGTCCGGCCAAATAGGTTTCGGACCATCGATACCTTTGACCGCATAAACATTCCGCCCGATCCGTGCTGTGCAGAAAATGTACGCCTCGTTCGTGTGGTGACCACCGGAGTCAACGCAGGCTGCCCGGATTTTCAAAAAACCTCCGGTTTCGGTCTGCCGCTCTTCGAGCAGCCAATCATCAAGCGTCTGCCATACCTGGTGAAATGCAGGATTGCCCTCGAACACTCGCCGGGCAGCAACCAGGCACTGTCCGTTCTGAACCCATCCTTGAAGCACGGCTTCGAGACGATCGTCCTGTACGTCAACCCCGGCAGTGAGAAGAACGGTTTCGGCCGGCAGCATGAGTTCCCGCCAGCTTTCCCGGCGAGATTTCAACACATCAGCAGCCAGCAATTCACCGTCTTTGTCCTCCCATGGCATCCCCATGGAGGTGTTCCACCAGGTTTTTTCACGTTCAGGTTTTCCCTTTGCTTTCAGGTAGTCATCAACAACATCCGCCCATTTTTTCCACGGACTATAAAGCTCGTTAATATGAAACCCGGCAATCCCTCTGAATTCCGCAGTCGCAACCCATTCACCAGCTTTCACCATTGCCGGTTTTTCGGACTCTTTGATCAGTACACCGCATTTTTCACAGGTATAGGCAGCTGTCTCAGGTTTCCCGTCTTCATAGACGACACGTTCCCATTCAAGCGTCTGTTTGTGACCGCAGTGAGGGCAAGGCACATAATACTTTCGTTGGTCGGATTCGGCATAAGCCGCTTCGATGCGGCTCATGTCTTTGATGGTCGGGGTTGAAAACAGCCCAACTTTACGATTCCAGAAATTGTTCGTGCGTTTTTTCGACAGCGTTACCGGGTCGCCTTCCGTGCCGGCGCTTTCCGGGTAGCGGTCCACCTCGTCGTTTAAGTTGATCCGTATTGGTCTGGATGCAAGGCTTGCTGCCGAGTTTGCACCGGCAAGCGTCCAATGACCGCCTGGAAACTGTTTGTGCAGCAGAGTGTTTCCGCTGTCTCGCGCTTTCGGGTCTCCGACGACTTCCAGTAAGGCGGGGGTATCTCGCACCATAGGAGCAATGCGATCTTTCGAAAATGCTTCTGCCATGTCAAGCGTCGGCTGCACGACAAGCATCGGAGACGGGTCCTGATCAGCGAAATATCCCATCACATTGAGAACAATCTCCGACTTACCTACCTGCGCCGAACTCATCATTACGACCGTGTGCACATCCGGGTCGTTGAATGCATCCATGATATCGCGCTGGTACGGAGCCCGGTCGGTACTCCACCTTCCCGGCTCTGCAGAGGCCTCCGGTGACAACCGTCGATACTCATCAGCCCACTCGGAAACCTTCAGGTCTTTGGGCGGCGCCCACATGCTGACCACCTGCCGTAAAACCTCAGTCACCGCAAGGGACACCGTCACCTCCTTCTGCAAGTTCTTTCAATGCCTCATAAATGATGGATTGTGCTTCTTTTTCAAGCTCTCCGGCCGATTTTTCAGAGCATGAGGAGGCCAAGCGAGAAGGCAGTGCAAGCAACTTTGCGCGGGCAGATGCCACAATATCAGCCCATGCTTGCCGAATTTCTCGAGATGGTATCAATTCCCGGCGTTTGCGCTGTGCTTCCATTTCCGCGCTGTTTGCCTGATGAAACGTGAAACGGGCTCGTTCAGCGTCGTAATCGTACACAGTGCCATCTTCAGAGACTCCAAGACCTCGCCTAAAATCATCAAGCATCCATTTTCCAAAAGCGTCACAAGGGTATTTTCCGGCTTCGTTTTTCGGCGGGGGGTTATCTTCTTGGTCTCGTTGCCTAATCCGACGAGCTGTAACCCCAAGAAGGGCAGAAGCTTGTGATTGAGTCAGAGGTTGAGCTTTCATGTTACGTACATTCGCTGCAAAGTTTACTTACCATGGTAGGAAGCCGGGGCGGTTCTGTCGCTAACGCTTTTTCGCGAGTGAGGGCACCCGCGTCCCGCTTTGACCGCAGGGTCCCCAGCGATTTTGAGACGCTTTTGCTTCGATCGCACCAAGACTCTATGCTTACCTACAATCTGCTTCACCCGCTCCTTCGACACCCCGAGAACATGTGCTGCTTCCCGCATACTCAACCCCTTCGACACCAGAGTTACGGCATCAACCTCGAGCTTAATGTGTTTTAAGTTGAGCTTCGGCACTGTGATTGTCTGCGACCCGTATATACTCTCGAGCTTCTCAAAGGCTTCTATCCCTATCACCTTGCAGATGAGGTGGTGGGGATCTACCTTGCCGGGAATGTAAAGCGTCCTACCTCCCCAGGCCGCGATGATTCGCAGGGCCGCATCGAATCCGATGTCTTTGACGAGTTGTTTCGCGCTTTGCATTGTAATGCTTTCCTTGTCGTTTCAGGGTTGTAATTACGCCTGGCTCAAAACGGCAAATCATCCTTTGCGGGCATCACAGCAGCAGTTGTGTTTGTCGCAGGTGCAGGTGAACTTGATAACTGCTCATCAGCCTTACCCAGCATTTGCACACTATTAGCAACGATCTCTGTACTGTACTGCTTGCATCCTTCCTTTTCCCATGAACGAGTCTGCAATTTTCCCTCGATATATACCTGTCGGCCTTTTTTCAGGTACTGGTTGCAGATTTCAGCCAGCTTTCCCCAGGCTACGATACGGTGCCATTCGGTTCTTTCTTGCAGGTTGCCACTACTGTCTTTGAAGCTTTCGTTGGTTGCGACGGAAAAATTAACAACGGACAGCCCTGAAGCGGTTACCCGCATTTCAGGGTCACTGCCGAGGTGTCCTATGAGCATTGCTTTATTGAGTCCTTTTGACATGATTTTCTCCTTTTACGATGTTGTTGATGACGTCCTTGAAACTCTCCAAACTTCTGCAAATCACGTACCGGAACCCGTGCTTTTCCACTGTTCTTTGCCACGTAACCTGATCACTGCTCTGTCTCCCCGTCTCGTCTTTCATCTCGATAAAAAACGCTGTCTTGTTCCAGTAAAGAGAGAAATCAGCCCTTCCCGCTTGCAAACCCTTCGACTTATTGAGCGCCCCATCGATCCTGTTTTTTGAGTTTCCGAGGTTGTAACACAAAAGGCCCCGGTATTGCGGAAACGAGTTATGAAACCACACATAGCAATCCTGATGTATTCGCCCTTCACTTTTCATATTAAACTCATCCAAACTGCATCACTTCCTGCCTCAAATTCTGTACTGCGATCTCACAGAACTCTGGTGCTATCTCGATACCAATAGACCGCCTACCCAACTCCTTTGCTGCTCTGAGCGTTTGCCCCGACCCAACAAAAGGATCAAGAACTATATCATCCGGTTCCGTCCAGTTTGCAATAAGCCATTTCACATGTTCATACTTGCGAGGACAGGGGTGATCGTTTTCTCGCCCTTTCGGAAACACTGAAACACATTCGCCAGGGATACATCTTTTTCCATATTTGGCGTCTGGAGGCACACCATAAAGGAATGCCACATCGCCTGTATGCAACACCCGGCCCTTGTACCCTGGAACAGCAAACTTCATCCAGACATACCGAAAAAATGGCATGTTCACAGGAGCAAGAAGTTTTGGGTCTGAATCACATCCTATCTGAACTGCCAGCCGGACCGGTCCGATCTTCTCAATCTCCGCATAGACTTCACGAAACAGATGAAACGGATCGATCTCGGCAAACTCAGCAACCCGATTGTTCGGCCAGACAGGATCAGTAATCACTGTGACCTTTTCTCCTGGCAAGACCAATTCAGGTATAACTTTCCTGCTATCCCCACAAATAAGAGCCACCATACTGTCATCGATAACCCGCAACATCATCAACCAGCCACCTCCCTTGCCGTATGCATCTGCCATGCATAGGGATTTTCATCATTTTCGCTATACCGTTTCTGTGCACCCTCATACGAAGCATTCTGCCTTTCAGATCCCGGTCCGTACCATTCTTGCCACCCGGCTTCGATGCCGAGATACCGGTTGCCGTTTTTCATTGCCCACCCGCGCTTGTACTTCTTCAGCTTCTCGTACTCCTTGAAATCCTCCATCGTTTTCAGCCGGTGCATGACAAAACCGACTTTCCATCCTCTGGCCTCACGCAACATTTCGAGTCCCTCGATATTTGCCGTACCGGCGAAGCGCAACGCCTCCGAGGGGCTCATCTCCTTCAAAGTGATCACTATCTTTTCGGACTCCTCCTGCTCCCTCTCCCACCCGCAGAACACGCACTTCCTGGCCCGTGCAGCAAGCAACGCCTTGCACTCCGGACACGTCGCCATGCCCATTTCGCCAACGCTTTTACGGGCTTTTGGGGGTTTGACGATATCGAGCGTCCACTGTCTTTGATTGCGCCAGAAACCGTGACGCTGCACATTCTGACCGAAATCCAGCAGAATAAAATGATCTTTCCCCGTGTAAGGACGGCTTCCCCGGCCACACATCTGCAAGTACAGCGGTAAACTCATCGTCGCCCGGTAAAGAATCACGCACTCGATCGACGAGCAATCATACCCTGTCGTCAGGATCCCGCAATTGCAGAGCACGTCATACATCCCGGCCTCGAAATCCCTGAGCATCCGTCTTCTGTCCCGGTCGGAAGTATCGGCGTCCAGATGAGCCGCCCGGTACCCCGCGCCGGCAAACTCTTCGGCCAGCTGTCTCGAGTTATCCACCGTGGCACAAAACGCCAGCGTCTTCCTCCCTTCCGCAAAAACCTTCCAGTTTTCGACGACCCCGTCAAACAGCTTCCGGTTCGCATACACCTTTCCCAGGTCCTTGTCGTTGAACTCACCTGCAGTTATCCTGACAGCGGAAAGATCGACCGCCACGCCATAGGCTTTTTCCGGACACAGATACCCCTGCTCGATCAGATCGATGATTTCAGGCCCGCAAACCATCCCGTCATAATCCTCATTCAGCGGCCGCATTCTCCCGGTCCTGTAAGGCGTCGCCGTCGCGCCAATGACAAGCTGCCGCTCCTCGAGGCTTTCGAACAACCGCGTAAACGTCTGCTTGTGAGCCTCGTCAATGATGATCATGTCAAAACTTCTGACAAACATAGCGTAGCCGGACCGCTTGAGTCTCCGTTTCAACGTCTCGACCATGGCGATGATGACCGGCGCCCTCTCGATCCGTCTTGTGTTCGCGGTCAGCTCACGGTACCCCACACCGATTCTCGCCAGGGAATTACCCCCTTGCTGATGCAGCTCCTTGCGGTCCGTCACGATCATCACCCTTCCGCTACGTTCAACAACCCGGCGCGTGATGTCCGTGAAAATGGCGGTCTTTCCACCCCCGGTCGGCAAAACCATCACCAGCCGCTTTTTGCCCTGGGCGAACCGGGCCCGCAGGGAATCGATCATTTCCTGTTGATAGGGGCGGAGTAGGATAGGCTTCGTTCCTACTACCGAGCTAACTTGTTTATTTATATTCATTTGCGCCTTATTGGTAGTAGGGTAGCAGGAAAACACCCTGTTTTCAAACTTTTTCCTATACAGAATTTTTATTTGCGTATACCCACTTGTTTTTTCCCACAGACTCTTTTTGCTTACTTTTATCCTACTACCCTACTACCAGAGAGATAAATAGAATGAATAGAACGGTTTACATGGTAGTAGCTTGGTAGTAGGTTCGTATTTTGTAGTAGGATATATCCTACTATTTCGGGCCTATACCGCCTCCCCCGATAGTGATGACGTATTTTCCTCAGTCCCAAAATCCCCATAACTCACTATATTTTAATGACTTAGCTAAGTTCTTGCATTAAAAGGCGATAGCTGTAAATCATTACACAACAATAACTTGAGGGTTAAAAAAAACTTTAAAAACGTATAGCTAAATTGTTGCATTAAAAGCTGATAGCTGCAATTCGCCACACCCCAATAACTTGAGGGTTAAAAAACGTATCTCAAAACGGCAGAGGATCGCCCGACAGCGAAGACCTGTCTTCGGCGGCACTCGTGACGACGATTTTCCTCTGGATGTTGTAGAGGTAACGCGGTGATCCGTTTACCTTCACATTTTTGAACGTATACCCCCTCTTTTTCAGAACCTGTCCCATCTTCTTCAGGCTCAGCCTGATGCTCGCGCCTTGCAGCTTCCCCTGCAGTTCGTTGGTTATCTCGGTCGCGCTCATGAACGCGCCCGGCCCGGCCAGATCGGGCGGATCGAAATACTTGTCCAGCAACTCCTCCTCCGGGCACACCTCGCGGTAGCGGTCCGTCGCCTGGTTGAGCATGCCGATATCTTCGGGGGTCAGCATCCATCCGTCACCTACGGATTTCCACTCCTTGTATATCTCGATCATCAGGTCCGTCTTGTCCACCGAGTAGTACAGGTCCCAGTCGATGTTCGAAACGTGGATGGCCATGATCCGCCGGTTGCCCGTCAGGTCACCCTTGACGTTTTCGTCGTTCGTCGTCCCGGCAAGAGCGGCAATGCGCTGATGCGTCTCGCTCATACGGCCGTAGGGCTTGCGTATCGTGATCTCCTGCTTGGAGCTCAACTCTTTGAAAAGCGCAGCCTCCTTGCGGCTTTTCCCGGAAAACTCATCATCGAGGATCAGCGCTTTCGTCGCCATCAGAATCAGATGATCCTTGTCCCCGTCCATCTTCGCCTCGGCGTAGTACCGCCGCAGTTCCTCCGGGAACAAACCCCGGAACCACTTGCTCTTTCCCGTTCCCTGTTCGCCGACCAGCACCAGCGTCAGCAGCGAATACGTCCCGTGCCACCCCGACACCATCCCGATCAGCCATTTTCCGATGAAGTACCGGCGGAACTCGCGGGCCTCCCGGTCATCCAGCCTGTCGACATTCCCGGAAATCGCATCGATCACCTGGTCGATACACCCCTTCGGGTTGCGGCTGCGGTTCTTCTCGAAAAACTCCAGCAGAGGGTTGTAGTCCTTCGCGCCGGTGTCGATCAGCTCCAGCACGATGTCGCGCTTCACCTTGCCCGGCCCGTACTTCGAGCGCAATTCAACCATGAACCGGTTGACCATGCGGTCCGTAAGCTTTTCGCCGTCATGCTCGATGCAATCGTCGATGACGTTCCTGCGAAGGCGTTTCCTGTTGATATCCTTCGTGATGAACTCGTAGACCTCGTCGGCGCCTTCCTTCTCAGCCTCGGACGCCCCGTCGAAAACCGCCCCGACAAGCTTTTTCGCGTTATCCGGCGTTTCGCCGTACACCTCGACTGCCTGCTGTATAGCGCCGGCCTTTGCCGTCTCGACGCTCTCGACGCCGGCAGCGGCGCTTTTCCTGGCATATCGCGCCGTTTTCAGAACCTCGCGGCTTTTCGGAGCGACAATCTCATACCCCGCCTGCTTCGCGATCCAGAAAAACGACGCGATACCCACGCCGCCGCCCGCGCATTGCCGGTACTTTCGACTGCACTCCTTCGGGTCGTAGTCCGGATGAAACCGGCTGATCCGGTGGAAAAACTCTTCCCCTGCCTGCCCGAACTCCCCCTGAAGGGCAAAGGCGAGCTTCACCCACGACGCATAACTCCCGGTAAGATCCCTCCCGTCGCGTTCGATCTGCTGCAACACATGTTCGACATCGGCATCGCAGCAGGCTATTTTCCTGCGCTGGAAATCGGATGCGGCCTTTTTCTCGGCCCTGGAATACTTCGAAGCCCGTTCGTCGAGGAACAACTCTTCGTCATAGGTCACGAACCGCAGACGCCCGATATCCTTGCATGAGGGATCGATCACGATCCGGTACTCCTCGGCGAAATACTTCTCCAGGCTGAGAAACGTTTCCTGGTGCTTTTCCGGATTGACCCTGATATAGAGGCTCAGTCCATGGCCGGACACGGAGAGGTGCCCGGCGTAGACGTACTTGTCCGCGTACAGCACGTCCCGCATCGAAGGAAGATCATGCTGCCCGTTGTGTGCGGCGTCGATATCGACGTTGAGGAACCCTGAAAGGGAAACGATATTGTCTCTCTTCCTGCCGCCGGAAAAACAGGCCGAAGGCGAAAAGCATGGAAGGGATTCTTTCGGGAGCCGGTTCGCCCGGTAATCGAAATACTCGTCCTGCCAGAACCCGCCCTTGATCCTCTGCAGCACATCGATCAGGTCGAGCTCCTCCACAGGCATCGTCGACCGGCAATTCTTAAAGAGGGAAACCGAAGGCATTACCGATTATCGGTCTTTTGTTCCTGTTCGTCCACGGCCTTGTTGTGCTCCTCGACCGCCTTGTCTGCATCAGGGTAGCTCGAGGCGGTAAACAGGTACCTGTCGGTTTTCTTGTCGCCATGACCCGATATTTCATAAACCCGGCGATCCGATGTATGTCTCCACCGCTTCATGCCGCCGCCCCTCCTTTGCCGCCCCGCTCTTCGATCACCGCTTCCAGGAACACGATGAAATCACGGGTTTCTTCCGGAGACAAGCCGTTCTTGTACTGCTCGTTCATGTTTTTCTTTTCGCTTTCGGTCATATAAGGACCAGCCTCTTTGACCAGAGCCATAAACCGTTCTGCATCACCGGGAGCCTGGCCCTTCTTTACGGGCGGAGCCTCAGGCTCGGCAACCCCGTCCGTCAACCAGTTTTTGAGCGGGACGATCAGGTTGTCTCCCGGCTTCGGGAACACCTGCCCGGACAATGCGACGCACCGGCTCTTGCTGATGATCATGTTGTTGTCCTGGTCCATGTCCGCCACCACATCGAACTCGTACTCCATGCCGTCCCGCTGCACCGGCGCAAGACCGACCTTTCTGATTTGCGTTTTCTTCGTCCGTTCATCCTTTTCCTGGACGTACTCGGTTTTTGCCCGCATGGTCACGATCACGTGCAGCGGAGCCTGCAGGATAGTGTCGACCAACTCGTTATGAAGCGGCGTCACGTCTCGCCATGCGGTATAACTGTTCTGAGTCTTCTGCCGCATGACCGCCTTGTCGTGCTGATCCAGGATACCGCCTTTCCCGCTCCACGCGTGAGAGAGCGAATCGATGAGCAGCGACCCGTATCCAGCCTGCCCAGCCCCTTTGATCGCCTCGATGTAATGCTGCGGTTCGAACGATTCCAGTTCGAGCACGTCGAAACTGAATATGTCCGAATACTTGCTCGCCGATCCGCGCTCGGTATCGATCACCGCCACACGGCCGCCGAGAGCGGAAGCGATCTTGAGACCGGTGAACGTCTTACCGCCACCGGAAAGACCGATCAGCGCAAGGCGAAGTTTCGCCCGCTTTTTAGTCGCTTTCTTGAACATCGTCATAGTTGTTCCCTCCTGGTTTGTTATAGGCTAAAAACCTCTGACATGAGTCGCTGTGACAACTCCCTCGTTGCCTGGATATCGCTCAGAGCATCGTGCGCGTCGATATCGATACCGAAATGTCTGCAGACTGTAGGGAGCTTGTAATCAGGTAAAGACAACCTGCCGGAAAAATCCATCATGTGCAGGAGCGGCAGTGGATCGATCGACCGCCAGTTCAGGTATGAACCCAAACCGTAGCGGTCAACCCTTTTGAACATTGCCTGTAAAAAATCCAGGTCAAACCGGACATTATATCCGGCTGGATAGAATTTGTCCTGCGGATCATACTTGTCGCAGTACCGGTCCAGCAACGATTTGATTCGCTGATAAGCGGTATCATGCGACAAGTACCCGGCAATGTCGTCTCGGGTAATACCGCTTACCTGGAGGGCAGCATCTTCAATGACAGCGCCATCATGAGGAACCATAAAAATGTTTTCCTGCGCAACGGTCTCTCCATCGACGTCGACAAGAGCCGCAAACTGAATGATGCCATGCCTTGCCGCATCGGTTCCGGTTGTTTCGAGGTCAAACCAAAGTGTTTTCTTTTGCATAAGTCCGGCTCCTATCTGATCGTTATTGATGTTTTTTTCGAAACTTCGATGAACTCAGGAGCTTCGGCATCCTTATACTCCTCTTTAATAGCATTCATGTCCGCTTTGAACTGATATTCACCAAGGCCCTCGTCAACCAATTCATCTTCTGTGTCCCTGTCAATATCTTTGATCTTCCAGCTCTCGGTCGTTCTAAGGCTGTAGTTATGTGCCGCCGTCTTGATTTTAGTGTTCTTCGTCTCTTGCATGGCGTAGACCATCCGCTCACGCATGGACTCGATAGAGTTCTGAATCGTCCGCTTCCTCGCCGTGAAAAGTTTGGCTTGCCCGTCCAGATATTCAGCCTGTCCTTTCAGGTACTCGATGACCCCAGCATATCCGTCCAACTTCTTTTCTATAGCTTTCTCGTTGCTGGTGATAAGCCTCTCGATCTCGTCATCCAAGGCGCCGCCCGCCTCGATGAGCATGAACTCGATCTCGTGAAACTTCTCGATGAGATCATTCAGTGTTTGTTTCGATGCCGCTGTTGCTGTAGTCATGATTCCATCTCCTGATTTGCTTTTTTCAAGTACCGCTTCGATGCGGTCGAGTGCATATATTTTGGCCGCGCCTGTGGAATCGAACCACTTTCCCGGCTATGACTCCGGGCGTATCGCCTTGCTACTCGACGCGGCTTTGTGCGGCTGTGCTCCAGGTCAGCCGCGTTCGTAAATCTTTATGCGCAATGATTCCGCAGCCGCCACCATGCAGACCGCGCCGATCGACGCAAGCAATACGCGCACGGCTTCATTTGTAACCATGTCGCCGCAATTCGGGATCTGGGCGTACCGGCAGAGCGCCCAGCACAGGCCGAATGCGATAAGCAACAAGCCTCTTCTCATACCGTCACCCCCTCGCTGTAATCGCTCTCATGGCGCACTATGCTTGACTTATCATCAAGCAAGTCCCGAGCTCGTATGTACTTTGCCGTAAGTGCATTGAGGTCGCGGGCAAGCTTCCGGTTCTGTGCCCGCTCGATGTCGAGCAGTTCGCCTGTGCGAGCATTGACCTGGCGCAGCGTCTTGTTTTCTTCGATGATCTTTGCAAGTAGCATTGCTATCCTCCCCTCGGTTTAAAGGCTGACCAAGTTTTGCCCATTTTCGCCAATCCGACAAGCCTCTCGTGCGACATCGCCGCAAGCCATGAGCACGGCGGTATCAGGCCAATGTCCCCGCATGTTTACAACAAGCTGCACAACCTCAATTTGATCTGGATTACACTTGCTCTGCATTGTCTCGCCGTTACCGAGAGTAACCTTGACGGTTGCACCAACCGTCTGCAACGTGAGACTTCCGAGTATGCGTTTCATAATTCTCCTCTGTTTGCCTTGTTGTTATTGCTCACCCTCAGATAACCGCTCCACCAGCGCGTCGATGTCCGTTGACCGCCACGCTGACGTTCTTTCCGACAACTTGACCGGCTGAGGGTATTTCCCGTCCTTCACCCCCTGATACCACACAGAGCGTGACACCGGAATAATGCCCGGAATCCCGTTTTTCCTGTCGCCGATGATGTCCTTCAGGCGGTAGAACCGAAATTGCTTCTCTGTATTGCTTGTCGTCTCCATTATGAAATGATCTCCTCCTTGTCTTTTTGCTCCCAGTATTCCAATTGGCCAACCCCAACAATTCGCCCATCAGGATTTAGGTACCCGTGCCGACCATCATCTTTACTCCACTCGACAAATACCCGATACCCGGCAGCCTGCTTGACTATTTTTTTTGCAAGCCTAACAGCTTTTTCTCGTGTCAAACTGCTTCCTTGCCAGTATTCTTCACAGCTGATCCGATGCTCTGCGCAAACTGCAAACTTCACTGGTTAATGATCTGGTTGATCTCCTCCTCGTACTGCTCGATATCCTCCTGCTCCTGCTTCATCTCGCGTAATGCTTCGAGGTAATAAGGCATGGTAGCAGCATGTCTCCGCTTGATACGCTTGAGGACGGTTATGTAAGGCAACTCAATCCCCTCGGCTTGCCGTATTTTCTCCCTAACTGCTGTAACGACGCCACGATACCGCTTCCGATGGTCTACCCTTGCTTTGCTTGGCATGGTCATTGTTTGTATAATTCTTGTAAGGTTACATGAACATTATACACAAAACGTGAACTTATTCAAAACATTTTGTGAACGTAAACATATTTTTTGTGAAAAAAGAAGATTTTTTTAAGCGCCTTGAGCTTGCTTTTGAGGTCTCAGGTACCGGACAACTCGCTAAAATATTAGGAGTTGTTCCGACAACTGTATCAAACTGGAAAAGTGGGCGAAATCAGCCAGATTATGAAACCCTATTCACTTTATGTGAGCAGAAGAGTATTAACATCCATTGGTTGATTATGGGAGAAGGAGAAATGTTTGCGCGTGATGTGAAAAAGGATCTACGTGAAGCGTCTCACTATGAAAGGCTGGGAAAAGCGGTGCAGGAATTGGTGTCCGAAGCAGTAAAGGCGGAAAAAGAAAACTATCCGGTATCGACAGTGACAGGATCCCCGAAACAGTATCTTTCACAAATCGAGAGTGTGCCGCTGTACGGACATGCAATAGCCGCCGGGCACCCGGCCGATTCAACGTGCCCGGTCGAGGAATATTTGGATTTGCCAAAGCATATGATTCAGCACCCGGAAAGCACGTATGCGGTAAAGGTCGCAGGTGACAGCATGACCGGTGCAGGTATCGAGGAAGGGGATATCCTGATAGTAGACACAGCCATCGAACCCGCAAACAAAAGCATCGTCATTGCGTCGATCAACGGAGAACAAACGGTTAAGCGGTTATGGATCAAGGGCGAGAAAATAAAACTGATGCCGAGTAACAGCCATCACGAACCTATCAATGTGCAAAAAGGCATGGACTTCCGAACACAGGGCGTGGTGACGTGGGTGATAAGACGGACGGGGCAAAAAAAGCCCGATTAATCGCCAAGTTCTGTTATTTGAGAATATGATTGAAATCATAAGTGATTTGCTTTATATTATATTCTTATGCGCACATCCTTAAATTGACGTAATTTCGCAGAATCATGAGCAAAGAAACTCTCAAAGTAACTTATAACAAGTCGCAACATCATAACGCTTATGCTGCCACAGGTGCCATTGGCGCCAAAAACCCACAAGGAGAGATAGTTGTTGATTTATTTATCGAAAAAGAAAAAACTTACGATAGCACAATAATCATAGATCATGAAAACGGTAACGTAGAAGAAAAAAAAGAAATCGATACAAGAACATATATCCGTGAAATTCAATGCACATTGGTTTTACGTCCTGACATTGCACTCTCAATTGGTAATTGGCTAATCGAGAACGCAACTAAACAAACCAAATCAAATCAAGAGGCTCAAGATGAACAAAACTTGTAGCACATCTCTTAGCCAGAAAACAAACTATTTAAATGCCGCATATCTCGCTGATTTTAATGCTTGGAATGCCCTAGGATATGCTAATAAAACAGAAGAAATACCCTCTTATGATTTCATACTAAGACTTCAACCTGATAGCCAGTCTATCACGACAACATCAGACTTTAGAGAATTTGTCGAACTAGCCATTTCCAAAAGAACAGAACTCTTAGAAAGAGTTGTAAAGAATTTGTGGCGTAATCATAAATACCAAGAAGAATACGAATCATATTTATTGGACGAATATGATGAGGAAGAGTTTATGGAAATCGCCAAAAAATTCGCGACACGCTATGAACAAGAGCCTGAGAAGTCGATACTAATACAAGAAATCCAGACTGTATTAAATATCATCGATGAAGAACTTACATCCTCAGACATCTCATTCCTGATAAATTACAAGCCACAGATTATTGAGAGATTATTTCATGAAACCAGCACTTCTCTTCCTGAATCAGATAAGTCATCAGATTCACTATAATTAAGACGGCACAAACGCAGTGATTTTAACAGAAGCCCCTGGATCAATCGAAGGTGAAAAAATATTTGTTATCGGCAAAAACATCAAAACTCCAAAAGCCCCAAAACAAATTACAGATAAATTATACCTTTTTGTTGTTGATATAAAGGGTGGCGGAAATGGTGAAATCGAAGAAGAGTTTAACCCAAAAACATATAAATTCCATCCAGATTCACACCTTAACAAAGGGGACAAAGTAGAAGGCAAACAATTATATGGTTACTGCAAGAAACCAAAGAAACTATCTGTAGGAGGAAAAGCTCGAACTGCAAAGCATAAAAATCAGCACACAACAATGAATGATTGTTGCTTTTTGCAAATAACTTCAGGTTGGAAGGGTGATGCTATAACGAAACACCCTAAGAACATGTATTTTCCAAACCTTGTAGTCTGATTCCCCCCTTCCAACCTCCCGCAAAAACAAAATGTGCCGCCCGGCAGTATAAATCCTGTAGTATTCTTGAGTTTCAAGCAAAAACACAGTATATTTTTCAGAATACTCCGGAAAATCTGTAGTGCAGATGAATAATAAATAATGTTTGCAGGCGCGTTACACACGCCCGCAACTGCCGAGTTGAGTAAACTCAATACCAAGGGAGGATGATCCATGAGATCAATATTGGTTGTAGGAAGTTGCAGCAACACAAGCGATGATCAGTTTGTCAAGCTAGCGGAGAACCTTGGTCGTGCAGTTGTCTCTGTTGGTTATAGACTCGTCACTGGAGGTTCAAACGCAGAAGACAATGTCGACTTACATGCCGCGCGCGGCGCGGCCGCTGAGTGTGACGAGCGAAGTATTGATCTTGAAGAACACGTACTGTCCATTGCAAGAGAAGAAATGGAAGTGCATGGAATCGGAAGAATTCGGAACGCGCTAGGTAATGGGCCGATAGCGAAACGTTATTCGCTTGTTCATGAAGCAAGTGCAGTTATTGTGCTCGGTGGGTCGGAGGCTACAGAGGACTACATCTACTTATGCGAGAAGGGAAATCGACCGGTCGTACCGATTCCGATGCTCGAAGGTGCATCGAGACGTCTTTACGAACGTTATTCGGAGAATCTTCCACTTACCATCCCAGAATTTGTTAACTTTGAGGATTTCAACAACGTAAACCGCCGACTTGATAACGAAAAGAGTCTTAAGAAAGCCGCTGAGGACGCAGTATCACTAGCCAGAAAGTGTTTTTCGGGAACCAACGTTATTTTTGTTGCAACTCCCTTTGAAACCAAGTTCAACAACGTGCTAGGTGCAATAAAGACAGCTGCCAATAACTCAGAAACGGACTACTTTGTCCTCAGAATTGACGAGACTAAGGGTACTTCCAGAATTGATGACGAGATAGAAAAACAGATTCAAAATGCTAGCGTTGTGGTTGCCGATCTAACTGGACTCAATCCAAACGTGTTCTACGAATTTGGGTTTGCAAGAGCGTCGAACGTTATGGCGATATCCATTGCAGAAAAAAAGACGGAGCTACCCTTCAATATACAATCTCTAAGAACCATATTTTATGATCCTAACGACCTGCAAAAGTTAACTGACGAAATAGTGCGTTTTCTCCCTGACAGCAGCACCACGACCTGAGTATCAATTTCAATATAGACGGCAGTAATATTAGCCATCTAACAACAGCTTGCACGCGGAACGAGGCTTGGCGAAGCCAAACGAGTGCCGCGTGCCGGTGAAGCTGGGCGTCAGCAAGCAAAAACTTTAACAACCTTTTTCCCTTCAAACAGCCAGAAATACAAAACCCCGGCCCACAACCCCGGACATAATCCAATCCCCCCTTTCCAACTACCCACATTACCTCAACCCATCCAGATAATCCGCCCATTCCTGCATCATGCGCGTGCGCTCGTCGAGGTGCTTGGTGCGGTTGTACGCCCCACCAAGCCGGTCTGGAACACGGTGGCCGAGCTGGGCCTCGATCGCGTCCGGACTGAATCCCAGCGTTTCATGCAGCATGGTCCGGGCGGTCGCGCGGAACCCGTGAGCGGTCACCGTGTCGGAATCCCAGCCGATTGTTCGTAACGCCTGGTTGACCGTATTCTCCGACATCACCCTCGATGCCGCCCGGCCGGGGAAAACGTACTGACTACTGCCGGTGAACGGCCGGAGCTCCTGCAGAACTTCGATGGCCTGCCTTGCCAGCGGCACCGTGTGAACCTGTCCCTTGCGCTGCTCCTTTTCCCTGAGCGTAAACTTCATGTCCTCGACAGGCAACTGCCAGACCTGACCCTCCAGGTCGATATCT
>JANQGE010000093.1 GCA_028277485.1 Chlorobium sp.
ACCTTGGAGTTGAAATTATGAAAGTCTACACCTATTCAGAAGCTCGTCAAAAACTCTCCAAGCTGCTTGAAGATGCACGTAATGAAGAGGTGATCATCAGGAAACGAAGCGGCGAGGTTTTTTCGATCATATACAGAAAACCCCCTGCATCGCCGTTTGACATCAAGGGCCTCAAAACAAAAGCAAAAACACGTGATATTCTCAACGCAGTGAAGGAATCCCGCTCTGGAAAAACGAATAAAGCCTGACATCCTTGCCCCTTTTTCGCTGGTCTTGATATTCTCGGATGTAAGCGCGGCTGATCTTTTTAGAAGGAGGAGTATAATTAGTTATGAACGTCCCTCGTTGCCGGTATTAGCGTCAAACGGTTGTTATTGCGTTTTCCACATCCTGTATTTCAAACCCTTCATAAGGAGCGTGAAGACGAGAACCACCGCTTGAAAAAGCTGTTGGCAGATCAAGCACTCGATATCCAGATGCTCAAGGAGATCAATTCAAAAAAGTGGTAACGCCCGAAACGAAGCGCAAAGCGATCACGCATTTGCAGGAAAGCTTCGGGCAAAGCCTGAGAAAACTCTGTGTGTTGATCGGGCTGAACCGTTCGAGCTGGTATTACCAGCCTCAAACCTGACAGGAATGAGGCGATCAGGAAACGGTTAACAGAACTGGCAGACGAGCGCAAGTGCTGGGGTTACCGGAGATTGCATTATCTCTTGCTTCGAGAAGGCTTCATGATCAATCATAAGCGTACAGAGCGGTTATATCGAGAAGAAAACCTGATGCTATGAGTCAGACGGCGCAAGAAGATCGCATCGAAAAGCCGTGTTGTTCCTTCAACACCTGAACGCAGGAATCACTGCTGGGCGATGGATTTTATGAGCAGCAACCTCTATAACGGCCGTCGTTTTCGGGTTCTCAACGTGCTGGGTAGCTATAGCAAGGATTATCTTGGTTATGAAGTCGATACATCAATCAACGAGTATGCAGCGTACTGGAAAGAATTGCTTGGCTCAAAGGTATGCCGAAAATGATCACGGTTGACAATGGCCCTGAATTTATCGGTAAAGCACTGGATGCCTGGGCTCACCGCCATGGAGTAAAACTGGTGTTCAATCGTCCGGGTAAACCGATTGATAATCGCTACATCAAAAGTTTCAACGGCAGGCTACGAGATGAGTGCCTGAATGTGAACTTGTTCATGAGCCTGGAACATGCTCGAGAGATTATCGGAGAATGACGGGAGGATTACAATTCTATCCGTCCACACAGTTCATTGGGAGCATTTACACCGGAAAAATTTCTGGTTCAGCAGTCAAAATATTACCAAAAGGAAGTGGATGGTTGATGGGAGCACATCGTGGTTATAAAACAGAGGAGGCTGTCTCAAGATCAACTGAAACAGCCTCCGATACAGCTTATATCCACTGGGTTGGATCAGCATGCGTCATAGTGTTTCTCCTTTTTTGGTTTGCTTAACATGTAACGCTTGCTTCATACTTTAAAGCTCTGCTTAAGATACGTATAAGCGGAAACAAAAAAAAGCATCTGGCTTTTTTTTGCAGTTCGCTTAGCTTTAATCGTTTGAGCAAGCGTTACGACGTTCTGATAGACCGTTTAACTATGTCCTTTCTTATTGCCGACTGAATTTTTTTTGCTGCCTTTTCTGTGGTGGCTACCATCCATAATATACTTTTTTTGGAGTTGAAAGAGCCGGACAGCCACAGAAAATATACCCCCATGCCCCACCAAACCTTGAGACGGATAAGTAGAATGTTACAACAATGAGCATCTTGAACCAAACAGGAGGCATTGCCATGAAAAAGTCACGTTTTACCGAAGAACAGATCGCGCAGGGCTCTATTGTCATGTCAGGTGATAACTGACGGATAAAGATGTCTCAGTTTTATTCTGGCATCGTCTGTTGTGAACCTCCAGTTGACCGTCGCGTTTTTATTGTTCCATGCTTTTTCCCAAGCAGCCAACTGCAGTGCTTGGGTGTATAGACAAACTCAAATCGATCCAGGAGTGCTTTGGCCTTTTCAGGTTTGAAAATTTCATACAGTGATCCTGGAACATGGGTATTGAGATTATCCATCACCAGCGTGATCTTTTCGGCATGTTCATACTCTCTGGCGATTGCTTCGAGAAATCGCGCCCAATCCTGTTTTGTTCTCTGTTCGGTGACCCGAACAATTCGGTTGCCAATCAATGGCTCTGTGGCAATAAACATGTTACAGGTTCCCTCGCGTCGGCATTCGTAATCATAGCGTGCTGGTTGTCCGGGCCTTGCTGGTACCGGGGTCTTCGTTTCTGCTATCAGCTGTTTGGGTGACTCATCCATACACACTACTGGATACAAAGGATCATAGGGCTGTTTGTAGATATCGAGTACCTTTTCCATGTGAGCGACAAAGGTACTGTTGCTCAAAGGAGGAATTACCCATCCTTCCTGTTTCCAGGGCTTAAGCTCGTTTTTTTTAACACCTGTCGAACGGTTTCATGAGAGATGTGATCGACATAGTTCAACTCAACTACTTTGTCTGCCAGTAATCGTAATGACCAACGGTGATAGCCTTCAGGAGGTTCTGAACAGCTCAGGGCTATCAGATGCGCTTCAAAGTCACCATCTGCTTTTTTCGGCATCCTCCTGGTTGCAGGCTTCCGGGCCAGCACTGCATCAAGTCCTTCTTCGACAAATCTTTTTTTGACCCGGTCTATGGTTTTCATGCTGACGTTCAACACTTGTGATATGGTCTCGTTGGTCGATCGCTCTTTTTGATATTCTCCTTCATCGCAGGCCAGTAAGATCAGCGCATTCAACACCGTTTGTGCTGCATGTTTGCCTTTGCTGCTGATGGCTTCGCGTTCTTGCTGGGTCAGGGTAACTTTGTACTTCTTCATGATCTCTGCTCGTTAGGTTGATGATGAAGTATAAGTTACTGCTTTTATGCAACTTTAGGTGCCTGACACAACACTAGTGCACTGTCCGGTTAATTATCCATACTAATAATAAATTGTGTTATCTTACAGGTAACCGTTCACCAACCCCTGTAATATGGCACGAAAACCAAAGAATTATCATCTTAGAGCAGAAGATCGTCCAGCTTTGGCTCGTCTGTTCAGAGCCCATAAGACACCACAAAACCTGATCT
>JANQGE010000113.1 GCA_028277485.1 Chlorobium sp.
ATTGTCGTGAGCGACTTGAGTACGAGGCGGACGGAGCGCAGAAACCGGAGTGTACATAGAGTACATGAGGATTTCGAGCACCGGCCAACGAAGTAATCATGGTGCGCAACAAATTAAGAGAGGTGCCCCAAATAGAGGTGTCCATATGTATAAACGCTCAGCTCATATATGGTAAAAGCTACCGTCACGGCAATAGTATCGCCCTCGGAAATGGAGCGAAACATTATCCTGCTGACACAAAGAAGTATAGAGCCGTTTAAAGGTTATTGGTGTTTTCCGGGCGGTCATATCGATCCCGGTGAAACTGCCGAGAAAGCGGTTATCCGTGAGACGGCCGAAGAAACCGGACTTGACCTGCAATCACCCGAGTTTCTTGGCTATTGCAACGAAATCTTCCCCGAATATAACTTTCACGCTGTTGTCCTGATGTTTTACGGGACAGCGCAGGGAACGCTTCGCCCTCAACCCGGCGAAGTAGCCGATGCCGCCTGGTTTTCCACTAAAAAAGCCGACAGCCTTTCACTTGCATTCAATCATCGAGAAGTTCTTACACGTTATGAAAAACATATTGCATCTTTCTAAGGTCCTGATTCTTTTTTTCCTGGTCTGGCCGGCATTTCTTGGAGGATGCGGTGACACCGCGACAAAGCAGACCTCGGGCCTCTTTTCCGATAAACCGACAATTGTCAGCCTGACCCCGAGCATTACGGAAATGATCTATGCGATCGGAGCAGGAAAACAACTTATTGGAAGAACCAGCGCGTGTGACTGGCCGGCCGACGTAGAAAAGATACAGGTAGTCGGGGCTTTCGGCAAACCGTCTCTTGAAGTGCTCGCCAGTCTTTCACCGGACCTTGTTCTCGACACAGACCTTGCAGATGAAAACATGGGTGTGAGAATAACCGAACTCGATATCAGGCGGGAACACCTTACTGTCCGCATCCCGGAAGATATTCCCCCGGCGCTCCGCAAATTAGGTAAACTTACCGGCAACACCGAAAAAGCCGACAGCCTTGCCTCAGTTATCGAACAAGGCCTGGAAAAATTTCGGAAACAGGTTGAAACCGTCGCCTCTCGCCCGAAAGTTTACCTGGAAATATGGGATGACCCTCTCTGGACAGGAGGAAAAAACAGCTATGTCTCTGCTCTCATCACCTATGCCGGAGGCAAAAATATCGGCGATGCTGTGGAAAAGGAGTATTTTAAGGCCTCTCCCGAATGGGTTATCACAGAGAACCCGGACATCATTGCCTGCATGTATATGTCCAGGGAGGGAAACGTCGTCTCCAAAGTAATCTCCAGATCAGGCTGGGCACATATCGGAGCGGTAAAAAACGGGAAAGTTTACGATAACTTTGACAACAGCATTTTCTTGCGTCCCGGCCCCCGCATACTTGAGGGCATAGAGCAGCTCAGGCGCATCATTGATGCGACAAGTGATGAGCGATGAGGCAGTAAGTGTTACGTGTTATGGGTCATGAGGGCTGGATAACAAGATAGGGAAAATGACGGCTTCAGGATCGTACTCAGCGAAGCGGTAATCGTATTTGTAATCGAGAAAAGTAGTGCTGATCTGTTGAATCGTTGGTCTGTTTATGAAAAATGCAGGGGTGTATTGGAGCTACGTAGGGGCGGACCCCTGTGTCCGCCCGAACAAAGTGCTGTCCAGCCATCAGGTATAACGAATGACCCCGAAAGAGGAAAAACGCGGTCATTTTCTTATCTTTCCGGCTTTACTACCATAAGGGAACCTCTATTTATTGTCATGAGCGGTTCAAGTGCAAGGCGAACGGAGCGCAGAAACTGGAGTGTACAACAGAGTACATGAGGATTTCGAGCACCGGTCAACGCGGCAATTGAAATGCGGAATAAATAAATTGAGGTATCCATAAAACAGCCGTCCTGCATGAAGAAGTCACCCCTGGCGATACTGTTTCTGACAGTGCTGCTCGACCTGATCGGGTTCGGTATTGTCCTGCCTCTTCTTCCGACATACGCCAAAGATCTTGGCGCAAACCCTTTTATGATAGGCTTTATCGCCGCGATATATTCCGGCATGCAGTTTCTCTTCTCCCCCGTATGGGGAAGACTCAGTGATCATATAGGGCGCAGACCGGTGATGCTGAGCAGTATTTTACTGGCTTCAGTCTCCTATCTGTTTTTCGCACAAGCCTCCACCATTCCGCTTTTGATCCTTGCACGTGCCCTGTCGGGCATAGGATCAGCGAATATCGCGGCGGCACAGGCGTACATAACCGACGTTACCGACAGCAAAAGCCGGTCAACCGCCATGGGCATGCTCGGCGCGGCCTTCGGTATAGGCTTTATCGTTGGGCCGTTGATCGGCGGATTTCTCAAAACCAATTTCGGTATAGAAATGGTGGGATATGTTGCTTCGGGTTTGATCGGGATCGATTTTATCCTTGCCATTTTTCTTCTTCCTGAATCAAACAAACAAGCGAAAAAAATCTCACACTTTATCGGCGGTTTGATGAACCGCACCGGACAACCCTTGCTTGCTTCCGTAAAAGAGAAATCGACAGTCTACTTCGACGGAGTCGTAACTGCCTTCAGCTACCGCCCCATAGCCCTGCTCATGAGTGCAAACTTTATTTTCACGTTCGGCATCGCCAATATGCAAATAGCTTCTATTCTGCTGTGGAAAGAGTATTTCCATACAACCGACCAGCAGATAGGCTACTTGTTTGCCTATGTAGGTTTTATATCGGTAATCGTTCAGGGCGGCATGATAGGGCAACTGAACAAGCGTTTTGGCGAGCACAAACTTTTTCTCTGGGGCCATATCATTACATTTGCCGGAGTGTTTTTTATCCCGTTTATTCCATCGACAACCCTTTTCACTCTCGGACTCGGCATTCTTCTTTTCTTTGCAATCGGAACCAGTCTGGTAAACCCGATCAACATCTCGATGATCTCCCTCTACAGCTACACGCAGAAACAGGGGCAAATCATGGGTTACGGACAATCCATCAACTCTCTTGCAAGGATACTGGGCCCGTTCAGCGGCAGCATTTGCTATGGCTTGCTCCCGTCGATGCCGTTTATCTTCGCCGGGGTGCTCATGCTCGTCGGAACCATGATTTCCCTGAGTTTGTTCAAGTACGAAATAGCGGCGCTGGATTTACAGCCCGAATCTGCAACCGACCCGCAAACAGCAGAATAGCAGAAATTATCGCACAACACTTTTTTCGAGAATTTTGATACTTCTATGTCCTGCAAGGAAAAACTGCCGCCACACTCTCTTCCTGATATTCTTTACCGGATAGGCGATATCGCAGACCGATCCGGCATACCGTGTTATCTCGTAGGTGGTTATGTCAGAGATGTCCTGATGAACAAATCGAGCCAGGACATTGATATCATGGTTGTCGGCGAGCCTGTACCTTTCGCAAAACTGATTGAAAAAGAATTAAACGGCAAAAACTTCGTTGTTTTCGAACGGTTCAGGACCGCACGGTTTGAGCTTGAAGATCCCGGGACAGGAATGATACTGCTTGAAATTGTAGGTGCGCGCAAGGAAAGCTACAACCCGGATTCACGAAAACCGGTCACCGAAATAGGATCACTCGAAGATGACCTTTCAAGGCGGGATTTTACAATCAACGCCCTGGCAGTACCATTGAACAAAGGTGACCGCAACTGTATCGTCGATATTTTCAACGGTTATAACGATCTGCGCGCGGAAATATTGAGAACCCCTCTGGAACCCGAAAAAACTTTTTCAGACGACCCTTTGCGCATGATGAGGGCCGCAAGGTTTGCCTGCGAGCTTGAGTTCCAGCTTGACCGGCAGGTTGTGAACGCCATGACTTCCATGGCACAGAGAATAACCATTGTATCAAAAGAGCGGGCAAGTCAGGAGTTTTTGAAAATCATGGCAAGCCGAAAGCCCTCCGTTGGCCTCACGATTCTTTTCAAAACCGGCATCCTTGAAGAGATCATGCCGGAGTTGACCGCAATGGCCGGTGTTGAACAAGTTGACGGCCTGGGACACAAGGACACGCTGTTTCACACGTTTCAGGTTGTCGATAAGCTGGCAGAGAAAAGCGACAATCTCTGGCTCAGGGTCGCCGCCCTTCTCCATGATATCGCCAAACCTGTAACCAAACGCTTCAATAAATCATCGGGCTGGACCTTTCATGGCCATGAAATCGTCGGGACAAAGCTGTCAAAAAAGATATTCCGGTCCATGCGCTGGCCGCTCGAGCCCCTTCCGTATGTACAGAAAATGATACGGCTGCATCATCGCCCGATCCCGCTTTCAAAGGATGAGATCACCGATTCTGCCGTGAGGAGATTAATGTATGAAGCGGGAGAAGACCTGGATGATCTGATGATACTTTGCAGGGCAGATGTCACCAGCAAGAATCCCCGGAAGGTCAAGAGAATCATGAACAACTTCAACATCGTGGAGAGAAAAATCACGGAAGTTGCCGAGAGAGATCTGCTGGCAAAATGGAGACCCCCTATCGACGGTTGTGATATCATGAAAACCCTCGGTCTTCGCGAAGGCAGACTTGTCGGCATCATAAAGAAAAAAATGGAAACCGCTGTTATCGAGGGGGAAATTCCATATGACAGGGACGCCGCTCTCGATTATATAAAAAAAGCATACCGGGAGATGCAAAACACATAGCAGGAAGATAGCAGCCGGAAGTCTGTAGTAAATGATATATTAAGGCTTTTTTAACCATTTGATATCCAATAAAAGGCACCTCTATTAATTGTCATGAGCGTTTCAAGTGCAAGGCGAACGGAGCGGAGAAACCGGAGTGTACACAGAGTACATGAGGATTTCGAGCACCGTTCAACGATGCAATTGAAGCACGGAATAAATAAATAGAGGTGCCCTTAAAACCAAAACACAGTGATACCACGTTACTCACCGAAAGATATGGCAGCCATATGGACGGACGAAGCAAAGTTCGAGCGCTGGCTGCAACTGGAAATAGCGGCTGTAGAAGCACGCGCTGAAACGGGCGCTGTCCCGCAAGAGGCTTTGGCGGCCATAAAAGAAAACGCGAGATTCAACGTCGATGAAATCCTTGAAATCGAAAAGGAAACCAAGCACGATGTGATCGCTTTCCTTACCAATGTCAACCAGTATGTGGGACCGCATTCTCGCTATATCCACGAGGGCCTGACCTCCTCTGATGTAGGTGACACCTGTCTTGCCATGCAGATGCGCGACGCCGGCAGGATTCTTGTCAAGGACGTCGAGACACTTGTCGAAGTACTTGCCAAAAGGGCTGTAGAGTTTAAATACACCCTGGAGATGGGAAGAACCCACGGCATTCATGCTGAACCAACCACTTTCGGCCTGAAACTCCTGCTCTGGCATCAGGAAATGCTTCGAAACCTCGAAAGGCTCGAAAGGGCTGTCGAGAACGTTTCCGTGGGTAAAATTTCGGGCGCCGTAGGCACGTATCAACACCTTTCGCCGGAGATAGAAGCTGCTGTTTGCAAGAAGCTCGACCTGAAGCCCTCACCGATTTCAACCCAGATTCTGCAGCGTGACCGGCATGCCGAGTTTCTCACAACTCTTGCCATCATAGCCTCATCAATCGAAAAATTTTCCGTGGAGTTTCGTCACCTGCAGCGGACCGAAGTACGTGAAACCGAAGAGTTTTTCAGCAAAGGGCAAAAAGGCAGTTCCGCAATGCCGCACAAACGCAATCCCATCACTTTCGAACGTTTGACGGGCCTTGCCCGGGTTGTCCGTTCGAACTCCATTGCAGCCATGGAAAATGTTGCACTCTGGCATGAACGGGATATCTCACACTCGTCGGTCGAAAGGGTTATCATGCCGGATTCCACCATCGCTCTCTGCTACATGCTTCGCACCTTCACCGATACGCTGAAAAACCTTCTCGTCTACCCGGAAAGAATGGAAGAAAACTTCAATACTTCCTACGGCCTTACTCTTTCGCAAACTCTGCTGCTCGCTCTCACGGGAAAAGGTCTTACCCGTGAGGAAGCCTACAAACTGGTGCAGCGCAATGCAATGAAGAGCTGGGAACGCAAAGTCCAGCTGAAAGAGCACGTCCTGCAGGATCAGGATATTCTTTGGCATCTGTCTGCAGAAGAAATAGAACAGCTCTTTTCATCGAAAAACATCCTCGGCAAGCTCAGAAAAAGCGTTGACATCATCTTTGCCCGCAACGGATTCTAAAAAGGTGCCTCTATCGTCATGAGCGGTTCAAGTGCGTGGCGGACGGAGCGCAGAAACCCTCTCCTATCCGGCCAGCGAAGTAATCAGGGCGCGCAGCAAGTTGAGGTGCCCTAAACGCAAGTACCGGCATCAGGTTTGTTAATGTCACGATTATTGTTAAATTTTGTGTCATTTTGTTCCCGGGCCAAACCAGATAAACACGGTTCGGGAAAGCACGGTACATCTCACATTTCACAGTCACCAGCGACCGGACATACCATTGTATAGTGAGTTATTATGCTGATAATAACATTAAAGGCACCTCTATAGATTGTCGTGAGTCCCGATTTTGTCGGGGCTCGAGGATGCGGACGGGGCGTGGAAACCCCCAAACCTACCCGCTTAACGTAATAACCAAGGTGCGCAACAGAATTAACAGAAGCACCTGTAGGAGATGATTAATGTCTTATGTACGCCAAAGTGCTGAAAACATATAAGGAAAGAGCCGAAATCGAGATTGTCTGTACGGATGCTTCGAAAGAGCACGCACACTGCGGAGCATGCAGTATGGGTCAAAAACCGTCAATGAAACCTGAAACGGTGCTTGCACAGAACAGGATAGGCGCAAAACCCGGAGATATGGTTGAATGCAACCTGAAAGAACATGCCGAAATCAAGGCAGCCCTGATGCTTTTTATCATGCCGCTTGTGCTGTTCATGATTTCTCTCGGCTTAGCAAACTCCATGGCTCTTGAACTATGGCAGTCATTCCTTTTCGGACTACTTGTTCTCGGGGGCACCTATGTTGTTCTGCGGTACACCCTGAAGAACAAAACGTATTACCACATTACGGGAATTAAATAACAACGCATGATTAGTGAAGCATTCATACCGGCAGTTGCAAGCCTTGGATCTGTTGCACTCGCGCTCGGCCTCATAATTTTCTATGTTTCAAAAAAATTTCACGTTGAAGAAGACCCCACGGTAGTTATCATCAATGATATCCTTCCCGGTGTCAACTGCGGCGCCTGCGGATACCCGAGCTGCGGGCAGTTTGCCGAAGTTCTTGTAGAAACGAAGGATTCATCGATGTCTTGTCCTGTCGGGGGAGCGGATCTTGCCGCCCAGCTTAGTGCCACGCTCGGCATAACCATGGCTGAACCCCAACCGATCACCGCTGTCGTGCTCTGTCAGGGCGACAACGACACGGCAAGGGAAACAGCAGAATATTACGGCATCCAGGACTGCTGGGCCGCAACCCAGACCTATGCCGGGCCAAAGCAGTGCCGTTACTCTTGTATCGGACTCGGTTCATGTATCGCTTTCTGCGATTTCGGGGCGATGCATCTTGAAAACGGCCTCATCGTTATCGACAAGGATCTCTGCACCGGCTGCGGCGCCTGCATTCCGTCCTGCCCAACAGGTGTACTGGTCATGCAGGAAAAGAAAGCCGAACGCTATTATATCGCCTGCAACTCTCACGACAAGGGTGCGGCCACCAAGAAGGCCTGTGATGCAGGCTGCATTGCCTGTCAGAAGTGCGTCAAGGTTTGCGATGATGATGCAATTGTCATCGAGAATTTCCTTGCCAGAATCATTCAGGAAAAATGTACTGCCTGCGGTAAATGCATCGAAGTTTGTCCGACCAAGGTCAACTGTATCAGGCTGGAGCATGACCTGAAAGAAGTAAAACAAAAAAAGGCCTCGTAAATGAAGACATTCAAAACGGGAGGCATTCATCCTCCTGAAAGCAAGTTTACAGAAAATATTCCCATAGAAGTAATGCCGGTTCCGGCAGAACTGGCCATCTCCCTGAACCAGCATCTCGGCAAACCTGCCAAACCTCTGGTAAAGGTCGGAAGCGAAGTTAAAAAGGGGCAACTGATCGGTGACGCTGATGGTTTTATTTCAGCAAAAGTTCATGCGAGCACAAGCGGCAAGGTTAAAGCCGTCAAACCGCACCCTCACCCGGGCGGGCAATATGCCGTGACCGTGTTTATCACCGCCGACGGACAGGATGAATGGGAAGAAGGATTGAATACCGAACCGGTTGACTGGCACGGCTTTTCCAAAGAAGAGATCGTCGGGAAAATAAAAGATGCCGGGATCGTCGGCATGGGCGGGGCAGGTTTCCCGACCAACGTCAAGCTCTCTCCTCCCCCCGACAAGCAGATCGATACTATCATTCTCAACGGTGCTGAATGTGAGCCGTTTCTTACAGCCGACCACCGTCTTATGCTGGAATCACCGCAAGAAGTCATCGAAGGACTTGAGATCATTGCATCACTTTTTGGTGCACAGGCAAAGGCTTATATCGGCATCGAGTCCAATAAAAAAGATGCAATCGAAACATTATCCCGACTTGCTTCATCCAAAGGCATCGAAGTTGTCTCCCTGAAAACCAAGTATCCCCAAGGCGCGGAGAAGCAGCTTATCAACGCAATTACCGGCAGAACAATTGAGCAGGGTGAGCTGCCGTTCGACAAAGGGTGTCTTGTACAGAATATCGGAACGGCAGTAGCCATTTATGAAGCCGTCTGTAAAAACAAACCTCTGGTCGACCGAATCGTAACGGTTTCAGGTCTGGAAATAGGAAAACCGAAAAACATCCGCGCGGTAATCGGCACGAGTTTCAGGGACGTTTCCCGGTTCTGTGGTGATCTGAAGGACAGCACCAACCAGATTATCTCCGGCGGCCCGATGATGGGCAAGGCACTTTTTACGCTTGACGTACCGGTTGTAAAAACCACGTCAGGCATTCTCTTTATCAATAACACCGGGATTGAAAAAGCCCGTGAACGCACCTGTATCAGGTGCAGCAAATGTGTTGATGTTTGCCCGCAGGGACTTGCACCATGGCTTCTTGCCAATGTCGCGCAATTCAGGGAGTTTGATGAAATACAACTTCTTGGCCTTGCCAATTGCACGGAATGCGGCAGTTGCACCTATGTCTGCCCTTCGAAACGAGAGCTTGTGCACTGGATCAAGTATGCCAAGGCACTCGTTAACAACCGCCAAAAACGCAAATCAGCTTAAAGGATCAGTATCAACGTCTATGGAATCAGTCAACCTTAAAGTTTCAAATGCGCCATTCGTCCGCTCGAAGGACTCCATCGAATCGGTGATGTACAATGTCGCCCTTGCCTTGGCTCCGGCAACCGTCATATCGGTCTACCTGTTCGGCATGAGAGCCCTTGTTCTGACGGTAGTATCCATCCTCAGTTGCATGGCTTTCGAATGGCTTATGGACAAGGCAAGAAACAAACCGAACTCCTGTCTTGACGGCAGTGCACTGGTTACAGGCCTGCTTCTTGCACTGAACGTCCCCTCCAACCTTCCGCTCTGGATGGTAGTAACTGGAGCATTCATTGCCATCGTAGCCTCCAAACATGCTTTTGGCGGACTCGGCTATAACGTTTTCAACCCGGCGCTTGTCGCCAGGGTGTTTCTGCTTATCTCCTTCCCCGCCGCCATGACGAGCTGGCCTGTTCCGTTCTCAGTGGATATGCAAACCGCTGCCTCACCCCTGGGCATTCTGAAAACGGATGGCCTGGAAGCTGCACTTGCATCTTTTTCCATCATGGACGGATTCTACGGGACCATGAGCGGCAGCCTTGGCGAAACCTCTGTTCTCGCTCTGCTTGCAGGAGCGGCCTGGCTATGGTACAAGAAGTACATCACCATGCACATCCCTCTCACCCTGATCGGTTCGGTTTTCCTGTTCACCGGTTTGTTTTATCTGATCGATCCGACCACCTATGCATCACCGACATTTCATATGGTTACAGGCGGGTTGATCCTTGGAGCGTTTTTTATGGCGACCGATATGGTCACGTCTCCCCTCTCCGTTCGCGGCCAGTTGCTCTTCGGTCTGGGATGTGGACTGCTGACCGCGATCATCCGCTTGTGGGGCGGTTACCCGGAAGGAATTTCCTTCGCCATCCTTATCATGAACTCCTTCGTCCCGCTCATCGACCGCTGGGATCTTAACGATAGAAAAGCAAAACATACAAAGAAGCCGGAAACACCATGAGACCCATAATCATCCTTACTATTGTCGGCATACTGAGTGCCACCCTGCTTGCTGTCGTGGATGATCTCACGCGTGAACCGATAGCAGTTGCCAAGGAACAAATGAAACGAAAAGCTATCGAGCAGATTTTCCCTTTCGTTATCGACAGCTTGAACACCGTGAAGAGCGAGCAAACAACCTTTTACGAAGCCTACAACAAGGAAAATAAAATCCAGGGAATCGCAGTGGAAACCTCCACAGATGAAGGGTACAGCGGCACAATAGAAATTCTGCTCGGAGTCTCTCCCGATCAGAAAATCCTCGGCTATAAAGTCCTCTTTCATCGTGAAACCCCGGGGCTCGGCGATAAAATCGACAAATCCAAATTCAAGGAGCAGTTCAAGGGACGCACGCTTGAAAACACCAACTGGAAGGTTAGAAAGGACGGTGGAGACATCGACGAGATCACTGCTGCCACGATCTCCTGCCGGGCCGTTGCCGACGCCGTCGTCAGAGGCCTTGAAGACATTAACGAGCAATACCCTAAATCATCAGCAGAATGAACGAAGCCTTAAATATTTTCACCAGAGGGTTTGTCAAGGAAAACCCTGTAACCAAGATGCTGCTGGGCCTTTGTCCCGTACTTGCCGTTACAACATCGGCAGTCAACGGGCTCGGCATGGGGCTGGCGACAACATTTGTACTTCTCGGTTCAAACGTCGTCATCTCTCTGGCCTCGAAAGCAATACCCAGCACGGTTAGAATCCCGTCGTTTATCCTGGTTATCGCGACGTTTGTAACCATAGTCGACCTGCTGATTCAGGCATTTTCTCCCGAGCTGAACCAGTCGCTCGGAATCTTTATCCCGCTGATCGTTGTGAACTGTATGATTCTCGGCAGAGCTGAAGCATTTGCAAGCAGAAACCGGCTCTGGTATTCAATAATCGATGCCATCGGCATGGGACTCGGCTTTACCTTTGCGCTGCTCCTGCTCTCGCTATTCCGTGAAGTTCTTGGTTCCGGAACGATATTCAACATCCCGCTTGTCGGCGAAGATGCAAATACCATACTTGTCTTCGCGCTGCCTCCCGGTGCATTTGCCGGGCTCGGGCTCATCATTGCCGGGCTCAACTCACTTGAAAAGAAAATGGGAGGTAAGAAATGAATGAAATATCCGGACTTTTACTCGTTATTGTCAGTGCGATATTTGTCAATAACGTTGTCTTTGCCCGTTTTCTCGGCATCTGTCCATACCTCGGCGTATCGAGAAAACTGGATACCGCCCTCGGTATGGGCTTCGCCGTAACCTTTGTCATGACTATCGCCACTGCCATCGGGTACGTTTTGCATTACGGGATACTGGTACCCTTCAAAATAGAGTTCATGCAGACGATCATGTTTATCCTCGTGATCGCTTCTCTTGTGCAGCTTGTTGAAATCGTTTTGAAGAAAGTGAGCAAGTCACTCTACAACTCGCTTGGCATATTCCTGCCGCTCATTACCACGAACTGTGCTATCCTCGGTGTTGCCCTGATTGCGATACAGGAAGATTACTCGTTTGTCACCTCCGTGGTATTCGCCTTTTTCTCGGCAATGGGCTTTATACTCGCCATTCTTCTGTTTGCAGGTATCCGGGAAAAACTCGAAGAAGCCGACGTGCCGAAACCATTCAAAAACGTCCCGATCGGATTCATTTCAGCAGCGATTCTCTCCCTTGCTTTCATGGGTTTCTCGGGCTTGGTTAAGTAGAAAAAGCAAAGAGGCTGTCTCCTGGAATCAGGAGACAGCTTCTTTGCTTGCAGTTTCAATATTCAGCACCATTGTCGTAGAACCGCCGAAACCCAAAAACCAACGTAAATATGCAAACCTTTCTGTTCTGATCGGCTTGAAACCAACACGCTCATACAACTTTCTTGCACCCGAATTGGTATCTATCACATCCAGACGTAGCCTGTCATACCCTTTCTCTCTTGCATACACCGCCAATTCTTCAAGCAACCTGCGTCCAATCCCTTTCCCCCTGTAATCACGGTGAACCGCTACGCCATCCATCAACAACTCTCCGGTTTCAGGCTTTCTGTCATAGAGACTCAATATCGAGGCCGCCCAGCTGCCTCTGATGAACCCCAGTTGTGAAACCAGGTCTTTGTACGTGATTCCTCCGGTAAACGAACCTTTTTGCGTATGAAAGCCGGCAATTCCCACGAGCCTGTCACCGGCTACGGCAACAATAGCATATTCACGCTTAAAACAATCCTTCAGCAAAGAGAGCCGTTGTTGATCGGAGCGAATAGCAACCTTGAATTTTTGGCCGAAGGCCTCATCATAAAGAGAAGCGGCACTTGCACGATACGATTCAGGCAAACCCCTCTGAAAGGATAACTTATCAGCATGCACCATATCTTGCAATAACCACCCCGATACGCCATATCCACCGGAGCTCGTGTTGAAAGTCTTGAACGTTCTTTTTCATTGCGGGGCTCTTCCTTGATCAACTCCCTTTAGCGCTCATGCAGATCTCAATAACGTGATGCTTTTCGGGATGCTCTTCGGGATTGTTCAGGTAGATCTCGTAACTCGGTCTCGACATGTCAACATCCAGACCGTTCTCTCTCATCCAATCTGCCAGTACATTCCATGCCGGCCCATATTCCTTCTGGCTTTCCAGCTCTGCAATCACCGGCAGCAAAACGCGAGATCGTTGTTACTCTTGATATCGGCCCGGACAGCATTATTCTGCAATCACCTGCTGTTGTTTCGCATAAGCATCGATTGCTGCCTGCAATACCGCCCTTGCTTCATCAACACCTGCCATACCACCGGATTGCATAATCCCGGAGCCTTTGTAGTTGGAGAACCAGAGATCAAGAATACGAGTAACTCCGTTGTAGCGACGCTTCAGATCTTCGAGGGATTTGATATCGCCAAAATGAGAATCGAGCATCACGGCGATCAGTTTGTCATCCTGTTCTCCCCCATCAAGCATCCTGATCATACCAACAAGCCGAGTCTTCAGAACAGTTCCCCTGGGAACCGCCGGCCCAAGAACAATCACGTCGAGCGGATCGCCGTCTCCGCCACTTTTTTCGGGGAGCAGTGTCCGTGGTATCATCCCGTAGTTGCCTGGATAACCAAGATACTTCACAACACGTGGCTTGTTATTTTTGAACTCCCACTCGAGATTTCCACTGCTTTTGCTGACCTCCCACTTGGCATTGGTGCCTACAGGAATTTCGACGACAACCTGAACGCGCCCCTGCTTGTCAACAGGCCGGTAATCGGAATACAGGCTCTTCTCTCCCGCAAGGGTATACCTGCCCCTCAGAATCAGCCCGGACGAGTGCCCGGCAGCATTTCCCGGCGGCTCAACGTCTCTGCAGCTCAAGGTTACAAGCAACCCGGCAATCAGCAGCCTGTTGAGTATCATGTTGCTCCACCGCCTCATTATCCCTCCTGTTATGCCCTGTAAATAACATTGCATAGTTAGAAGAAAACAATCAGGCGGTGAACAAGAGGCTTTTGTAACCAAAAGTTTGCTTATGCAAACATCAAGGGCACCTCTAATTTATTGTCATTAGTAGCTCTTCCCTTCCATTATCCCATACTTTTCCCCCATAAGGCCGTGCTTGTAAAACTTGCGTCCAGGAGAAACCATTTCTTTTGCCGGTGCTGTGATTTCAAACCCGGCCTTTTTCTGGAAGAGCATGACGAAATCAGATCCCCCGAACAGAAAATAGCCAAGCTCGGCACCTTTCTTATGCGTGGTTCCCACTTTGACATTGTCTTCGAAGTTTACGGAAGAAACCTGGGCCATCCCCATGGGGATAAGTGCCACAAGCCCGTATTTCCCGGTATCCACTATTACATAACCCCGAGTCTGCGTAAATTGCCATCCTGTAGAATCAATAGGGTAATATTCCCCCCGCTTCGGATCCCAAAAAACCTCGAGAGCAACATTCTGTGAAATTCTGTTCTTTTCTTTAACCTTGCCGCCGACACCGAAATGATAACGGTGGTAGTCATTCACATTCAGAAAAGAATGAGTGAGCACACCATTCGCAAAAGCATCCTTGTACTGACTATTCTCGCCGAGCAACTCCTTGATATGTAGGTTCCGCCAAACCTCGAACACAAATTCCGCACAACTTCGAACAGTCATTCCGGAAAAGCTCGAACAGTCTTTCCGCAGAACTTCGAACATTT
>JANQGE010000061.1 GCA_028277485.1 Chlorobium sp.
GGGCTGCCGTGCCATTACTCTTAACTCGTCACTAAGCCTGACTTTGTCAGGCGTCGTCTCTTGTCACTGCGTGACAGCGCTTTCCGATACCGACGGCGATCCCCGAAAGAAGGGTCAGCGGGCAGTAGGCAAGGGAAGATGAGGGTTAATGTCCCGTCCTGAGATAAACTAACTTGTCACTCGTCACTTGTCACTTTAAAGATGAGCTGTTGAAACAGGTTTTCGGAGACATATGGACCTATGTCAGGTCCAATCCCAGAAAAATATTTTTGCTGGCTCTCGCAGGCGTTTTTGTGCTGTGGATAGTGTTCGGCGACTATGGGGTGGTGGCAAGGCTTCGCATGGAGGCGGAGAACCGCATGCTCCGCGAATGCCAGAAACAGGAAGAGCTGAAGATCATTGAGAACACCGGGAAAGTTCACCGCGCGCATGATTCGGAAACAATAGAAAAAATAGCCAGGGAGAAATACAATTTTTCGAAAGATGACGAGATCCTGTTCATCATCGAGGATGAAAAGTAGTGGAGAATAGTGAAGGAATTTTTTGAAGTACCGATTTGTGGGGACATCAGGGTAGTTTAATACAAAACAGCGGTATGCAGCATTTTCCAATATCAATGTACGGGTACAGCCGGAGGCTGACCCGTGAGGTTGGTTTCGGCGCTCTATCTCTCGGAGGTTATCAGCCGATAAGGGTTGAATCGATGACGACCACGCATACCATGGATACGGAGGCTTCCGTGGAGCAGTGCAGAAGGCTCTATGAGGCGGGCTGTGAGATAATCCGTTTGACCGTTCCGACTGAGAAGGAAGCCGAAAACCTTAAAACTATCCGTGACCGGCTTCGCAGGGATGGCATAACCACGCCGCTGGTGGCTGATATTCATTTTTCCCGGAAGGCTGCGATGAGAGCAGTGGAATCCGTTGATAATGTCCGGATCAATCCAGGAAATTTTGCCAACAGGAAAAAATTTTCCAGCGAGGATTATACCGACAAAGCTTTTATGGCCGAGTTCGAGAAGGTACGGGCCGAGTTTCTTCCCTTGGTTGCGAAAGCGAAAGAGTACGGGGTATCGATGAGGATAGGAACCAATCATGGCTCGCTTTCAGACCGGATGGTCAGCCGTTACGGCAATACCCCCGAGGGAATGGTTGAGGCCGCGCTGGAATTTGCCAGGATCTGTGAGGACGAGGGATACTACGATATTCTCTTCTCGATGAAGTCTTCCAATGTCCGGGTGATGATTCAGGCTTACCGGCTTCTTGTCATGAAGGCGGACACCGGGCTGCGCAATGCGTACCCGTTGCATCTCGGGGTTACAGAGGCCGGGGACGGTGACGAGGGAAGAATAAAGTCCGCGATGGGTATCGGAGCCCTGCTTGAAGAGGGGCTCGGCGATACCATAAGGGTGTCCCTGACCGAAGATCCGGTCAATGAAGTTCCGGTGGGATTTGCGCTGGTTAAAAAGTACAATGATTTCCAGAAGGTGATGGGGGACAAAGGACACTTGCCGGTTAACCAGCTCGTGGAGTCGCGGGCAGCAAAGCCGTCATTTGAGCCCCCCCCTTTTGATCCTGTCAGCTACCGGAGGCGGAAAACCGACGTGATCGGGTTCGATCACGGTGAAATCGGCGGTAACAGGTTTCCCATTGTTGAGACAACCGCCAAGAGATTATCGGCAGATGGCAACATATTGCTTGAGGAACTGCAGAGCAGGCTTGCTGTTGAAAATTCCGACGTAGTGATTAAGTCGGAGCTGGTGACCGTTCCGGTATCCTCCATAGACGAAGCGGTGGCTCTTGAGTCGGTTTTCGCCAAACTCGGCCCGTACCGGTGCCGGGTAGGTGTTTCAGCACGGGATATCTCTCTGGTGCCCCGGATTCTGGATATCGCGGTTAAAGTGCGTATTGACATTGCGGAAGGTGAGATGCTTGACACAGAGATTTTCGAGATGCTTCATGATAAGAAGGGATTGATAGAGTTTTGTTTTATGCATGAGAAAGCATCGGAAAAAGTCCCGGCTGCTGTTCTCTCAAGGATTGCTCTGAAAATGAAGAAAAAGGGAGTACGCAGGCTTCTCTTCTCCATAGATTCTCCCGCTACAGTGTATGTATACCGCCACCTTGTGCGCAGTTTCAAGGAATCGGGCATCGACTATCCGCTGGTAGTCCGGTATCATGCAGGGAAAAAAGAACGTCTTGAAACGCTCATCGATTGCGCCACTCAGGCAGGCACCTTGTTCTGTGACGGAATAGGCGACATGCTTGCCATAGAGACCGGTCTTGCTGAAGGTGAAGAGGCGAACCTCGCGTTCAACGTTTTGCAAGCCGCCAGGGTACGTATGTCGAAAACGGAGTTCATCTCGTGTCCCGGCTGCGGAAGGACCTATTTCGAGCTTGAAAAAATCGCAGGTGTTATTAAATCCCGGATGTCCCATATCAAGGGTCTGAAAATCGGTATCATGGGCTGCATCGTCAACGGCCCCGGCGAAATGGCCGATGCCGATTTCGGCTATGTCGGTTCCGGCAGGGGGGCCGTCAGTCTCTATGTCGGAAAGGAATGTGTAGAGTCGAACATTCCTGAGGAAGAAGCTGTCGACAAGCTTGTTGAACTGGTCAAGCTACACGGACGGTGGGTTGAGCCTGTGGAAAAAGTAACGACGAAGGAGGATGTTGGCAACAGAGTAGTGACAAGTAACGAGTGACGAGAGGAAGTCAGTAGGCAGTCTTCAGTTGGCAGTTGGCAAGGGGGACAAGTCAAAATTCAAAATTCAAAAGTCAAAAAGGGGAAAGTTGGCAGTAGCCGGTAGACAAGGCGACAAGGAAAAGAAAAGATCGATTACCGATTCCGATAGCGACGGTGAACCCCGAAAGAAAAGGAATGAACAAATCTTGTTTTTCCAGTAGCGTATTATAGCGGTGCTGACGAAATTGGTGAAAAAGATGTTTGGTTCAGGAGGATGCAACCCAATATGGGTCTGAAGTAAATAACCGTGATTCTTGAGTCGGAAATCGGGGTCGGTATCGGGTTTCGGGGTCGAAAAAGCAGTGGCAAGTAACGAGGGGGAACCAGTTGGGAGTAGGCAAGGGCTGGTGAGGCGGAATGTTTCGATGCTGATACCGGTACCGGCGGCGGGCCTTGATTTTGATATTAACCCGGGTGAACATGTCTTACACGTTGATAACAGGTGCATCGAGCGGGATCGGCAGGGAGTTCGTGCGTGAGTTTGCACGGCGAAAGAGTGACATGGTCCTTGTTGCGCGTTCGGATGACAAGCTGCGGGAGCTCGGCGCGGAGCTGAGCCCTTCGGGTACCCCTGATATCCACATATGTGCGGAGGATCTGGGTGATCCTGAAAGCCCCCGAAGGATTTATGAATATTGCCGGGAGAGAGAGCTTAGGGTAGGGTTGATTATCAATTGTGCCGGATTCGGTTTTGCCGGAGAGTACGGTTCCATGCCTTTGAAAGAACTGCAGGAAATGATCCAGGTGAACATGGCTGCCATGGCAGGAATCATCCGTCTGTTTCTGCCCGGTATGATTGCAGAAAAAAGAGGCGGAATAGTAAACATATCGTCGGTCGGGGGATTCCAGGGGATTGCCTGTCTTGGGCTCTACGCAGCAACGAAGTCGTTTATCATTACGCTGAGTGAATCACTGCACGAGGAGTTGAAAGACAAAGGGATAAAAGTTATCGTTGTTTGTCCCGGATACATTGAAACCGGGTTTCATGCAAGGGCCTGTCAGCATCCAGAGCACAGCCTTCTTCCTGTCTCGAGCCCCTCGGTTGTTGTCCGGGCGTCAATTAAAGGATTACTAAAAAACAAGTTATTCGTCTTTCCCACGTTTCTCGATTTTCTGCTTGTTTTTCTCCAGCGCTTTTTCCCGAGGGCGGCTGTATTGAAAACGGCGGCTTTTCTGGCGCCTCTCAAAAGCAGTGACTGTCAGGTATTTTAGACTCGCATGTACACTCCGGTTTCTGCGCTCCGTCCGCCTTGTACTCAAGTCGTTCACGACAATGTATAGAGATGCCCTTTATAAGTACGGGGAATTTTTTTTGGATTTTTCTTTTATAGAAGTATATTACTTGCCCTGTTTTTTGACGATGTGCTGGTGTAGCTCAATTGGTAGAGCAGCTGATTTGTAATCAGCAGGTTGCGGGTTCGAGTCCCATCACCAGCTCGGAGTAAGGCAGAAAAGCGGGTAGGTAGCGAAGCGGTCAAACGCAACAGACTGTAAATCTGTCGACATATGTCTTCGGAGGTTCGAATCCTTCCCTACCCACCATGGTTTTCTGGT
>JANQGE010000063.1 GCA_028277485.1 Chlorobium sp.
GTGTTTATAGTGAGATTATCCCTCACCTGTCGGGTGAAAGTGAAAACTGATAAAGAGCCGCATTTGTTGAAACCCTTCGGGATTGCCGATCATACCGAATCTGCTTCGTTACAGGGAACTTGCGGTAGTCCACTACAGCGGCGCTCCCTGTGCCTTGCATCTCCGCCATGTTCGACAATCGCTCAATTTAGGAATCTGTTAGAGCCGTCAAGAGTTCCTCATGGAAATGAAAATTGCTGAACACAGAGCGGGCAAACGTGAAAGCGCTTCCTGCAAAGCGATCCCCGTAATGTTCTGCCAGAGCAGCCTGCTTGGGAAAGGCATAGCGTTTTGGCATTTCAGCCGGCGTCATCCATGCCCATGCGACTGGACGGAAAACCATGAGGATCAAAAAACGCTTTGGTGGCGACGTGCGAGCTGTTATTTGCTGTTTTTGGCTGTTTCCTCAATCTTCGAGCCAACAGATTCCACATCTTTTCCAACACTTTCTATGGTGTTGCGGGATGCCAGGACAAAAAGCAGAAGGATATTGAAGGCAGCGATAATCCCCGTTTCATAACATGTTTGTTTTCTAATACAGGTACCCGTTAGTCCTTGGTTTAAGCAGGAAATTTATACAACCGGAAGGAATAAAGCAATCGGGGTCACAGGCTTATCAAGGCGTTTCAAAGGAATTCAACTATTTCGTTCAACCCCTTCCGTTTCTTGGGAAACGGCTTTGCTTCCGGTGAAGCGTAGCCGAGCGGGGTAAAGGCGAATATCACTTCGTTCTCCTTGAGATTGAGCGCCTGTCGCAAGAGGTCGGGTTTGAACGCGGCGATCCAGCAGGTGGCGACGCCTTCCCAGGTTGCTGCCAGGATCAAGTGATCCATGGCAATGGTGAGGTCTGTTTCTATAGAATTGTATGCGTCGTGCCGCCTTACCCAGGCTTCGTCCCGCCTGCCGGTAACAAAGAGCAGATGCGGAGCGGTCTGAATCCAGTCTGCCGGGTAGCAGGGGTAGATTTCGGCAAGCTTTTCGGGCGAGCTGACTACCTTGAATGTCCAAGGCTGGAGGTTCTTCGCTGAAGGGGCCATTTGCCCTGCCGAGAGAATACGGAGAAGTACCTCTTCCGGGACGGGTTTATCCTTGATGTAGCTTCTGAGGCTGCATCGCTTGTTTACAAGATCATAAAAGTTCATCGTTGTCCTCCCCGGCCGGGGTTTTTGTGATTTTGGGATATACTTCGGTCACGACACTGTACAGAGGTGTCCTTATGATTGTACCGCTTTTCTGAATAACAGAAAACAGCCGCATTGCTAATGTAAGGAAAAATAAACCGGCCCCGCCGATGATCGAGTCTCAGGGTGAGCGGGCCTGTCTCTGAAAGGGCATGAACCTTGCTGAAAGCGGTTGCCGTTATACCGGGAAGTGGAGTTCATACCGCCTGTATCTTCCCGAAATCCTTTGAAATGCTCCGGAACATCTTCTCGGTCGCGTTCTGCATGATAAACGACATTCCGGCATTGGTCATGTTCTTGATAACTTTTTCCGGGATAATTCTGAATGCGGGGTAGAGCATGAACTTGACGTTGATTTTCAGGTTGAAGTCAACTTTGGTCTGTGACCTTTTATGAGGATGCAAATACATTTCAGCAAATGCCTTGCCTTCAAAAACATAGTTTTTCGGGTCCTCGACGGTTGTTTCCCTGGGGTAGTGTTTCCAGGTGATTTTTCTGCCGATAGTGCTGTCACGAATAATATCCTCGGGGATATCGTCCGGGTCCGTCTCTTGATACTCATCAGGCAGGACAACCATAAGTTCCTGGTTTTCCTCGATGAAAAAGATCACATCAAAAGGATTGTTCTGCGGGTCGGTAACCCTGAAATGCCATTTGTAGATGTTATCTGTATAGGTTTTTTCCACCCTGTGGCAGAATGGGTTGAACTCAAGGATTTTTTTGTGGTCGGAGAGGTAGTCGACAGTTTCGTGAAATTCCCCATGAAATATCCATACACCTTTGCTTTTTCCGGTGGCTTTAATTTCAAAGTTCTTCTTCATCATGTTCCGGTTCGTGCAGGGGAAGGTTGAATCTGTTGTATGCTTTTGACGCATAAAATATATCTAAAATCCGCTGGATTTAGGGCACCTCTATAAATTGTCGTGAGCGATTTGAGTACGAGGCGGACGGAGCGCAGAAACCGGAGTGTACACAGAGTACATGAGGATTTCGAGCACCGGCCAACGAAGTAATCAGGGCGCGCAACAAATTAATAGAGGTGCCCTTATTTATTTAGTCTTATTAAAGATTGGTTCAAAAAAATTGCTGCTCACTGACCACCTTCATTTTTCATTCCTTAACCTCCTCAAATGCCGCCACGAGTTCCGTTGTTTTTTCGGCAGGGGACATGCTTTTCAGAGCCGTGTAAAAATCTTTA
>JANQGE010000054.1 GCA_028277485.1 Chlorobium sp.
GCTTCAATTGCATCGTTGATCGGTGCTCGAAATCCTCATGTACTCTGTGTACACTCCGGTTTCTCCGCTCCGTTCGCCTTGCACTTGAACCGCTCATGACAATAAATAGAGGTGCCCTCAAGCAGGGGGGAGCTGGTTATCGATACTGAAACCGGAATCTTCAATGATTTTTTTGACTTCAGCGGAGCAGTCAGCAGGCTCGAGTTTGCCCAGAACGCGCGCGATTGTAGATATTTTGCCTTCAATCGGCAGGAATTTGTTGACGACAATGATGCTGTCTTCCCTGAGGCGGCAGTCACCACCCAGGAAGTTCCCTTTTTCATACCTAAGCTTGTAACCGTTTTGCGTGACGGCATTTTCAAGAAGCTCCAATTTTTTTGCTTTTTTCATGTGATCTTTCCCCTGGTTATGGTTTCAGTGAACAGAGGTGCCCATAGTTATCCTCGCATTCTGGGATCAAGTGCATCACGGACGCCGTCTCCTATGAGATTGAAACACACTACAGTGGTAAGAATAGCTATGCCGGGAAATGTCGAGATCCACCAGTGGTTGAGCAGGCTGTCACGCCCTTCGTTGATGATGTTGCCCCAGCTTGGCGTGGGAGGCTGAACTCCAAGGCCAAGGAACGAGAGTCCCGCCTCGGTAAGGATAATACTGCCGATACGGAGAGTTGCTGCTACAATAACCGGTGTCAGAGTGTTCGGTACAAGATGCCGGAAGATAATCCGCAGATGAGATAGTCCGAGTGACTTTGCGGCGAGAATAAACTCCTGTTCCTTGAGTGAAAGAACCTGGCTTCGCACGATGCGCGCAACGCCCATCCAGCCGGTGAAAGAGAGCGTGATGACAATGAGAAATATCGAGTTGCCGAATGTTGCGATGATAATAAGTATGAGAAAGAGTGCAGGGAAAGCAATGAGAACATCGACGATACGCATAAGCGCGTTATCGACAAGTCCTCCGAAGTATCCCGAAGAAACGCCGACAACGGTACCGAGGGTGACCGAAATCAGAACGACCAGGAAACCGATCGAGAGCGAAATCCTCGACCCGTGAATAACCCGGCTCAGGATGTCCCGTCCATACTGGTCGGTGCCGAGGATGAAAGAGCGGGTAACGATGAATTCCGGTGTGCCGTTGCGGTATTCGTCTCCGGCAAGTGCTTCGAGAGCTATGCTTTTTTCCCTGGGCCCCTGATAATAGATGACAGTGTTTCCGTCTACTCGATAGCTGTCGATAAATCGAAGCTTGTGCGGTTCATTTCGGGTTTTCAGTGCCTGAAAATCGTTGATAAGGGTATTGGTAAGTCTGTCGCTCAGGTTATCGCCTTTTCGCAAAGGGATGTTTACGCCTTTCCGTTCTTCGAGAACAAGCGCGTCTATCCGTGTCAGAGGAGGTTTGTAAGCGGTAACAAGAAAATCCTGCTGTTCAAACGGGCTGAACGGAGAAACCAGCGGGGCCAGGAAAGCCATCGAATAAAGGGTAAAAACAACGACTGAGGCGTAAAGCGCAATAGAATGGTTTTTAAATGAGTTCCACCCTATTTCCCGCAGACTGAACTCCCCCTGGTTATCTTTCCGGGAATCGCTGCGGGCTTTTTTCAATGTTCTGGCTGAGAGCCATGCGAGAAGGACGGGAACAAAAAGAACATAGAGTGAAGCAATCCAGAATTCAAGGATTTCCAGAGTAAACACCTGCCGGAAGCTTTCCGGTGAGACGATCAGCAGTATGATACCGGTTATCAGGGAGTGAACGCTGACGAAAACCAGTTCGTGACGCCATAAGAGCACTGCAAGAAAGACGGCAAAAGAGGTCATAAAAAAAAGGCCGGCACCGGTCTTTTTTATACGAAAAAGCCCCAGACCGGGAACAATCAGGTCATACGGCGGCAGCTTGTGTTTTTTTGCTGGCTCTTTCACGGGCGTCAACAGATTTTGCGTGGTATCTTACAGGGTGCCATTAATTTGGGCACCTTCATGTCCCGACACAACCGGAACCTCGCCTGCCTCGCATCCCGGTTGTATCGGGATTCATGGTAATGTAATTTCTGAACGTAGTTTTCAAGCCATAAAAAAAGCTGCTTTTTGGGTAAAAGCAGCTTTTTTCCGGTTGTCTGCAGGGAAAAAAACTATTCCTTCTCGGAAGCAACTTCCTCAGTCTCTTCTTCCGTGGTTGTTTCAGCCTCTTCAACCTCTTTCTTTGGTGCAAGGATTGAAACAACCGGAGTCTCCGGTTCGCCGACAATTTCAAATTTACCTTCATAGGTTTCAGCGGGGATTTCACTGATATGCATTGTCTGGCCGATTTCCAATCCGGAAACATCAATAGTAATGTATTGCGGGATGTTTGACGGTAAGCCTTTTACAGTCAGCGTGTGCTGAATGACCTGCATGTTCCCGCCGGCCACGATACCGGGAGCCTCCCCGGTAAAACTGGTAGGCACATCTATTTCAAGAACTTCTCCTGCAGAGAAGAACTGAAAATCGGCATGTATCACCTTGTCAGTTACCTCGTCGAACTGGACATTCTTGAGAAAAGAACGTTTTGATTTGCCATCGGGAAACTGAAGATCGACAATGTGTGATTCGGGTGAATGCACCAGTTTGTTCAGTGCCAACTCGTCGACACACACGTGAAGGGTTTCTTTACCTTTGTGGCAAACGATCGCAGGGACTTTTCCTGCGTTGCGTAATTTTTTTGCTTCGTTTTTTTTGCAGACTCGAGGCTCAACATTGAGTACGGTACTTTCCATGCTATTCCTTGATCTCTTTTATCGCTTTGGTGTTATTGTTTGTGATTTTAGTGACGTTTTTGCTGTCGAACAGGTAACTGACGGAATCATCACCGGAAATTCGCTTGATAGCTTCACCGAACAGGTTGCTGACGGTAACGGTTTCAAGTTTCGATGAGGGCGCATGACCTGTTACGACGGAGTCGGTAATGATGATTTTTTCAAGCACGGATGTGTTGATGCGGTCAATAGCCGGACCGGACAGGATGCCGTGTGTCGTGGCTGCATAAACTTTTCTGCCGCCGGCTTCCTTTATGGCTTTTGCAGCGTTGACAAGGGTTCCGGCAGTATCGACCATGTCGTCTACCAGAAGAACGTCTTTGCCGTTTACATCGCCTATAATATTCATGATCTCGGCAACATTTGCTTTCGGCCGCCGCTTGTCGACAATGACAAGGTCTGTCCCGAGCGCCTCGGCAAATGTTCTTGCCAGTTTGACGCCACCGACATCGGGTGATGCGACAACAAGGTTTCCGTTGAGGTTCATGCTGAGGATGTGATCTATAAGTACTACGCTTGAATAAAGGTGATCGAACGGGATATCGAAGAATCCCTGGATCTGTGCGGCGTGCAGGTCCATGGTGAGGATACGGTTCGCTCCGGCCGTTGTAAGCAGGTTTGCTACAAGTTTTGCGGTAATGGCCACGCGAGGGCGGTCCTTGCGGTCCTGCCGGGCATAGCCATAGTAGGGAATTACGGCGGTTATTCTCGCGGCTGACGAGCGTCTGGCGGCATCAATCATAATGAGCAGTTCCATCAGATTGTCGGCCGGGGGATTGGTTGACTGAATGATGAACAGGTCTGAGCCCCTGATGGACTCGAAATAGTTCACTGAGATTTCTCCGTCTGAAAAATTTTCGACCTTTGCGTTGCAAAGAGATGTTCCGAGGTAGTCGGCAATTTTTTCGGCTAAAGCTGTATTGCTTCGCCCTGCGAAAATTTTAATCGGTTTTGCCATGGCTCTCTGCTTTTTCGAGTGAAACAGATTATATTAAGGCTGCGCTTGGATGTCCCTTATAGTCAAAGACTGTGCCGTAGATCTTTTAAAACCCTCAGTGCTGACGAATATAATACAAAATTGACCGAAAAGTAACAATGAAGATACACGAGATACAAGCGTACCTTAAACGGTTTTTTGATAAGGTTCAGCTTGTCGGCAGTGCTGATATCACTATTGACGGACCGGCAAAAATAGAGAGTGCCACAAAAGGAAAGGTAAGCTTTGTGGCCAATGAAAAGTACATCAGGTTTATCGGATCAACAAAGGCCTCGTTACTTATTGTCGGTGAACAAACACCTACCGGACAATATAGTGACCGTCTAAGTTTCCTGAAAGTAAAAGATCCCTATACGGCATTTGTTTTTGTGCTTCAGATGTTTGCCGTTCCGCGTATGATTGCAAGAAAAGGCATCGCATCTACAGCGGTTATAGGTGAAAACGTCAGTCTGGGGGAGAACGTTTCTATCGGTGAGTATGCGGTTATCAGCGACCATTGCATTATTGGGGACAACACGGTGGTAGGGCCTCGCTCGACGCTTCTGGAACGGGTTACCGTAGGGCGGGACTGCACGCTTTTTCCCCATGTCGTCTGTTATGACGGAACTGTTCTGGGTGACCGCGTTACAATACACAGCGGAACAGTTGTCGGTGCCGACGGTTTCGGGTTTGCTCCTCAGCCTGATGGTTCATATATCAAGATTCCGCAGATGGGTATCGTTGAGATACACGATGATGTCGAGATAGGTTCCAATAACACCATCGATCGTGCAACAATGGGCAGCACAATTATTGAGAAGGGTGCAAAAATCGACAATCTTGTTCAGATCGCTCACAATTGCAGGATCGGGGAAAGTACGGTTATCGCTTCACAGGCTGGTATTTCGGGAAGCGTTACTATCGGCAGCCATTGCATGATCGGGGGGCAGGCAGGGTTTGCCGGGCACCTTTCACTGCCCGATAGGACTCATGTTGCTGCAAAAACAGGGGTCTCGAAGTCTACGCACATACCCGGTCAGACGTTAAGGGGGATTCCCGCACAGCCGATTCGTGAGCAGCTCCGCCAGGAGGCCCTGATCAGAAATCTGCACAAGATGAAAGAAAAGCTCGAAACCCTCGAAGCGGAAGTGAGGGAGATGAAGGGTAATGACTGATTATTCAAGTGCGAATATTGATGGCTGAAAAATCGTCGTGAGCGTTTCGAGCACCGGCTAACGCAGCAATCGGATCGCGCAACAGATTTTTCCCTTATTCGAGAGTGCTGTTCAGGTTCCAGTTGTATGGCAAATACTCTACCCCCAGTTTTTCCGGTTCTGTGGTGAGAAAACTCCCCGTTTCCTCATCGGTATACCGGGCCAGATAGCTGATTATTTCTGTTTTGCTGCTGCCGAAGTCGCGTTCATACCATTTGAATATCTCGGACAGACGGACGGTGTTTTTTTCCCTGTCGACTTCAAAGCCTTTTCGGTTGATGAAGCTTTTGGTGGCGATATCGAGCTGCTTGTCAATATGCAGGGGATCATAGAACTCGATAGGGGGACAGGAGCTTGAGGCGCAAACCAGGGCGAAATGAATTCTTGGGTCGAATGTCTCAACCATGAATTGAAGTCTTGCGTCGAACGGCGAGAAAGGACGAAGCCGAAATGCGGGATGCGGACGATTTTTTCGGAGAATGCCGTGTTCGATATCGTCAGGAGTAAAGAACATGCCGCCCACGGTGTAGCCTATCCTGCCGAAGAAATTGATTATTTCAAGCACCGAGGTGTGGATATCGAATTCGATGACACCATGAATAATGAGGATGTTGTAAATATTTATCCAGAAAGCCTTCTTTTCGTTATCATCGTTCAATGATTCCGGACTGAACGAACGAAGGCTTGCGGCAAGTTTCTGGTACTCGCGGAAACGTTCTGATTGTTTCATCGCCCGGTAGTTGACCTTGCCCATGCTGACATTAAAGAATGCGCCCTGCAGCCTCCCAAGAAGCTGCTTAAGGCGGGCTCCTATTTCCTTGTCCGTGGCTGTTATCGTTTCGGGACTGTCGTTCAGTGTTACCTGCAGGGGAATGAGCTTGCGCAACCTGTTGATGAGTGTTGTTTGAGCATCCTTTTCAGGTGAGAGGCCACGGGTGCTGAGAATCGTTGTTACAGCATTGATATAGCCGATGTGGCTGAATGCCTGAGGGAAATTTCCAAGCATTTCATTGGTACTGCCGTTGAACTCTTCGGAGAAAAGCCCGAGGTGGTTTGCCGAACGTAGAGTGTCCTTCATGAGTGCTTCGGCTTCCTCTGTCCTGCCTGAAAGCGCCAGGCATTCGATAAGCCAGAAATTGCAGAGCACGAATTCTCCCTCTTCTCCTTCGAGTCCGTCATCGGTTTTGTAACGGCACACAAAACCATTGCGCATCAGTTCCGCCATGCACGCGTTGATAGTGCCCTGTATCCGAGCGTCTTCGAAGGGGAGGAAGTTAACAAGCGGAAGAAGAAGAAGGCTGGCGTCGAGCTCCCGCGAGCCGTAACGCTGCACAAAGCTGTTCATGTTTTTGTCGAAGCCTTTCTCGAGGATGTTGTTTTTTATGGCCTCCCGTTCTTCAATCCATGTTGTTACCGGTGCATCAAACCCGTATCGTTTCGCTATAATAACGCCTCTGTCGAGCGCAACCCAGCACATGACCTTGGAGTAGACGAAATGGCATGGCCCGTTTCGGACTTCCCAGATGCCGTCGTCGGGTTTTTTCCAGTTGTTAAGGGCCATGTTGCAGATGTCGAGGAAGAAAGGCCATAGTTCCTCGTCGATTTTTCCCGCGTAGTCGGACAGTCGGAGTGCCGCATCCATAACTTCCCCGTAAGTGTCCCACTGGTTTTGTATATGTGCAAGGTTGCCGATGCGGACAGGTTTTGAGTTTTTATAACCTTTCAGATGAGCGAGTTCTTTTTCCTGCAGCATCTCTTCTCCGCGGATCGAATACATGATCCTGATATTTTTACTCTCGTGTCTGCGATATGTTGCATGCAGCCAGCGGATGAAACTGTCGGCTTCCGTGATATGACCGAGTGAGAAAAGCGCCTTGAGGGTAAACGATGCGTCGCGAAGCCAGGTGAACCTGAAATCCCAATTGCGTTCTTCGCCTATTGCTTCGGGAAGCGAAGTCGTTGGGGCGGCCACTATTGCCCCTGTCGGATGAAATGTGAGCAGTTTGAGGGCAAGCAGAGAGCGGTTGATCGTTTCGGTATACCCGCCCAGATAGGCGCAATGTTCGCCCAGGCAGTTGTGCAGCCAGTTTTTCCAGAAGTCAATGTTTTCCTGCAGACCGCAGGAAACAGCCCCGTTGTCGATATAATCACCGTATATCAGGTTGAAGCAGGCGTTTTCTTCTGCCGAAAGGGAGAACTCGATGACCACCCGGCCGTTGTCGCATTCCCGAGTGGTATAATCCTGAAGTGAATGAAGAAGCGTGAGAGGATGTTCATGGCTGAATGCCGTGATCTTATGGCCCTGGCAGGTAACTGACGGTATGGTGCTTGCGTAATTCGGCCTCGGTATGAAAGTAAGCCTGAACTCCAGAGTGCCTGACTGCACGTTCAGACAACGGTGTATCCGGTGTTCTTTTGGCGCGACCAGATGTTCCGTTTCCACGGGCATGAAATCAAACAGGACGGCTTCCCCTTTATCTGTTTTGAAGGTGCACGCCAGTATGTTGGTATCGTGAACATATTTCTGGGTGGACGTAAAAGCACCTTTAGGCTGGATGCTGTAGGAGCCTCCTTTCTCATCGTCAAGCAGCGAAGCGAAAATTGTGGGTGAGTCGAGAAACGGCAATGAGCAGTAATCTATCGAACCGTCTCTTGAAACCAGCGCAGCGGAGTGCATATCGCCGATAAGCCCGTAATCACCAATGTTTCTGTACATCAGCCTGGAGGAGGAATAGTTGTTGTAAACCGCAGAAATTTACATCTTCAGCTCACCGGTTTCGGCCTGTTCTTTAAGGGCATCGTTTGCATAGATAAGAACCTCCACACGGCGGTTGAGACGGCGGCCTGAGGCGGTTTCGTTTGATGCAACGGGGCGCGTTTCCCCATAACCGACGGTTGAAACGCGGTGGCTGCTGACATTGTATGCGCGCAGGAGTGATGCAACGGCTTCAGCGCGCTGTTCGGAAAGGCGCTGATTGTATGCCTCACTGCCCTGAGAGTCGGTATGGCCCTCGATAACGATATTGGTGTCGTAATATTTGTTGAGAATATTGGCCAGCTTCTGAATGTTGTACCTGCTGGTGGAAGTGAGCGTTGAGGAGTCGGTTGTAAATAACAGGCCTGTGTCGAAAACAACCCTGATTCCTTCGCCGACACGTTCAACCGTGGCACCTTCTACCTGACTGTCGATCTCTTCAGCCTGGGCGTCCATATAGTCACCGATAATGGCTCCAGCGGCCCCACCGATTACCGCTCCAATAATAGCTCCTTTACCCCAGCTGCCTGTCTGACTGCCGATAATGCCACCGAGAACCGCGCCTGACGCTGCTCCGATACCCGCGCCTCTTCCTGCGCCTGTTGTGGTGGTACAACCCGAGATAACGGTTGCCGTGGCAAGAATCAGAACAAGAGCGAGGGGTTTTGTCAATTGTGATACATGTCTCATCGCATTTCGGAATTTAGTGTTGGGAAAACATGGGTGAAAGCCTTGATGGGCCAATACCTGTCATACGGAGATCTTTTACAAAACTATAGGAGTATAAAATAGTCTAAAAAATTCCCGAACAGCATGAGCATCACTATTAATTTGCTGCATGCTCCGATTCCCCCGTTGACCGGACAGGTTGGACAGGCAGCGCGAAGGAATTATCCATGGTTCGCCGGCGTTGGTTTTTTCGAGTCTTTTCGATGGGCGATTTTTCAACATAACATTACAGGGCAGATGCTTCGATCAAAGGATGAATGGAAAGCTGAAGCTGAATCCATGCTTCCTCCGCGCGAAAAAATAATACAAAGAAACCGGGCTATTACGGCACATTATGCCCGTTTGTACCTTGATCATCATGAAATATTCAAGTGGGCGGGAATGGCTGCATTTGCTTCGAGCCAGGTAGGAATAGCGCTTGCCTTTGTGGAACTGTTACAGTCTCCGGGAAAAATGATCCAGAAAAGGGAGGTTCCCGGGCAGCAGGACTTTGGCAGTTATCTCGGTCATTTGGCCGGGGAGGTGGTGCGTTCACTGTTTTCGCTGCCGGTTTCCATTTATGATGCGGCAGTACGTCAGGCTCTTCTCAATGACCTTGAAGAGGTACGCAACGGCAACAACAATATCTACAATGATATTGCCTGGGCACATGAAGCCTATCTCGAAGGTGGTCTCGAGGAGCTTGCCGTCAATACCGACGAGAGAGAAAAAGAGTTCATGCTTGAAGGGTTTCGCATGATTGACGAGGGAAAACAGCTTCTTGACAGTGACCCTGTTCGGGCAAGAGCTCTTATCCGTGAGGGAAATGTCAATCTGCTGCGCCATGAACAGGTCAACACGCTTCCTCCCGTGTTCGAGGCTATCAGTCCCTTGGGTCGGATTGTCGTGTCATTCGGCAGCGAGCTGAATTTTGCCGGGGCTGCTCCTGCCGGACTTCCTGACAGGGCGTCTTTTGCGGAACATGCCGGCTATGTCGAGGTTCTTTCCGGCATGCGTAGCGTGACTAATTCTGAACATCGCTGGCAGTGGATAGAGGCGCAGGTGCTGCCGGTCTGGAACGCCATCGACCGGAGCTCACAGGATTCCCATCATCTTGCAGCGTGCCTGGGGGAGATGGCTGACGGGAAAACCTCTATGCTGCAGCCGATCGCCCGGTTCGCCTCCACCATGTCTTTTCTTCCGGGCATCGGCCGATGAGCGTTCAGGGCTTTTCGCGGGCTATCAGCCAGTAAGAGATGCCAAGCCCCAGCACTACAGCAGCTATACCCAGCAGGTAATCGGCCGTGAGCTTGTCAAGATCAAGAACAATGACTTTCCGGGAAATGGCCATCAGGGCCGTTGCGACCACCAGTTTCACCGGAACAATGTTGGTGCCGAGGTAAAGACGGATATTGATGAAAATTTCGATGGCAATGAGAACGGCCAGAAATGCCCCGAATGTTTCAAGGAGATCATTGATGTCGAGCAGAAGAAACGGCGGCTGGCCGAGGCGTGTGTAGAGGACATGCACGACATCACCGATTCCCCAGATGATAACCATCACCATCAGGACAGCCAAGATCTTGACGACAAACCGGATGATCCTGTGCAGAAACGCTATCAGCAGATCTTCATGTTCCGCCGGAAGCTCTTCGTGATATTTGATGGGGTGGAGTTTTTTGTCCTTTTCCATGGTACTGTTTGTAAAGGTAGCCGGGATGTGTCGTCGACCTTGCTGCCGTTAACCTGTTTACATGTTTTCTGTACTACCGCAGGGCTTCAACCGGATCAAGGTTTGCGGCCTTGTATGCTGGAAATATACCGAAAGAAATGCCGATAGCTGAACAAACTGCGATGGAGATGATGATCCAAAGCCACGGCAGAAGAGGCGGAAGGTTGAATGCCAGGGCAACAAGGTTACCTGCTGCCGTGCCGAGCATGATGCCGATCAGGCCGCCTGTGAGGGATAGGAAGAGGGCTTCGAGAAGAAACTGGCGCAGGATAGACCTCTTGGGGGCACCTATGGATCTTCGGATGCCGATCTCTTTTGTGCGTTCAGTGACACTTACCAGCATAATGTTCATAATGCCCACCCCGGCGGTGACAAGGGCCATAAAACTGATGACGAAAGCGCCGATGCTGATGGTTCGCTCGAATTCCCGGAATGACTCGACCAGGGCTTCGTTTGTGCGAAGTTCAAAATTGTTGGAATCCTTTATGGTCAGTCCTCTTGCAACCCGCATGGTGCCGATTGCCTGATCGATGGTTGCTTGGTACTCTTTTTGAGAGGCGGCTTGGACGGTGATGCTGATGCTTTTTTTTAGGTCGATATGGGCCAGATACCGGCTTATCGGGATAACGATGAGGTTGTCCTGGCTTTGGCCGAATGCAGCTCCTTTATTGGTAAATACTCCGATGATACGGTAAAGCTTTCCATTGACTTTGACCGGTTTATCTGCAGGATCCTCTCCGCCAGGAAAAAGCGTGTTCAGGACATCCCTTCCGATAACCGCAACGTTCCTTGAAAAACGTATGTCGTTTTTCACAAGGTTTCTGCCGTTTTCTATATCGAAGCCGTTTGCAGAGGCGAAGTTTTCGTCCGCGCCGAACAGGGTGATATCCGGATTCGTCGAACGGTTTTCATACACCGCCTGGTTGCCGGGTCTGGATACTTTCAGGCCGATGTTGCCGGGTTTTGTACCCATCAGTTTTTTAAATGTCAGTCCTTCCTCGTATGTGATGTCAGGGCGGTTGATAAAGCGGCTTCTTCCTTGACCGCCAAAAAGCGTTGCCGGATATTTCTGGATCTCGAACGTATTGGAGCCCAGGCTCGAAAGACCGCTTGCCACCGATTGGTCAACTGCCTGCAATGCTGTCATGACGGCGATAATCGAAAACACGCCGATGGCTACCCCCAATGTGGTCAGCCAGGAACGAAGCCTGTTTGCGCGTAGCGAGTAGGCCGCCTGTATGATAGTTTCACGCAGTTTCATGAAGTTAAGTCAAAGGTAAAACGGCAAAAATCAAAACAGGGAAGCCCCCGTACACCATGTAACTTATTCATACCTCAGTGAATCGGCAGGATCAAGCTTAGAGGCGGATATTGCCGGGGCCAGCCCCGAAATAATCCCTGTCAGAACCGAGACAACAAGGCTGATCATTACGAGCGGAAAAGAAAACTGTATGGGAAAATCCGGCAGCATTTCTCCTATTCCCGCGGTAATGGAAAGAGCGGTGACGAGCCCGATGGCTCCGCCCAAAAGGCAGATGGTGACCGATTCGATAAGAAATTGCATCAGTATCGTTCTTCTTCTGGCGCCAAGAGCTTTTCTCAGACCGATTTCTTTTGTCCGTTCTTTAACGCTGACGAAGGTGATGTTCATGATGCCGATTGCACCCACAAAAAGGGACATGCCGGTGATAAATATGCCTGCGATGGCAATGCCGTTTTTAATGGGGGCCAGCTGGCTCTTGAATGCCTGTTGTTCATTGATGGAAAAGTCATCTTTTTTTTCCGGCGGGAGCCTCCTGAGCCGTCTCATAATACCCCTGATTTCCTCGTTGGCGTCTGTGACTGCTACATTCTCTTTTATTTTTATTCGAATAGTAACGTACATCTTGCTGCCGTACACTTTTTTAAATGCGTTCAGGGGAATGATGATCTGGTTATCGAAGCTGAAAAGGCCGAGAAATTTTCCCTGTTTCCTGAAAACCCCGATAATGCGAAATTTCCCGTTTTTAAGCTTGATTTCCCTGCCGAGCGCGGGTTCATCCGGAAAAAGACCGGTAGCGATATCGCTACCGATCAAACACACCATCGACCCGCTGTCGGATTCATGAGGAAGGAAAAACCTGCCTTCGGACAGGTCACCCGAAGCGGTCTGCAGGTAGTCGGCATTTGTACCCATAACGAAAACCTGCAGCAGATTCCTTTCTTTATAGCTTACCGAGGCCCGGTGAGAAGACATCTGGGGGACGGCGATGTCAAGCCCTGAACCGGGATTATCTGCGATGATGCGGTTGATCTGTCCGGCATATTCGGTTTTCAGGTCGGGCCGGTTTCTGTAGCGCCACCACTGATTCATGCTTCCCCACGGGCTCTTCTGGACGTAGACGACGTCATAACCGATCATGGCAAGACTTTTCTCGAAACCGGCATCGATACCGTTGATGGCAGTGCCCATCATGGTGATTGAGACGATGCCGATAATGACGCCGAGCGTTGTAAGAAACGATCTGGTTTTGTTCCCCCGGATCTGATCGACAGCCATCAGCAGGCTTTCGTATGTTTCCTGACGAAACTGTTTCATTGATTGATGCTGCGTTCCTTAGTGAGCGGTATCGCTTTCGATTTTTCCGTCACGTAAACGGATAAACCGGTGGGTATACTGTGCGATATCCTCTTCGTGCGTGATAAGGATAATAGTGTTGCCTGCTTTGGACAGCTCGCTGAAGATGGTCATGATATCCCTGCTGGTTGACGTATCGAGATTCCCTGTAGGCTCGTCGGCAAGAATCAGGGAGGGTTTGTTGATAAGCGCCCTTGCAATGGCTACTCTCTGGATCTGACCGCCGGATAGTTCGGACGGTTTATGGTTTACTCTGTCTCCGAGGCCGACCTGTTGCAGCGTATCCAGAGCTCGCATGGAGCGTTCTTCGGCGTTTATTCCTGCATAGATAAGCGGAAGCTCGACATTTCTCAGGCAATTGAGACGGGGCAGCAGGTTGAAAGTCTGAAAGACAAAGCCGATTTCCCTGTTGCGTATTTTGGCGAGTTCATCATCGTCCATTTCCGAGACATTCTGTCCGTTAAGCTCA
>JANQGE010000097.1 GCA_028277485.1 Chlorobium sp.
GGCATATCCATTATCTTTTCCTGCAAAATTGACAGCAAAACATTATTTGCTTCCGGACGAGAACGCGAAAACTCATCATACACCAGCGTAAATCCATGCTTGCAGGCAATTGTCAATCTATTATCCACCCACCGCTTGACCATGTTTTCTTCATATTTATGAACACTATGAATGAAATTATCCACAACCTTTTGAAAACGATGTCCATGCTCGCCGCCTATAAGATCAGATGTAGTAAACTCCGCATCCCCATGGATCAAGATAACCGGCCGCCCTACTTTATGAGCAAGATGCAGCGCCAAAGTTGTTTTACCGGTGCCTGACGGGCCACGAAAATGTACAGGAAACCCTGCCTTGATATAAGCATGAGCTCTTTGAACCATCCTTTTCACATAGTCGGTCTCCACAAAGCCTGCTTGCGCTGTCGGCTCAAGCACAACAGATAATTCATCAATTTTCGGCATTTACTTCACAAGTTTTAAATGATTGACAGTCAAAAAAGAAAAAAATGCCTTCAGAGCGGAAGATAGAGATTCTCCTCTTTTCTCACCTTGTTACTTTCGTATAGCTTCTTGGCAATAACACCCAATCGCATACGATTTGCGCCTAATGGCTCTTCCATATCCCCTACGCGAACACCTTCGGGGCGGCTTGATATGTATTCCAGAACCTGCCCTTCGAGATCTTCTGCAACAGCACCCGTTTTCTCTTCAACAGCTTGAACCAAACTTTCTGCCTCAATAACGCTTGCTGCTTCCTGCTCGGCGACTACCGGGGCTGTTTCAGGCTCAACTTTTCTTTTTTGCGCTTTCGCTGTCCTGGAAACCTCCTTTCGGCTGTCTCCACCCTGAACATTTCTCAACGCTTCTGAACCTTGCCGCAACTCTTCTACCAAATGATCGAGTTGCCCCCTTACTTTTTTCGCATTCTCCTGGTGTTCCTGACGAACCCCGCTCATCATTCGCTGAACATCCCGCTTGAAGTCCTGTGCAGAATCCTCAAGACTTTTCATCATTGAAGCCAAACTTTCATCCTGGGCTTTCTTCATACCCTGACGTTCGGCAGTGAACGCCTGCAGCAGTTCCTTAACTGAACCACTCAACGTACCATGAAACTCCTGAAGCATCTTTGCCTGCTCGTCGCTCATATTTTGACGTTCGGCAGCGAACGTTTGCAGCAGCCTCTCAACCGAATCATTCAACGCACCATGAAACTCCTGAAGCATCTTTGCCTGCTCAACACTTTTTCCCCTGCGGTCAGCCTCAAGAGTCTTCATCAGATTTTTGACCGAATTCTTTAAATCCTTATCGGACGCATGTAACCTGCCAAGCAAATCTTTCCGATTCTTTTGCAATTCCCCACTCATTGTTTCTCTTTGTTTTTCAAATGCACCAAGCTTGTCACGCACTTCATTTCTAAGATCCTCAAGTGCCCGAAGACGGCTTTCAGCATCTTTTTTGCGTTCCTCGTACGCAGCAGAGATGCTTTCCGCGAGTTTGGCCATGTCTGAAGAAATTCCCATGATATTTATTTTAAATTTGTTAATAGATAAAGAAAGTTCAATAAGATCATATTCCGAGATTCCCCTGTATCAACCGGATGCTCGACCGCCCAAATGCTGCTTTTTAAATCCTCTTAACATATCAGCAACCTCTTTCTCACGCTCACTCTGCCCCTTCTTTCTCCTTACACGGGAATGTTCAAACTCGGTAAGCAAATTCTTCAAGTCACGAACTCTTAATTCTTTTCCCTTATCCAACAGTCTTCTCAAAGCACCTGCCATCTCCTGCTGTGCTTGATTGTATTCACGCAATTTCCCTTCAACATATTTTTTTCGCTGCTCCCGCTCTTGAAACAGATCATCGGCAAATACCCTGAATTGTTTGATAAACTCCTGATTTTCCTCCCCAAGGGTGGTGCGGAACGCCCGCAATTTCTCTCGCAATACCGAAGCCATTTCTTTTTGGTCATCGAAATAAGACCGGAGCATCTGCCGAACCTCTGCTTCTCTTTTCTCCTGAGCATCGAGAATCCGGCTCATCATACAATCAAAATCTTTTTTTCGGAGAGAGTCATTGTTAGCCAACAACTCTTTTAACGTCACAAAAATATCCCCCCTCTCCTTCCGGGTACCAAAGAGCTGCTCTTCCAACTCCATAAATCGATACGGCGCGGCAACAATCTGTTCAACAGTTCCCACACTTTCTTCATAGACTGACAACACCTCATCAACAATCACCCCAACCTCTTCCTGAAACGCTTTAATATCCATTACCCAAAATTATTATGCAGCTTAACTGTCAGCATCCCACTCTGGCAATAACCAACAAACAAGATTTTACTGGAAACGTATACTTGCCCATGTGCATTACTGAAGGATACGCTTGCAATAAAATCTCACCCCAAAATCGGGCTTTTCAATCACATCAAGCAGCGCGAGCGGTCAGCCCGATTGCTTCGGCATACTTCAGGTATGTCTCTACAGAAGCAACAACTACTCTTGCCTCAACCGCCAGCAACTCGATACCAACCAGCGAAACTCTGGCCCACGCATCGATGACAACACCTTTGTCGAGGATGCGGTCAACCACTTCAACGAGACTTGATGACCCGATGGTTTTTTCAACTGCCATAATTATATCTCCTTTTTAGATTATTGTTTTTGAAAAAGCTCCCGGGTGCAGCACCCAAGAGCAAATTCCGCTCATAACTTTCAGCTTCCTGACAAGCCACCCTTTGTATCGACCATTGAGCTCCTCTTGGCTCAAGAATCTCTTACATGAAGGCAACGAAACTGATCTGAACATTTGGGCACCTCTATTTATTTATTCCGCGTTTCAATTGCATCATTGGGCAGATAAGAAAGGGGTTTCTGCGCTCCGTTCGCCTCGCACTTGAACCGCTCATGACAATAAAATAGAGGTGCCCATTTTTTGTTCTCAATAAACAAGGCCTCAACAAACGCTGGGAGCCCTACTGAATGCTTCATAGCCAAATTCCCCGGTTTTCTCTAACGGCTTTACGTAAATCATGGAATGAGGGGCTGGCAATCGAAGGGAAATAACTTCCTACCCCCTCAATACCATGGATGCAAACTACTTATGCAGGTTAATATGCATGAGGGACAGGTCTCCAGAAAACTACTTGACAATGCTTTTCATGAAGCTGATTGCTTTACACGACAGCAATATCACTTCTCAACGAGACAAGGGGAACAGCGGAACAAAACTACACGCGGCTGTATTACACTAATAAATTTCATATAATCCTATCTTTTAAACAGCTAAACGCCACATAAACACGCCCTAAAATTTACCATCTCCTTTCCGCCCTCTCCTCTTTACTATGCCCTATTAATCAGCAAAAAATACTTAAAACAAACAAAACCTATAAATTTCTTATATATAATATATATGCATCAGTAACAAAAGACCGCAAAAACCTTCCCGCTTCAGTCGTAAAACCTTTAGAACATGCAGCATATCCCGGAATTTCACCCTGTCTTCTATAAGGCTATGGCACACAAATCCCTGTCAAGCAGACCCTGCTTTTGGAGTCGAAAGACATAGCTGTTTTCCATCTTCAGGGCGCACATTTAGCCTGAATAATTCATGAGAGTTCAAACACCCGACCCCCGATTGTTCTTCTTTCGGGGTTCGCCGTCGCTATCGGGATCGGAAAGCGCTGTCGCGCAGTGA
>JANQGE010000017.1 GCA_028277485.1 Chlorobium sp.
ATGGCACGGCAGCCCTTAAGGTATTTTTCTGGTCATGCTTGTCACTAAGCTCGGCGAAGCCGAAGCGCCGTCACTCGTCACTACTCTTTTGCCTACTGCCAACTTTTCCCTTTTTGACTTTTGAATTTTGACTTGTCACTATTCTTTTGCCAACTGCCTACTGATTCACTTACGTGAAAGTTCGTAGTTCTGAGTAATGAGCAATGAGTGCTGAGAGAGAAAATCGGGGTTCGCCGTCGGTATCGGAATCGGTATCGAAACCTGATTCCGATTATCTTCCACCTAACACTTTCCCCCTTTGCCAACTGCCTACTGAAGACTGCCTACTGGCTCCCCCTTGTCACTTGTTACTCGTCACTATTCCTTTGGTGAATTATTCAGGTTATGAACAACGAAATCTGTTGGGTACCTCTTTAAGGGCACCCTTAATTTGTTGCGCACCCTGATTATACTTCGTTCGGCATTGCTCGAAAGGTGCAGCAGATTTATCGACGCGCAACATCGAAAAGTTGCGGCAGCACCTCTCCCGCGGCTCCCTCGACAACCCGGTCATAGCCTGTAGCTCCGGATGGTTCGGGGTTGATTTCGATACAGTAGGCGCCGGATTGCTTTGCAAGATCCGGATAGCCTGCCGCGGGCCATACGGTGCCTGATGTGCCGATGCTGATAAACAGGTCGCAGTTCCTGATGGCTTCAGACGCCTTGCTCATGACAACCGCATCGAGCATGTCGCCGAACCAGATGATGTCGGGTCTGAGCCGGTCTCCGCACTTGCAGCGGGTTGTTTCGAACTCCTCTCCGTAATCCTCTTTTTTGAAACCGCAACTCTGGCAGCGAAGACGCCAGAGACTTCCGTGAAGCTCGGTGACTTCACGGGAGCCTCCCCTCTGGTGCATACCATCGATATTCTGTGTCACCACAAGGGCGTTGGGTATACCGGCAATCACCCTGTGCCCTTCATGCGGTTGACAATCGAGCACGGAGCGCCTGCGCTTTTGATGGAAACCAAGTACCTTCTCGGGATTCCGGTCGAAAGCCTGTTGGCAGGCATATTCCTCAATACTGTAGGAGCCCCAGATACCTCCTTTTCCCCGGTAGGTCGGCACGCCGCTTTCCGCCGACATACCTGCCCCTGTAAAAAAAACAATGCTCCGGAACTCATCGTAATGCAATCTCTCTATCATATAAACTTTCCTCCTATCTGCTATGGAAAGGCACCCTTATTTCTCGCGATTCAATTGCATCGTCGAGCGGACAGAAGGAATCTTGCGCTCCGTTCGCCCTGCACTTGAACCGTTCATGACGAGGTGCCCTTAATTTTTTCATGCCCGGATGTCCAACATCCCCCCGGCACTTTTTACAATATTCCTGTTTTTTTTTAACATCGTAAAAAACAGTTCTTCTTATCCTGAATAATTCATGAGAGTTCAAACACCCGACCCCCGATTGTTCTTCTTTCGGGGTTCGCCATCGGTATCGGAAAGCGCTGTCACGCAGTGACAAGAGACGACGCCTGACAAAGTCAGGCTTAGTGACGAGTTAAGAGTAATGGCACGGCAGCCCTTAAGGTATTTTTCTGATCATGCTTGTCACTAAGCTCGGCGAAGCCGATGCGCCGTCACTCGTCACTACTCTTTTGTCTACTGCCAACTTTCCCCTTTTCGACTTTTTACTTTTGAATTTTGACTTGTCCTCCCTTTGCCAACTGCCTATTGGTCCCCTCTCGTCACTCGTCACTTGTTTCTTGTCACTGCTTTTTCGACCCCGAAACCCGATCCCCGATTAAGTTTTTTTCTTCCTTTGGTGAATTATTCAGGTTATAATTATACCATTACACCCGTTGTAACCATATTTCCCATTAATATCGAACCTCGAACAATCATGAAAAAAATAGGTATTCTCCTGTCCGGCTGCGGAGTGATGGACGGATCGGAAATCCACGAAGCCGTCCTGACACTCCTTGCCATTGACGTTGCCGGCGCGCAGGCGGTATGTATCGCCCCCGACATCAGCCAGCACCATGTCATCAATCATGTGACCGGCGAAGAAATGAAAGACGAAACGCGCAACGTGCTTGTAGAATCGGCCCGTATCGCCCGGGGAGACGTAAAAAATCTGAAAGATATCAATTCGCTCGGCCTTGATGCCTTGATTCTTCCCGGAGGGTTTGGAGCGGCAAAAAATCTCTCCGATTATGCCTTCAAAGGCGCGGAATTTACGGTGCTTCCCGAAGTGGCAGATGCCGTCCGCTCTTTTTACGACGCAAAAAAACCACTGGGTTTTATCTGCATCTCTCCGGTGATAGCAGCAAAAGTGCTCGGCAAAAATGTCGAGGTCACCATAGGAACTGACAGTCAAAGTGCGACAAACATCGAAGCTGTAGGAGCGAAGCACGTAAACTGCCAGGTTTACAACATTCACGCGAGCAACGACGGTAAAGTGGTAAGCACTCCGGCTTATATGCTGGGACCAACTATCAAGGACGTGGCAAAAGGCATCGAAAAGCTGGTCAATGCGGTAATTGCTCTCGCGTGACAGCAGTGACGAGCAACAAGTGACAGGTGACGAGTGAGTCGTCCTGAAAAGTTAATCCTTTTGACTTTTGCCCTTTGCCTTTTGACTTGATCCTCACTTCTCATACGGCACCCCAACTTCACGGGGTGCCCTGGACTTGCCAACAAAACCGGCAAGCACAAGAAGCGTAACCACATACGGCAGGGCCTGGATAAGCTGTGAAGGTATCAAACCTGTCTGCAGCCATATTTCGAGGGATTCCGCACCGGCAAACATAAAACTTGCCAGCGCAGCACCGGCAGGCGTCCACTTCCCGATAATCATTGCCGCAAGAGCAATATAGCCTCTTCCGGCAGACATGTTGTCGGTAAAACTGTGTTGTTGAAAAGCAAGGAAAACCCCGGCAAGAGCCGCAAGCGCTCCGGAAATCAGTACTCCGGAATAACGCATCAGGTTGACCTGTATTCCTGCTGCATCCACCGCCTCAGCACTTTCTCCGACGGAACGAAGCCGAAGCCCGTAGGGAGTTTTAAAGAGAACCATATGCCCGATAACGACCGCTGCTACCGCAGCCAACAATATCGGATCAAAAAGGATGTTTGAAACTGAAAGACCGTCGATACGCTCCGAATTCACCGAGCTGCCAAAGAGGATGCTCAATCCGAAGCGCGTCGCACCCATCACCAGTATATTGATCGCAATACCGGTTACAATCTGGTCCGCTTTCATGGTGATTGTAATAAATGCGTGCAGGAACGCAACTATAAGGCCGCAAAGAGTACCTGTCAGGATTCCGATGGCGGCGGAACCGGAAAAGTGCTGGCCCACGGCAGCACCGAACGCCCCGGCAAGGATAAGCCCTTCAAGGGCAAGGTTAATGACACCTCCTCTTTCGGAAAAAACAGCGCCCACCGATGTCAGCACATAGGGCACGGCGATACGCAGCACCTGAAAAAAAAACAGTTCGATCACGTTAAATCACTGTTAAGCTTCCGATACATCTCCGGAACATCATTTTTTTGTTACATTAACCACATAATAAGTAAACAACTCCTTCTGCCAGGTACAAACCTTTCGTCAGATTTTTGTTTTTGCATCCAGCTCACTCTATAAATAGTTATAAACAAACATGCCTACTTCCCAAATGAATACCCCTTTGGACCCCTGCAAACACTATATCTACAGTTTCACCGGAGGCTCTGCGGACGGTGACGCCACAATGAAAAACCTCCTTGGAGGCAAGGGAGCAAATCTTGCCGAAATGGCAAACATCGGCCTTCCCGTGCCCCCCGGCTTCACGATCTCCACCGAAGTTTGCACTTACTACTACGACAACCGGAAAACCTACCCTGAAGGGCTGTTTGAAAAGGATATTCCCGAAGCGTTAAAAAAAGTTGAAGATCTGCTCGGCAAGAAATTCGGTGATGCAGAAAGCCCTCTCCTGCTGTCCATACGCTCAGGGTCAAGAGCATCGATGCCCGGAATGATGGACACGATTCTCAACCTCGGCCTCAACGACAAAAGTGTGGAAGGACTTATAAAAAAATCAGGTAATCCGAGGTTTGCCTGGGACTGTTACCGACGCTTTGTCCAGATGTACGGAGATGTCGTGCTTGGGCTCAAACCGTCGGACAGCAAGCAAAAAGATCCTTTCGAGGAGATCCTGGAAGAAAGGAAAAAAGCGCTTGGCGTGAAACTGGACACCGAACTGGACACCGATGACCTGAAACAGGTTGTTTCCGCTTACAAGGCCGCCATAAAACATCATACCGGCAAAAATTTTCCCGAAGACCCTCAGGAGCAGCTTCGGGGGGCAATCAGTGCGGTATTCGAAAGCTGGAACAACGAACGGGCCATTGTTTACAGAAAACTGAACCATATCCCCTCCTGGTGGGGAACAGCCTGTAACGTTCAGGCAATGGTTTTCGGCAACATGGGAGAAACATCCGGTACCGGCGTGGCGTTCACCCGGGATGCCGCGACGGGAGAAAACATTTTCTACGGAGAGTACCTGATGAACGCCCAGGGTGAAGATGTCGTAGCCGGAACAAGAACACCCCTGAAAATAAGCCGGCTTAAAGAGGAAAACCCGGAAATATACCGGCAGCTTAACGATATCAGGACACGGCTCGAAAAGCATTACCGCGACATGATGGACATCGAGTTCACCATAGAAAACGGTAAACTGTTCATGCTGCAGTGCCGTATCGGCAAAAGAACCGGGCTGGCTGCCATAAGAATCGCCTATGACATGTGCAGGGAAGGATTGATTGCGGAAAAGGAGGCTCTTCTGCGCATCGAACCCGAACAGCTCAACCAGCTGCTGCGCCCTGTGTTCAACCTCAGGGAAAAACAGAAGGCTGTCGATGACGGAAGGCTGCTGGCAAAAGGGTTGAACGCCGGACCGGGCGCGGCAACCGGAAACATCTACTTCAATGCGGACGACGCTCAAAATGCAAAAGAACGGGGAGAACAGGTAATCCTGGTCAGGATCGAAACCTCCCCTGAAGACATCAAAGGCATGTCAATCGCCGAAGGCATCCTTACCGAACGCGGCGGCATGACCTCCCATGCAGCCCTTGTAGCACGTCAGATGGGCAAGGTTTGTGTCGCGGGCTGCGGCTCACTTGACATCGACTACGCCCAAGGGATACTTCGGGTCGATGGTCTCGACACCGTGCTGCGCGAAGGTGACCCCATATCACTCGACGGAACTACAGGAGAAGTGATTGCCGGCACCATAAAAACACGGCACTCGGAAGTTATCGAAGTCCTTGCAGATAAAACCCTCAAGCCGGAAGACGCTCCCGTATGGCAAATATTCGATCAGTTCATGCAGTGGGCCGACAAATACCGCAAGCTGCGGGTCAGGGCGAACGCCGACCAGCCCGACCAGGCCGAGCTTGCCGTAACGCTGGGCGCCGAGGGCATCGGGTTATGCAGAACCGAACACATGTTTTTCGGCGGGGATCGTATTGATACCATGCGCGAGATGATCCTTGCCGAAGATATATCCGGCAGGCAAACCGCGCTTGAAAAGCTGCTGCCCTACCAGCGGGAAGACTTTTACGGACTGTTCAAGGCAATGGGTTCACACCCGGTCACCATAAGACTTCTCGATCCCCCTTTGCACGAATTTTTGCCGAAAGAGAATGAAGAAATAGCCGAACTCGCGGAAAAAATCGGTAAACCGGTCCGCGACATAAGACAAAGGATCGAGTGTCTGCATGAAGCAAATCCCATGCTCGGCCTCCGGGGATGCCGCCTGGGGATCATTCACCCTGAAATTCCTGCAATGCAGGTTCGGGCAATTATCGAGGCGGCATGCATGATCAAGCAGGAGGGGCATGATATTATTCCCGAAATCATGGTTCCGCTGGTAGGAACCGTCAGGGAACTTGAAATTACCGGCGAAATCATCCACAAAACCGCCCGCAGCGTGATGGCCGAGCAGGAAACCGGTGTCCAATACCTTGTCGGCACCATGATCGAGGTACCGAGAGCTGCCATAACTTCGGGAGAAATTGCAAAAGCCGCCGATTTCTTCAGCTATGGCACAAACGATCTCACCCAGATGGGACTCGGCATGAGCCGGGATGATTCGGGACAGTATCTGCCCGTTTATCAGGATCGTGATATTTTCGCACGCAACCCCTTTGAATCCATCGACATCGATGGGGTAGGACTTTTGGTAAAACTGTCCGCCAAAGAAGGTCGAACCGTCAAGAAGGATCTCAAGCTGGGCATATGCGGAGAACATGGGGGCGATCCTACAACCATAGAATTCTGCAACACCATCGGGCTGAACTATGTATCCTGCAGTCCGTTCAGGATACCCATTGCAAGGCTGGCAGCCGCCAGAGCAGCCCTCCTGTCCTGACCACAGCCAGTCTCGTATGAACCCCGCCACATGAGACAGTAAAAAGCACAAGAACGGCGCCCTGAAAAGAGGGCGCCGTAACATTTTCACGCACCTGATCTTTACTGCGACAGCAACACCACACTGTCTTGCTTATTTAAGGGCACCTCTATTTATTGTCATGAACAATCCCGGAGAACACTACCGGCAACCGTAAACACCGGCTGTTATACCCTTGAGCAAGGATTCCGCAAAAAAGAACTATTATTACTTAAGAATAATTATTAACTATATCCTAAAAAAACATATATTCAAGCTGTGAACTTATAACGGCACCTCAATTGTCGTGAGCGGTTCAAGTGCAAGGCGAACGGAGCACAGAAACCCTTTCTTATCCGATCAACGAAGCAATTGAATCGCGGAATAAAGGGCGCCTCTATAAATTGTCGTGAGCGCCTTGAGTACGAGGCGGACGGAGCACAGAAACCGGAGTGTACATAGAGTACATGAGGATTTCGAGCACCGATCAACGAAGTAATCAGGGCGCGCAACAAATTACATAGAGGCGCCCTAGAGGTTCCCACAATAGGCTGCATATCAACTGAACGAAAACAAGGAGCACTTTATCATGACACAGCAATTCGATGATGAAACGTATTTTGAAATGTCCATGCCGCTGCTCGGTGACGATTTTCCGGAACTCAACGTACAGACAACTCATGGACCGATGAGTATTCCCGGCGATCTGCAAGGATCATGGTTTGTACTTTTCAGCCACCCTGCCGACTATACTCCGGTATGTACTACCGAGTTTGTTGCTTTCCAGCAGAGAAACGAAGAGTTCGAAAAGATCGGCTGCAAGCTGATCGGCATGAGCGTCGACCAGGTATTCTCTCATATCAAGTGGGTTGAATGGATCAAGGAAAACCTCGACGTCGATATAACCTTCCCGATCATCGCCGCCAATGACCGTATCGCAAACCAGCTCGGCATGCTGCATCCGGGGAAAGGCACCAATACTGTTCGGGCCGTCTTCATCGGAGACCCTGAGGGCAAGGTCCGGCTTGTTCTCTACTATCCGCAGGAAATCGGCAGAAACATGGATGAAGTTCTCCGCGCGGTCAAAGCCCTGCAAACATCCGACAACAACAAGGTTGCCACACCCGCGGACTGGCCGGACAATGCACTGCTCAAAGACCGCGTCATCATCCCTCCGGCCAACAACGTCGAAGATGCCAAAAAGCGACCGGAGCAGTACGAATGCTATGACTGGTGGTTTTGTCACAAAAAGCTTGACAGGTAAGGAAGCTCCGTGCAATTGAAGCGCGGAATAAATAAATAGAGGTGCCCAAAAAGCCCTCGATGATCATCGAGGGCTTCCTGTCATACCGAGGAAAACGTTGAAGATACCGGATCAGAAGGGGGTTTCACCGGTTCCTGTTCACGATGCCCGGCAGGCTCCTTCCGCACATGCACGGCAGATACCCCTGATGCTCACCCTTTTTCCCAGAACAGTAAACTGCCTTGCAATCCTTTCCGGCACCTTGATCGCGTCAAGGTCACTGTCGCAAAAATCAACAATATTGCCGCACCTGATGCAATGCAGATGGTGATGCGGCGCAATGTCCGTATCGTAGCGCCGTACTCCGGAATGGGACTCAACGGTTTCAATAACACCGATATCGGCAAACGTCAGAAGTGTTCGGTTTACGGTATCGAACGATATCGTCGGATACTCCTGAACTATTTTTTTATGGACAACATCCGCTGAAGGATGTTCAGAAGATGTGAGCAACTGCCTGTAAATCGCCAGACGCTGCGGGGTCACCTTCAAACCGTGCTGCCTGCAGCGTTGTACGAACTGCTCAACAAGCCTTTTTGTATAATCTTCACTCATACACGCTTCCCGTCCCGAGCCTGCCTGCACAGCCAGGATAAAGCCCTTTCAACGGGCACCTCAATTTGCTGTGCGCCCTGATTCGCCAGGCGGATGGGAGAGGGTGCCACTCACGACAATGTACAGATATATTTTAAAGGTAATAAAAAAATAAAACAGAATAAATCTTATATAAGAGAAACACCTAACACGCTCATCTCACGCAACGGCCGCGGCAGCCATGAGTGTCCCGATTACTTTGTCGGGCGGATAGAAAAGGGTTTGCTTGAGAAAGCATAATGTTCCGTTTTTTAACAGCTCCTGAAACAATGCACTTTGCTTTGTTATGCAAGATTTGATATATAGCTCCTCTTGCATTGTGCATCAAGGACGATATGTCAGAATTCAGTCACATCAGCATACGGGGCGCCAGGGTTCACAACCTGAAAAATATCTCGCTGAACATCCCCCGTAACAAATTCGTCGTCATTACGGGCATTTCAGGCTCCGGGAAATCAAGCCTGGCGTTTGACACCATCTACGCGGAGGGACAGCGCCGTTTCATGGAAACCCTTTCCGCTTATGCCCGTCAGTATATCGGTAATATCGAACGGCCTGATGTTGATTTTATCGAAGGCCTTTCCCCGGTCATCTCCATCGACCAGAAAAGCACCAGCCGATCCTCCCGCTCGACGGTGGGCACTATCACCGAAATACATGATTTCATCCGTCTTCTGTACGCAAAAACAGGCAGACGGTATGATCCTGCAACCGGGCGGATACTGCAAAAACAGTCGGAAGACTCAATTGTCGACACCATTCTCTCTCTGCCTGAAGGCACAAAAGTCCAGATACTTTCCCCGCTTGTCACCGGCAGAAAAGGACATTACCGGGAACTCTTCGAAAGGCTTCTTCAGAAAGGGTTCCTCAGAGTACGCGTGGACGGCGAACTCCGCGAGATGGAAAAAGGCATGCAGCTCGAACGTTACAGGAGCCACGCTATAGAGCTGGTTGTCGACAGGCTCGTCATACAACCGGATATCAAAGAACGCCTGAAACAAGCCGTATCCTTGGCCATCAGCATGTCGGAACACAAGTCCGCAATTATCTGCACTCCGCTCGAAAGCGAACTGAAAGAACAGTTCTACAGCATAAAATACGCCCACGCCGACGGATCGGTACCCCTCGACACGCTTGCTCCTAATAATTTCAGCTTCAATTCGCCTTACGGAGCATGCCCGGTGTGCAACGGTCTCGGAGAAATTCGGAAGCTTTCCGCCGAACTGATGATACCTGACCGGAACTTATCCTTGAACCAGGGTGCGATCGAACCGTTCGGAAAACCAGGGAAACGCAACCTCTGGCAGGTAGTGAAAACCATTGCAAAACAATACAAATTCACGCTGGATCATCCGGTCACGAAAATACCCCGTGAGGCTCTTGACATACTGCTAAAAGGCTCCGGCAACGTCACATTCGATGTCACCTACAGCTACGCCGGGAAAGACTATGTTTATCCGCAGAACTTTCCAGGAGCAGTTGCTTATGTGGCCGAGCTTCAGAAAAACTCCGGCTCTTCGAAAATCAAAGAGTGGGCGGAAAGTTTTGTGATAAAACAGCCTTGCCCGGAATGCGGCGGGGCGCGTCTTCGCAAGGAAAGCCTGCACGTGAAAGTTAACGGCCTTAACATACACGAGCTGGAATCCCTGCCGCTGCAGGCCGCCCTTGATTTCTTTCACGACCTTCCGGCTCACCTGACAGAAAAAGAGAGGATGGTCGGCACTCCGATCCTTCACGAGATAACCAAGCGTCTTGAATTCCTTCTCAATGTCGGGCTCGGCTACCTTGCCCTGAACCGGGGAGCCCAGACCCTCTCCGGCGGCGAAGCACAAAGGATAAGGCTCGCCTCCCAGCTTGGCTCACAGCTCAGTGGAGTCCTCTATGTGCTGGACGAACCAAGCATCGGCCTGCACCAGCGGGACAACCACAAGCTTATCAGTTCACTGCACCGCCTCAGAGATATCGGCAATACCGTCCTCGTTGTCGAACACGACAGAGATACCATGCTTATGGCAGACGAGATTATCGACCTCGGACCGGGGGCAGGCGAGCACGGCGGGGAAATCGTCGCACAGGGACATGCATCGGGGCTGGATAAAAACTGCTTAACAGCCGCATACCTCAGGGGAGAAAAAGATGTGTGCTCCGAAAAGAAAAGGGTAGAAAGCAGGGAAACCAGGTTTATCACACTTCAGGGATGCAGGGGAAACAATCTGCAAAGCGTCGATGTCCGCTTTCCTCTCGGCACGCTCATCTGCGTCACCGGCGTCAGTGGCTCGGGCAAGTCAACGCTGATAAACGAGACATTGTACCCTATTCTTGCCAGGCATTTCTATCGATCGAAACTGCTGACCCACCCCTACGACACAATTGACGGGCTGAAACATATCGACAAGGTGATCAATGTGGACCAGTCCCCCATAGGCCGGACACCGCGGTCGAATCCGGCAACGTATACCGGGGCATTCACCTTCATCAGGGACTTTTTCGCACGCCTTCCCGAGGCTCAGATAAGAGGATACAAACCCGGACGGTTCAGCTTCAACATCAAAGGAGGACGCTGCGAGACCTGTCAGGGAGCAGGAACAAAAAAGATCGAGATGAACTTTCTGCCGGACGTCTACGTACAGTGCGACACCTGCAAGGGAAAACGCTATAACCGGGAAACCCTGCAGGTGAAATACAAGGGAAAATCCATTGCCGACGTGCTGGACATGACCGCCGAGGAGGCCGGAGAATTCTTTACAGACTTCCCCCGTATAAAACGTATTCTCTCAACCATGCAGAGCGTCGGACTCGGTTATATCAAACTCGGGCAACCCTCGCCTCTGCTCTCAGGCGGAGAAGCCCAGCGCATTAAACTTTCCGCGGAACTGGCCAAGATACAGACCGGAAAAACCCTTTATATTCTTGACGAACCAACGACGGGCTTGCACTTCCAGGATATCCAGCATTTGCTTGACGTCCTGCGGAAACTTGTACACAAAGGCAATACGGTTATTATTATCGAGCACAACCTGGACATCATCAAAAATGCCGACTGGATTATCGATCTCGGCCCTGAAGGAGGAGAAGACGGCGGAACGCTCATTGCTGAAGGACCTCCCGGCTTCATAGCCGACACAACCGCTTCCTACACCGGGCAATTTCTTGCTCAGGAACTGAAGAGTGCATCAAGCAATGGGCCGGATCACCTGTAGCCGTCCTCACTGCTTTTCAATTCCGACCGCAGATGTTTCAGAACCCCGGCAACATCATCTTCAATGGCGTGCGCTCGCTCGAACTTCTGAATCCGCGTCAGATGGTTCGGGACAACGACACAGGTAATCCCGGCAGCAAGTGCTGAAGCAAGGCCCCGTTCGGAGTCTTCAACTGCGAGACAGGATCGTGGCTCCACAGCCAGACGCTCCATTGCTGTAAGATAGGGCTCGGGGTGGGGCTTGGTTTCAGTTACATCATCATGGGTCACTATAACGTCAAAATAACCGTGCAAACCGCTGGAACGGTGCATTAAATCAACTTTTTCACGGGGACTTCCCGTAACAACCCCCTGCTTGAACTGTCCGGCAAGAGTATCGAGTGTTTCACGAACTTTGGGCCGCAAAGGGATCGGATGTTGAAGCGCCTCGAAAAACTGCCGGTCGCGCCGCTCAACAGCGGCATTGACAACATCGTTTTCCATACCCAGATCCTGTGCCACCTGGCGAGTACGTTTCGCCTTGCTCAGATACTCCACACCCCAGTACTCCTCCGTCAGAACAAATCCGAAATCGGCAAACACCGCCTGTGTCAGCTTGAAAAAAATAGCCTCACTGTCGAGAAGAAGCCCGTCGTTGTCCCATAAAATCGCTCTTATCATTCCTATTTCTTAAACCTCCAGTAGCGACCCTCTGTTGTGTCAACCGCCTCAAGGGAAAAGCGCTCATTTGCCTTCAGTTCTTCATTGAGGATGTAATACATATCCGAGAGCACAGCTCTTGAACCGTTGTAGTAAGAATGTCCCAGAAAGCTCGTATCGACATTCGAAGCGTCAATCGTCTCGATGCCCGGAACAATCAGGGGAATACCATGAACATCGCCCACCCTCGGGTAACCGTGAATCCTTTTAGAAAGTTTCAGCGCCTTGTCCCTGCTCGACGTATAAATGGTAATCAGGGCACCCGACTGTGTAAGGCTTCCGGCTATATCCCTTTTGAAAACCTCCGCATCAATATCAGGAGCGGTAAGCAGCAGTGCCTTGAAATGATTTTTCCGGCACGGCCGTTTCTCGATCAGTTCCAGGACAGCCCCGGTCAGCGCACGGTTACCCATGCTGTGCGCTATAAGAAAAATACTTTCCGCCCCTGACCTCATGACAATATCTTCAAGAAACCCTTTAAGGTTTTTTTCCGACCACATGACGCTGGCTTCGTCGGCCGGGTATCCGCTGACCTTTCCACGGGAGGGCCAGCTATAGAAGACCGGGCAGCCCCCAAAATCAAGATCCTCGACTATTTGTGCCATCCGGCGGGCGGCTTTTTCAAAGGTCATGTTGTAACCGTGCACGAAAACCAGCATGCTTTTGTCAGCCGAGCGGTCAACAAAGCCGGACATCTTATCGAAATAATCCATTTTATCATGAAGAGAAACATCAGCAAGCACAACATGCTCCATGACATCCTTGTTGAATATAGGGCTTTCGAGCTCTCCAATACGATGGTCCGGCGGAACCGAAACCGCACAGATACCGTAAGATAATGCCCCCCGGTCACTGCCGAACATCTTTCCCGGTTCCTCCGAATCCGTATGGTTCCTGTCGGTTGCAAAAAAGATCCTGACCGGCGGCTCGGGCAGTTCCTCCAGAGCAGTTACCGCGGTTGATGCACACCCGCCGAGAAAAAAAGCAAGCAAAACAAGCAGATTGATGCAGATCTTTTTCCGGGGAGCCATGGCTGATGCTTTAAGTAATTTACTCATAGAAACCCTCTTCTGTCCGACCGACGAAGCAGTGTGCAACAGAGGTACCCTGAAGATAATGTATAGCCTGAATAATTCATGAAAGTCCGAACACCTGGACTGCAGCTTTCACAGGAGAACCGGCATTCATGTCAAGAAAGTCAAAGGTCAAAAGGCAAAAGATGGATATCAAAACCCAACCCTTGATTTCCGTTTGTTTCTTTCGGGGGTCGCCGTCGCCGTCGGTATCGGGAATCGAAGAGTATTGCTATGATAGCTCGTTAGCTCAATAGCAATGCCACTTTTCCCCAACTGGTCACCCGTCATGCTTTTTTGCCAACTGCCTACTGGATACTGCCAACTGATTCCCTCTCGTCACTTGTCACTGTTACTTGTTACTCGTCACTATTCCATTGGTGAATTATTCAGGATAGAGGTGCCTTAAAAAATACAGAGTTTTCTCCCGACATCTTCTATTTCTTCTTCAGGGGCAGAAAAGTCCGTATTATCAAAGCCAGCAGAATCACAGAAGAACCCATGGCGATAATTCCGCCTTCGTCACCAGGCGCTTGCTGAATCCAGTCCGTTATGTCAAGCCCCAGGAATGCATAGAGATAATTGACAAGCATACCGGCAACAAAAGACATAACGATGATGACAGTGAGGTAGACAACTGCGGCTTTTTTGCCGAGAATCTTTGAAACAACCGTAAGCGAGGCAACATTGGTAGCCGGCCCGGCCAGAAGAAAAACCAGAGCTGCCCCGGGCGAAATGCCTTTTAACGCCAGCGCGGCTGCAATGGGGGTAGAAGCCGTCGCGCACACATAGAGAGGTATTGCGATTGCCAGCATCAACACCATCGAAAGATATTCGTTTCCGAAATAGCTGTTTATAGTTTCCGGGGAAATGAACACAGATATAACTCCTGCAAGAAAGATTCCCAACAAAAACCATTTGCCGATATCACGCAGCAAATCATTAAAAGCAAACCCCATTCCTCCTTTGAGTTTGTCAGTGAAGGACTCTTTTTTCCGGACATCATGCTCACAGCAGCAGGAATCGCTGCACGACGGCTCGGGAGATTGGACCTTCCGCTGAGTTTTTTTCTCTTTCTTCTCTTCGGTGAACGATACCGAAATGCCGGCCGCAACCGCCGTAAAGAATGACACGACCGGCCTTATCAACGTCATGAGCGGATCAAGAAGCGCATATGTTACAGCAATGGAATCAACGCCGGTTTCAGGTGTGGATATCAGAAATGAGGTTACAGCTCCTTTTCCCGCCCCCTGTTGCTTCAACCCCGCGGCAGCAGGGAGAACCCCGCAGCTGCACAATGGAACCGGAACCCCTAAAGCCGAGGCCTTGACAATACTTGACATACCGTTTCCCCCGAGATGCCTGGTTATAAAATCAGGGGGCAGCAGCGCTTTAAAAAGTCCGGCGACAAAAAAGCCGAGCAGCACAAAAGGAGCCGACTCCAAAAGCACCCCCCATGAAGCCAACATGACATCGTAGATAATGTTAAGAACGGTATTCATTACTTTTTCCCCGGCAACCGTTTCATGTAAACCCTTCTTCTCATCAACAAATGCTCATGTGATGATATGATCATATGAACTGCAAAAAAAATCACTGTTTTCGCTGCAACTGTTCGGCGACATGTTCCGAGCCAAGCTGAATAAGCCTTTGGATATGTGTATCATCCAGAGAGTAAAAAACATTTTTCCCTTCTTTTCTTGATTTGACGATCTTGCCGGCTCTCAGGACACGGAGCTGATGCGACACTGCCGACTGATTCATCTCCAGAAGCGAGGTAAGATCGCACACACAAAGTTCCGAATGGTACAGGGCGTTAAGTATTTTCACCCTTGTATGATCCCCCAATACCTTGAACAACTCTGCAAGGTCACGCAGCGTTTCTTCGGGCATCATGGCTTTCTTTGCTTTTTCAAGCATTTCAGGGTGAAAGCACTCTTCCTGACATACTTCCGTTCTTTCTGGCATGGCGATATCCTCTTTACATGAATACATGTTCATACGTTAACACAAAATCGGCATTTTTGCAACCATAATGACGTCACACCAAACCTTTCAGATACTTCTTTCGCTCATTTTCAGGAAACCGCTCTATAGCATAGCGCAGCATCGTGCGGGGCATCTGCCGGTAATGTTGCTGCAGAAAATTTTTTTCGACAGCCATATCCCTCTTCCCTATCTCCCTGAGCATCCATCCCGCAGCCTTGTGGATCAAATCTTCGGGGTCGTGTTTCAGAAGCAGCGATATCTGAAGCGCGTCATCGAAGCTGTTTTTTCCGATCAGGTGAAAAGTCGACATGATTGCAATCCTCCTCTCCCAAAGACTCCCGGACTTCGCGAGGGTATAGATCGGCTGCTTGTCCCTGTCCTTCAGCCAGGCGCCGACAATGTAAGGTGCCGAACTGTCAACGAGATCCCAGTTGTTGATGTGCTTTATGTTTTCAAGGTAAAGGCTGTAAACCTCCCGCCGTTCGTCTTCACTGCCCTTCTCGAATTTCCGTACCAGAAGGAGCAGCGCAAACAGGCGCTCTTCGTGAAAACGGGACCTGAGGAACTCCCGGATTTCCGTCAGGGTAGCGTGCCGGAACTCCCTGGCATGCGCCCTGAGCACCGGGACGCGGATACCCAGGAATTCATCTCCCTCCCCGTATTCCCCTTTGCCGGTTTTGAAAAACCGTTTTGAGTGTTCCGCTATCAGGGGATCGGCCAGTGTCCTGAGCGTTTCCTTTATGTCTGAGACTGTCATATGCTGTGCCAACTGCGAACTGCCTACTGATTTCCTTACTGCCAACTTTCCCCTTTTTGACTTTTTCCTTTTGAATTTTGACTTTGTCACTATTCTTTCTCCCGCCTAACACCTTCCCCCCTTGTCACTCGTCACTTGTTTCTTGTCACTGCTTTTTCGACCCCGAGACCCGATCCCGACCCCGATTTCCGAATCAAGAACTGCTGTCATTTACTTCGGGCTCATATTCAGTTGCATCCTCATAGAACGAATGCCCTTTTTCCCCAATTTCGTCAGCATTGCCACCGTATGCCGCTGAAACAACCAGGATTTTTGTCCATGTCTTTTCTTTCGGAATTCGCCGTCGGTATCGGAATCGGAAATCGATCTTTTCTTTTCCCGAACTCTTTTTCTCCTGTCATTCGTCACTGCTTTTCCGACCCCGATTTCCGATTATTTTCTCCCGCCTAACACTTAGCACATAGCACCTCCCCCTTGTCACTCGTCACTATTCTTTTGCCAACTGCCTACTGAAGACTGCCAACTGGTTCTCTACGTGTCACTTTTAAGGGACTTAGTGCATTGTCCAGGCCATGATTCAGTTCCGCGAACAGGACCTTTCCCCGCTGTATAGATAAAACCTCCGAGGATAGCCGTCACAGGCGCAACAAGAACAAGCCCGAAGCTCCCTACAAGAGTGAGCAGAATTTCCGCGGCTACGTAGTTGATATTGAAAATATACTCCATAGGTGTTCCCTGTGCCATAAACACCATCAACACAAAGGTGAAACTGCCCGAATAGGCAAACAGCAGCGTAGTGGTCATTGTACCGACCACGGCCTGTCCGACCCGGAATCCGGAAAAAATCAGTTCCCTGCGACTTATTCCCGGATTTTTCTCAACAACTTCGGCTTGAGATGCAGCGATATCCATAGCCATATCCATGACGGCGCCGGCTGCTGAAACAAATATTCCGGAAAGGAAAATATCCGTTAGATTCAGGGAGTAAAAACCGCTGTAAAACAACATTTCCGCAAAGTCTTTTGCAGTCCCCGGAACTCGAAACCACGCTCCGAACAAAACAGCAAGAAAAGTTGTCAGCGTCACACCGGAAATGGCGCCGGCAAGCGCAACGAAACCTTTTCTTGTAAAACCGGTAATAAGAATCATGATTACCGTTGTGGTAACCGATACAATCAAAAAAGAAACCGGGAGAGGCGGAAACCCTTTCAGGAAAAGCGGAATAAGCACTTTCCAGATGGCAAGTGCAGCAAAAACAAAAGAAAGAAGTGCCCTGAAACCGGTCCATCGTGCATAGCCGACGAGAAAAAGAGCAAATAAACCAAAAAGAGTCAGCTCAACATCTATCCGGTACTTGTCGGCTGCTCTGGCGCTGACTATTTTTCCGGTTTCTTCACTGATTCGCAGCACCGTCAAAACCCGGTCGTTTTCCTGAAAAAACCTGTCGACACTCATCTGTCCCATAAGCACATTAACCGCTTTGACCTTCCGGCCCTTGAATTCACCGGCAAGTATCTCGACCTCAAGGTATTGGCTCCCTGTCAGCACAAGACCGAACCTCCGAAGGTCGCTGTTATCAACCGAGACAATACGGCCTTTTTCCCTTACCGTGTTTTTTTTCAAAGCAGGGTTCTCAAAACCTGTCGGCAAGAACCACAGCACAACAGATGTGATGATCACTACAACAATGAACAGCGAATCAGCCTTCTTGAAAGTTCTACGATCCATGATTTACTTTCTAAATTAAAAGCCTGAAAGCGCTTGCTTGCCGCGCCTTCAGGCTAATCTTATACTTTCGATTATACTGCTGGAAAAAGCCAGCTCAAACAGCGATCCCGTCAGTTGAGACTGCCTACCTCCATGATTTTCTTGGCGATATCGGTATTATCGTAAGATCCGCTGAAAACAAGTGCTCCCTCACCGATAGCATAGACAGGAACAGGAACACCCGTGTGGTAGTAGCTTGTCCAGCTTATACCTGCTTTCTCGTTCAGTATATGCGTAATAGTAACGGTAAACGGATCATAGTATGGCCCGTACTTCAGGTAGATTTCCTCGTCGGTGCGATCGACACTGTTCATGCTGCCATCAAAAGCCTCACTGAGTCTTGTCCTGTCGTAATCAGTCAGGGCAAGCGACATCGAACCATCGTTGTTGGTAATTGTCCCGTCACCAAGCCCAAAATAGGTTTTGGCACTTTCAAGAGCATTTTCGAATGTCATGCCGGTACTTTTCCAGGATTTAACTATCTCGGTAAATTCCTGATAGGAAATTTCCTGGTGCTTCAAAAGATCAAAAGCGGATTCATACCCTGTTGCAGCATAACCCAGGCTCAACCCTCCGCACTCATGGTCACCGGTAACAATGATCAGGGTCTCTTTCGGGTGCTGGTTATAAAACTCTATGGCCTTGCCGATAGCCTCATCGAAAGCAACCATATCATGCGTGGCGCTGACTGCGTCATTTGCATGACATGCCCAGTCAACCTTGCCGCCTTCAACCATCATGAAAAATCCGTCCGGATTGTCGAGCAGCCTGATCCCCTCCTCGGTAAACTCAGCAAGAGATACATGATCGGTACTCACCCGATCGACTTCATAGTACAAGGCTGCTGAACCATCATACCCTGTATAAGCCCAGCATTTTTCTCCAGGCTGAGCCGATCTCAAACCCGACAGATTGTCAACGACGTTGTAGCCTGCGTTTTTCATAAGGGTTTCTATATCGCCCTGAAAGTTGTTTGCCCGGCCCTGATACTTGCTGAAATTACCCTTGGCATATCCTCCGCCAAAGTAATCAAAACCACTGGTAGCCATCTGGGCGGCAATGTCGTAATAGTTGCCTCTGCTGTCTTCATGAGCGTAAAAACATGCCGGCGTTGCATGATCGATGCTCACGCTCGACACAATCCCGACTTTCATACCCTTTTCCTTTGCCATCTGTGCCATGGTTTTCAGGTTCTGGGTACGATCGGCGTTTTTCGAAATAGTGCCGATTGTTGTTTTGTGTCCGGTTGCAAGAGCGGTTGCCGCAGCAGCCGAACCTGTGATATAGCGGTCTTCCGCGTGGGTGGTTGCCATACCTGCAACCGGGAACTGCTGGAGATTCATTGCACCCAGGGTGATAGCCCCGTCTGCCAAACGGAAATCCGGATCAGCAAGTGCTGCTTCGGTCAGATTCACCTGCGGACTTGCCATACCATCCCCTATAAAGAAAAAGATGTATTTGGGAGTGTCATACACTGTCCCCGAAGGATTTGAGACGTCAGGACCATCATCATCATCACAGCCGGATATCGACACGACAAGCATCGACATCATAAGTCCCAACAACAGGTTGTAGATAAAACCCCCGCGTTTTTTTTCGGTATTCTGCATAATTCCCCTTCCATGATTAGGTTAATAAAAAGCTGCGGTTAAGAAATAACAGGCAATGTGCAATAAGCCTGAGACGAACACATGTGTTCATTGTAAAACGGTTATAAATTTATCGATTGAGTGTTGAGGAAACATTACAGGGATGAAAACAAAACGTTACATCTCTACGGGGAAAGGAATCCGCCTGAAAAAATGCCAAGCAGACCATTTTCCTGAACCCCTTTCGTCATATAGTAGTGACAAGGGGGAACCACAGTAGGCAGTAGGCAATTGGTAGTTGGCAAGGGGGGAAGTGAAAATGAAGAAAAGATCGATTCCCGATTCCGATACCGACGGCGAATTCCGATTTTCTTTCTTTCGGAGATCGGGGTCGGGATCGGGTTTCGGGGTCGAAAAGGAATCAGTTGGCAGCAGGCAGTTCGCAGTAGGCAAAAGAGTAGTGACGAGTGACGGCGCTTCGGCTTCGCCGAGCTTAGTGACAAGCATGACCAGAAAAATACCTTAAGGGCTGCCGTGCCAT
>JANQGE010000027.1 GCA_028277485.1 Chlorobium sp.
ACGGAGCGCAGAAACCGGAGTGTACACAGAGTACATGAGGATTTCGAGCACCGACCAACGAAGTAATCATGGTGCGCAACAAATAAATAGAGGTGCCCTTGATTTGTCCGGATGCATGTTACGTTCATGTGAACAATTGTAAACCTGTTGGAAGTGCACGCTACATTTCCCGATAATCATCGTTTCATCTTGCATGTCCTGTCAAGAAAAGAGGAGGGAAAATGGGTGGAAGTTATACGAAAAAAATAGTGTTGCTGTGTAGCTTGCTTTTGTGTGCTTTCGACCTTGCTGCTGAAACCAGGTTTCATCATAGGCACTGGGAAATAGGGCCTGAAGTTTACCATATAACGTACGAAGAGCCCGGTGTGATGAGGAAAGAGGGGATTATGCATGGATTAAGGGTCGCGTTTCGGTTACATGAAGAGATATTGGGTCCGGTCAACATGTTCAGAGTAGAGGCCGGGTACGCTTGGGGTTCACTTGACTATTCGTCTGATAGGACAGGTGTGATTGACGGTATCGATACCTCTGTGTTTGAAATACGAAGCATGCTTGGGCACGATATAAAAGCTGCTTCGCTGGTGGTGGTGACCCCCTATGTTGGTTTCGGATACCGCAGGAAAAAAGATGATGCCGGTGGCCTGTTGTCCAGCACCGGCGCACTGGGATACGACAGAAAGTCTTGCTATGCGTACAGTCCTGTGGGTGTTGCTGTAGTCGTCGATCTTGAAAAAGGGTGGTCGGTCGGCGGTTTTGTCGAATACGATTTTTTCTGGGACGGCACGCAGAAAAGTTATTTCGGCGGTTTTCACCCTTTGAACAGCGATCTGGTGAATGATCAGGACGAGGGTTACGGCATAAGGGCGTCCCTTAAGGTTGTTAAACAACTTGATAACTCGTCATTGATGATTGCTGTCGAGCCTTTTCTGCGTTATTGGGATATTCAGCGGTCTGATACGGGTTATTATGACGTATACAATCCTCTTCTTGACAGGGTTGTTAAGAAATCCGGATATGAGCCCGAAAACAATTCTGTTGAATACGGGGTAAACGTATCCTTGCATTTCTGAGACAGATTCCCCGTTATCCGGTTCCGATAGCGCCCCCAACCCTTTATTTCCGTTTGTTTCTTTCGGGGTTCGCCGTCGGTATCGGAAAGCGCTGTCACGCAGTGACAAGAGACGATGCCTGACAAAGTCAGGCTTAGTGACGAGTTAAGAGTAATGGCACGGCAGCCCTTAAGGTATTTTTCTGGTCATGCTTGTCACTAAGCTCGGCGAAGCCGAAGCGCCGTCACTCGTCACTATTCTTCTGCCTACTTCACTGTGCCTCATCCAGAAGCCGTGCATAAAACGCTTCATAGCGCTCAACAAGCATGGTAATGTGATATTTCCGTGCTTGTTCGACACAATTTTTTGAAAACTTCTCCCAATTGTGAGAGCCGGTCAAAAGTTCCAGAGCCTTTTCCGACATCTGCTCAACGTTCCCGGGATCAACAAGATAACCGTGCCTGCCGTCTGCGATAAATTCCGGAAACCCTCCGATATTGGTCACGATAACCGGCACTCCGCAGGCCATAGCCTCAAGGGCCGCAAGACCGAACGATTCTCCGTTGCTCGGCATCAGCATCAGGTCCGAAACCGAAAGCAATGGAACAATATCGTCTATCTTGCCGAGAAACCGCACATGCTCCGCCACGCCATTCTCTCTTACCCAGATCTCGGCTTCGCTTCTCTCCGGACCGTCGCCGACAAGCAGCAAGGTAGAAGGGATCTTTTCCACAATATTGTAGAAGGTTTTCAACACGTCCGGGATTCGCTTTACCGGCCTGAAATTTGAAATATGAATACAGACCTTTTCATTGCCAAGTCCGAGTTGTTCCCGTATTTCCCGGGTTTGCGGCATGCGGTAAAACAGCTCCGTATCGACAAAATTCAGGATCACCTCGACTTCACGTTTTGGATCGAACAGTTTCACCGTTTCCTTTTTCAGGTATTCCGATACGGCTGTCACTCCGTCAGACCTGTTGATAGCAAGCCGGACAACACCCTGCATGCCGCTGTCAGCCCCGACTACCGTAATGTCGGTGCCGTGCAGGGTTGTTACCAGCTTGAAACATTTTGATTCGGAACACGAATCTTCAAGCATCTGGCGGGCAAGCATGGCGCTCAACGCATGGGGAATAGCGTAATGAGCGTGCACCACGTCCAGATTCTCGTACATGGCAACCTCCGCAATTTTTGACGCAAGGGCCAGCGAGTAAAACGGGCACTCGAACAACGGGTAGTGCATCGCCTCGACTTCGTGATAGAAGATGTTTTTCGAGAACGCCCCGAGCCGGAACGGAGCCGCACGGTTGATAAAATGCACAACATGCCCTCTCTTCGCAAGAGCCTTTCCCAGCTCGGTTGCAACTGCGCCGCTCCCCCCGTAAGTGTGGTGGCAGGAAATACCTATTCTCATAAAAAATGAATTACAAAATGAGTATAATTAACCTATTAACATCTTTTTTACGCAGTCATCAAAAATGCGGTATATTCTTTAGGGTACCTCTATAAAAGCGAATGTCCTATGTTTCGATACCGATTCCGACGGCGAATCCCGAAAGAGGAGTCCTTTTAGATTACCATCAGAACGTGAATATCCACGGTAACAGGACCGACTCTGTCCCCTGACAGCCGCCATTCCGGTGAGAGAATCGCTCCCGCTGACCGGCATGATCCGTGATTCCCCGTAGCCTGAGTCATTCGATCTTTTGCCCTGGAACCAGGCTGGTGGAAGGCTTCTGGCAGTGAGCCTCCGCTATCGAAGTCCCCCTCCGGGGAGGAAACATTTTACCCTTGAAAATCCGTTACAATAAGCACATTTCCCCGAAGATATTTCCGCACCGTACACCTTAAAGCCGGATTTAACCTCCTTTAGTAAAATCCATTATGACAAAGCAGAGAAATATAACCGTTGAACTTGCTTCATCCGTTCCCGTAGAGCAACAGGAGATAGAACTGGTAGAACGCAAAGGCATCGCTCATCCCGACACCATGTGCGACTCAATCATGGAGGCTACCTGCATAGCGCTCTGCAAAGAATACATCGAACGTTTCGGGCGCATCCTGCACCACAACATCGACAAAGGCATGCTGGTTGCCGGTAAAACCCTTCCGCAACCCGGAGGGGGCAAGGTAATTGAACCGATGAAAGTCATCTTCGGTGACCGTGCCACCTATACCCATAACGGCACGCTTATTCCCGTCGGTGAAATTGCCGAAGCAGCCGCAAAAAAATGGCTGCGCAAAAACCTTCGGTTTGTTGACCCGGAAGTCAACATTATCTACCAGAACGAAATCAAACCCGGTTCACCCGAACTTATCGATACTTTTTCAAGGCCGGTTATCGGAGCCAACGACACATCGGTCGGGGTGGGTCACGCCCCTCTCACCGAGACGGAGCGCCTGGTATTGGCCGCCGAGCAGTACCTCAACTCGGATACTTTCAAATGCGCCTACCCTGAAACGGGGAAGGATATCAAGATCATGGCGTTCCGGAAAAACCGCGACCTCACACTGACTGCGGCAATTGCTTTTGTTGACCACTATATCCGGGACGAGAAAATGTACTTCGAGAAAAAGCAGATCATCCAGGAAAACCTGATCGAGTTCATCAGGTGTAAACAACATACCATCGAGAACATCTCTGTCATGCTCAACACGCTCGACGATCCCAAACGCGGCGAGGGAGGTATGTATCTTACCGTACTCGGCACTTCGGCAGAAAGCGGTGACGGCGGACAGGTCGGCAGGGGCAACCGCGTAAACGGGCTTATAACCTTCAGCCGGCCACAGAGCCTTGAAGCCGCGGCAGGGAAAAATCCGGTAAATCACGTAGGCAAGATTTACAACGTTCTCAGCCACGAAATGGCCCGGCGCATTCACAAAGAAGTCAGCGGCGTCAGGGAAGTCACCGTATACCTCTGCAGCCAGATAGGCAAGCCGCTCGACGAACCGCTGACAGCCTCAGCGCAGCTTATCCTCGAACAGGGTGTGCATCTTGAAGATGTTCAGGAAGCCGTCACTTCGATCATTCACGTTGAGCTGGCCTACATAGCCGCGTTTATCGAGCAGCTGATCCTGGGCAAATACGAGGTATGCTGAACCGGCAAACAAACTCTCCGAGGCCGGACTGTTACTGAAGCGCCCCCTGGCATGATGAGCCGGCTCCTGCTGTACAGGAGTAGCAGTGACTCCGCACAACAATCTCCCGGTGGGCAAGCTCTTCATAGTTGAAATCACAAATATGCGTCGAGGCGTCGGATGACACGGCCAAATCAAGGATCTGGTTGAAATCACAGTCAAACAGCCGCCCGTCACAACCGACGGACAGTGTGGTACGGCACATGACATTGCCGACAGCGGTAGAATTGAACGCCCCTTTCAGCAAACCGATATAGTGCTCGAGGTTCCCGCTGCGCCTGAGAAAATCAAGATACCGGCCCACAGGACAGTTCGTCAGACAATAGAGGTGGTTGAATTCGATGCCGTAGTCACGGCGCAGCCTGGTTCGATATTCTTCCTCCAGAGCCTGTTGCGATCCCGGAAGAAACGCACCGACAGGGTTGTGCACCAGATCAAGCACAAGTCCTGCATCGGGTTTGCCGTAACCTCGGGCATTTAATTCACCAAGGGCCGCAATGATCCTGTCGAAAACATCAGATCCGCGCATCCGCTCGGTGCGCTCGCGATGAAGGTTCGGCAGAGAAACAACAACCTCCACCCCTGTTTCCGCATAGATATCGAGAAACCGCTCATACATCCTTTCGAGGAGGATCGAAGCATTACTGCGCACCAGCAGACGCTTCCGCATCCTCGCCGCTTCACGGAGGAACCATGCAAGGTGAGGATGCATTTCAGGCGCTCCCCCGGTAATATCCAGCGTCTTTATTCCGGGATGATCAGCCGCGCGCAAACATGCCTCCATATCCTCTCTGCTCATCTCCTCCGAACGGTCCGGCGATGCTCCCACGTGGCAATGCCGACAGCAGAGATTACAGCGGCGAGTGATATTCATTTGAAGCGTCTCGACCGACTGCGCACACAGGGGATACGATGCACACGCCTTGAGCCGGTCAGCAAAAGATCCGGAACGGTCCAGCTCATCCAGCAGCTCCTGTTGTTCCGTGTGGTTCATCTACATCTCTGTCCGCTTGACAATCTTGCGCATCTGCGTTGCATGTGCGAGAGTGTCACCCGCCACCATGGCAGCACCCACATGGATTGCTTCCATCATTTCATCGGTATCCACGCCAAGAGAGAGACATTTGTTCGTATACGCATCAATACAGTACGGACAATGCCGGACCGTAGCAACCGCCAGGGCAATCAGAGCCTTTTCCCGTTCCGTCAGCTTACCGGCGGACGTTGCCGAAATGTAGTAATCAAAAAATTTCTTCCCCTCTTCAGGAGCGAACTCACCGATGTTGGAAAAGTCCTGAAGATCCCTTGTTTCGTAATACTGCTGGCCCATGTTTTTTTCCTTTTATTCAATGCTTCCTGCCGGTTTTTCTCCTGTAACACATTCCGGCCTGTAATAAGTTCAAAACCCTTAACCAGCCGGTGGAAAGAACCGGAAGAACCATGGGAAGATTTGGTTGACGAACCGCGCCGCCAACCCAACCGCTCAGTAGAGGAAGACAATACCCGCTATAAGAGCATTGGTATTGATACCGTTGTTCGGCTGACTCAACCCTGCATTGGAGAGATGCCTCAAACGGTACCCTACGTCCAAAGCGATCTTTTCGGTTAATGCAAACTCCAGACCGGCACCGAATTGACTTAAAAAGTTAAACTTATAATCCCCTTGCTCGACGGTATCGATACTGAAATATGCCGGTCCCGAACTGACCTCTCCGAAGAACGAAATCCCCTCTTTCATCGGAGCTTTATAACGGAAACCAACGTTCAAACCGGCTTCAATACCTTTCTCAGGAGCAACGATGGTATTCACAAAAGGCTCTACACTCAGTTGAAGCGTACTCGATCCCTTTATTCCGACAAGCTTGTTGATGTCAAATCCCACTCTAACCGAAAAAGGGATAATCTCGATACCATCGTCACCTTTCAGCTCCCCCCATACATATCCGGTACCGAAAGCAAGTTCATTGAAACAAACAGGTCCCGAACGGTCAGCAGCAGCATGAATCCGTGAGTCTTGATCTGCAGAAGAGACAAGGGGAAACAGAACCAAACCTGAAAAAACCAGAGCAGCAACAAATTTTTTAGCGAAGGAAATCATAACTCATAGAACTTTTTGGGCACCTCTATTAATTGTCATGAACGCAGAAACCCTCTCTTATCCGATCAACGATGCAATTGAAGCGCGGAATAAATAGAGGTGCCCTTTTTATGATTACAAACTTTTCTCCCGGCCCTGCAAGTATACGAAAACCGGGTGGAAAAAGCATGTCCATTCCTTCATTGATGTTCTCAGAACGTGAAAGACTGCAGGGCACCTCTATAACAGCCGATCCTTTGCCTCATTGCTATCCGGCTCCGATCTTCGTACATTAACGGTTAGTTTACGGGCTCTACCCGAAACAGACCTTTGAACGTTCTATCTCAATGCACTACATTACACAGGTAATCGCCCGGGAGACAACCGCACCGATTCAGATTATCGATATTACCGCCGAAATCCGGGAAACCGTTGCATCCTGCGGGCTGGAAAAGGGGCAGATAACCCTTGTCAGCCAGCACACGACGGCATTTATCAACATCAATGAACAGGAACCCAGGCTGCTGGAAGATATGGTGGCTTTCCTTAAGCGCCTTGTACCGAAGGACGGTGACTACCTGCACAACATTGAATCGCTTGACGGCCGCGACAACGCCCACTCGCACCTTATGGGCCTTTTCATGAACAGCTCTGAAACCGTCCCGTTCGAGGCTGGCAAACTTCTTCTGGGCCGGTGGCAGTCAATCTTTCTTGTAGAGCTTGACGGTCCCCGTCCCAAACGCAGTATTCTGATGCAGATTTCGGGAATGTAAGTTCTTAAAAAATTCACCTTACAGGAACCGGCAACTGTTCAATCCGGTTTAATGAAAATACCTGAACCGGATAAACCCAGATAAGGAAGGAAGTCTTATATGGAACAACTACCGCCGCACTTAGTAAACAAAAAATTCCCCTTTCTTTCGAAAATTCACTCTCCTGAAGATCTGAAAACCTATGAGCTGGAAGATCTTCAGAACATTGCGGATGAGTGCAGGGCATACCTTATTGATGTCGTCGCGGAAAACGGGGGCCATTTCGGCTCCAGCCTCGGTGTTGTCGAGATAACCGTCGCTCTCCACTATGTATACAAAACACCTCACGACAAGATCATCTGGGATGTCGGCCATCAGGCTTACATACACAAGATACTGACCGGAAGAAAAGACCTGATGCATACCAACCGGAAACTCAACGGTCTGGCGGGCTTCCCGAAAATTTCCGAAAGCCTGCATGATGCTTTCGGTACCGGCCACGCATCCACATCCATCTCTGCGGCTGCCGGAATAGCTGCCGCACGCGACCTTTCCGGGGGCAACGAAAAAATCATTGCCGTTATCGGGGACGGCAGTATGACCGGAGGCATGGCATTTGAAGCCATGAACCATCTCGGAGAAACCAAAACCGATGTTCTGGTTGTCCTTAACGACAACCAGATGGCTATCGCTCCAAGCACCGGCGGCCTTAAAGACTACCTTGTCAACATTACCCTGAACAAAACCTATAACAGGTTCCGTAAATTCATCTGGGACTCAATTTCATTGCTTAACAATGACCTCGGAGACGCCGCTAAAAACGCAGTACACAAAATCGAAGACGGCATAAAAGCAGCCCTCACGCCGGGGGCCTTTTTCGAAGCCCTGGGTTTTCGTTATTTCGGTCCCATCGACGGGCACAACACAGAGCAGCTTGTCAGGGCTTTCAGGGAAATGCGCGAGCTGCCTCACCCCAAGCTTTTGCATGTCGTCACAACAAAGGGCAAAGGATTCAAACCGGCGGAAGACGACCAGAGCAAGTGGCACGCCAGCAGCGGCGGGTTTGACATTACTACGGGAAAATCCCTGAAGAAACCCGGAGGAGCACAACCCCTGAAATATCAGGATATCTTTGGCCGGGCGCTGACGGAACTTGCCGATAAAGACCACAGGATTGTAGGCATTACCGCGGCCATGCCGAGCGGGACATCGCTCGACGTTTTCCAGAAGGCACATTCGAAACGTTTCTATGATGTCGGCATTGCCGAGCAGCACGCCGTAACCTTTGCCGCGGGTATGGCAACGAAAGGCTATAAGCCTGTCTGCGCCATATACTCCTCATTCCTGCAGCGCGCTTACGACCAGCTCATTCACGACGTCGCCCTTCAGAAGCTGCCGGTTGTTTTTGCTATCGACCGGGCCGGATTGGTTGGAGAAGACGGACCTACCCATCATGGCTCATTCGACCTCTCCTATCTTCACCCGATACCCGGCATGGTCATCATGGCACCGAAAGACGAGCAGGAGCTCCGAGACATGCTCTATACCTCCATGCAACACCAGCAAGGCCCTGTTGCAATCCGCTACCCGAGAGGCACCTGCGCCGGGCTGACCCTGCGTCCCGGATTCACTGCGATGGAAATCGGGAGGGGTGAAATAGTGCACGAAGGCTCGTCCATTGCTATTCTGGCGATCGGCACCATGGTTCAAAGGTCTGTCGAAACCGCTCAGATGCTTGAAAAGCAGGGTATCGACGCTCTCGTAGCGAACATGCGCTTCCTCAAACCTCTCGATACGGAAATGCTCAACAGCATTGCAGAACGCTACGAAAAAATCGTCATCATCGAGGAAAACAGCACTATTGGCGGACTGGGCAGCGCAGTTAACGACCACCTGCAGAAAGAAAGCCTTTCAAACAGCGTACTGACAATAGGATTGCCGGACACATTTGTCACGCACGGCAGCATGAACGATCTCTACCGGCTGCTCGAGCTGGATGCGGAAAATGTCAGCAGACGGATCAGCAACTTTTACAAAGGCACCGTGACCGAAAAAAGCGAAAGCAGCCAGAGCACAATACGCACGGAAAGACTGGCATAGACGCCGGCAAGCAGGTCATCAACCATGATACCCCACCCGCCCGGAAGCTTCTGGGCAGCGTTTACCGGTTCAGGTTTCAGAATATCAAAAACACGGAACGCCACAAAACCAAGCACCGCGGTGAACCACCCTCCGGGAAGCAGCAGCAGCGTAACCCACTGCCCCGCAAACTCATCGATGGTCACCCGCGAGGGATCGTGACCATAGATTCCCTCCATGACCCGGGCGGACCAGAGACCGGCAATGAAGACCGCAACGATTGCCGGACCGGCAACTTCCGGGTTCGAGAACGACGGGATGGTTACAAAGAATATTGCCGCGGCAAGACTCGTAACCGTCCCCGGTGCGAACGGGAAGTAGCCGAGCCCCGCACAGCTCCCCAGAAATTTGGCGGCGAAATCCTTCATGGGCCGATCCTCTATCTTCCGGGCGAAGGGCTCAGCAATCCCTTCCAGTTCTGAACAAGGTATGAAATCCCGGTATAGACCGTATACAGCGTTATAGCCAGCATGACGTAATCCAGGTAATCGGAGTGCAGCACTGCTCTCATAAGCGCCGATACATCTTCACCGGTAAACGCCCTCTCTTTGAGAAGAATAAACAGCATAATCACGTAGGCGAATACATTCTGCATGAGCGTCTTGTATTTTGCCTCCCGGCTTGTAATAACCGGCTTGTCCTTCAACTCCGCGTAAATCCGCAAAACCGTCACGACAACATCACGCAACGCAACCAGCAGCACCATCCACAGCGCAAGGTATCCCTCCCAGACATAGATCAGAAACGCCCCCGTGATGAGAAACTTGTCGGCCAGCGGATCGAGAAACGCTCCGAGCCTGCTGGTAAGACCGTACTTCCTTGCATGATAACCGTCATAAATATCGGTCAGTGACGCTATCACAAAAACGATCACACCCAGAAGCTTCATGTGCGGCGAATCGAGCAGGAGCAGAAACATGAAAACCGGAACAAGCAGTATCCGCAATGTCGTCAGCTGATTTGGCAAAGTCATAGGCCACATCCCGTAACCGGGTGTCAAAACATTGAGGGACATTGTCGCAAGTCCCGACAAAGCCCGGACAAACCACGAAACACGTGAATTTCGAGCACCGTCCAACGAAGCAAATTAACAGCGACGCCGGGTTATACGAAAAAAAGTCTTGTAATTGCGCTCAAGATAATGCATCCACACTATTTTCTCAATTCCGGGCACCTCTATTACAACTCAACAATCGTCACTCCCACTCCCCCCTCCGTCCAATCTCCGAGCCGGAAGTTTTTCACGGCGGGATGGTGCTGCAAGCAATGCGCTACCCTTTGACGAAGCGCTCCGGTACCTTTTCCGTGAACAATTGTCCCTTTCCGGACTCCGTTAAGCCGCAGTCTATCGACAAACCGTTCAACTTCAGTAACAGCCTCATCTCCCAGCAGTCCCCTGAGATCAAGCGTTGTGGATTCGAGCCCCGAGAAACGGGCAGAACCCGCGCCTTTTACAGCAGGGGCATCCCCGCCGCGCACGAGCTCTTTCGCTTTGGTCTTCGAGATCTTTTCAAGGTTCCTCAGGGAAGTTGACAAGCGGAAAGTCCCGCAGCGCACTACGGCATCTTCGCCATGCAGCGACAGCACCTCTCCCGTGGTATTGGTTGTCAGCACACGAACCCTGTCCCCTTCCCGGATCGTCCTGTCCGGCTCCGGCGAACCCTTCATCTCCACGGCAATACGTTCTTCCTCGCCCGCCGCTGCCTTTTTCCGGACGTTAAGCTTGTCCCTTGCCGCCTCGACAACCGTTTCTTCGGGCCGCCTCTTCACATCGTGAACGATATCGCGGATCATCTTTTTTGCCCTCTCGATCTCCCGCCGTATCTCCCGCTGCTGTGCCAGCTTCATCTCCTGCTCCCTTCGTTTCAGCTCCTCCTCAGCATCACGAAGACGTTCACGTTCAGATGCCAGAGCCTCCCGCTGCCGCTCCAGCGACCGCTCTGATTCACGGTTTGTCTCAAGAGAAACCCTGAGGTCGTCCAGCATGGCATCCAGCCCCGCTCTGCCTTTGTCGAGATAACCCTCGGCCCGGCTGACAACTTCCGGGCTGAACCCCATATGCTGCATCATCGCAAATGCAAAACTGTTGCCCGGCACCCCCTTCAGAAACCTGAATGAAGGGCTCAGCGACGACCGGTCAAATTCCATGGCACCGTTCACCACTCCTTCCCGCTCATGAGCATACGCTTTCAACTCTCCGAGATGTGTCGTTACAATAACTTTCGCACCCTTTGCAAGCAGTTCTTCGATAACCGAACGGGCAATCGCGCCGCCTTCCTCAACATCCGTTCCCGAACACAGCTCGTCGATCAGCACAAGGCTTCCCGGCGCTGCAGATCCAAGGATTGTTCGAATGTGTTCAAGGTGGGAACTGAACGTTGAAAGGTCATTTTCGATAGACTGCTCGTCGCCGATCTCGATAAATATTTCGCTAAACACAGGGAACACCGAACTCTCACTGCAGGGAACAAGGTAGCCATGAAGCAGCATGCAGCATAACAGACCGGCGGTTTTCATCGCAACCGATTTCCCGCCGGCATTCGGGCCCGATATCACCAGAACCTGCTCGTTGTCACAAAGCTCCATGTCGAGGGGAAACACCTGTTCTTTCTTCCTGCGGTGAGAAATCAGCAGCCACGGATGAAACCCGTCGATAATCCGCAGCGTCCGGCCCATTGCAACTTTCGGCAGAACCGAACCGGTATCCAGAGCGATCCGGGCACGGCCATACAGCGAATCAAAAACAGCTAACAGATTCTGGTTATGCCGCACATTTTCAAGTTCATTCCTGATACGTCCCGTTGTTTCTCTCAGTATCCGCTCCACCTCCCTGCGTTCATTGATCTCAACGTCCTGAATCCTGTTGCTCAGCTCAAGCGTTTCCGCCGGCTCGATAAAAACGGTCTGGCCTGTCTGCGAGTAGTCCTGAATAAAACCGGGAAGCTTGTACTTGTATTCCACCCGCAGCCCAAGCACAAGCCTGCCGTTTTTCATCGCGACGGTATCCTCCATAAGCCACCCGTTGTCCTGGCAACGCTTCAGCAGCCGGATCATCTTTTTGCGCAACGTTTCCCGGATCGCGCCGAGTTCCTGCCGCAACACCAGCAAACCATCGCTCGCCGTATCGCGAACCTGGCCCTGTTCATCAACCACCCGCAGGATTTCATACTGCAGGGACTTTTCCAGCCAAAGCTGTATCGTAAGATCATTCAGTGAGGGATACACGGTGCGGTTCTGAAACATACACTTCCTCAACTGCACCGAAGCGTGCAGGAGACCATGAATATCGAGCAGCTCACGCGGTTCAAGATAGTTATCGACCATCTCAAGTTTCCTGAGAAGAGAGCGAGTGTCCGGCAGGGAAGAAAACGGCAAAGGGTGCCCCTCCTCGAGAAAAACCCGCAGCTCCAGCACCCGTTCGAGTTCTTCACCGAGCATTGCCGGATCGTAAAGCGGCCCTGCTCCCGTGAGCGCATCCTTCCCCATATCGGAGACGCAAAAGGTCGAAGCATAGGCAACAACCTTGTCAAAATCCAGCTTTCTTTTCGCCAAAGAATCCATCATCGAGTAACCGGTTTTCGAGGGCGGCCATTACACCACCCCGGCCAGGGAAAAATAAAGCATCCTCAGTTCAAATCCATTCGACCCTGATCTCCGAAAGAAAGAAGATCGGGATTCAGGGCCGGTATCAGAATCGAAAATGAAATCAGCAGCCCATTTGCAAGTTGATGAAATCCATCAATCTCGGCAAACCCGGAAGTTGCCGACCCTGTGAAATCCGAAAAGATACCCGACAGGGCTGGAAAAAGCCTCAGATAGCCGTATATTATTAGTTTACCTCGATCTAAAGCTGCAATCAATATCTAAACAATCGAAACATGGAAAGTGAGAAACTTGTCGTTATCAGTACCGTAGGTACCGATAACCACGAAAAGGCCACCCTGCCTTTTGTACTTGCCACAGCATGCCAGTCGCTGGATGCGGATGTTGTGATGTTCCTCCAGTCTTCAGCGGTCATGCTGGCTAAAAAAGGCGAAGCGGAAAATGTGAAGGCCGACGGTCTTGCTCCTCTCAAGGAATTGCTCGACACATTTATCGAAATGGAAGGTACTCTCTATCTGTGTTCCCCGTGCATCAAGGAAAGAAACATCTCCACGGACGATCTCATCGATGGTGCAGGGGTGGCGGCCGCTGGCACTCTGGCAAATGAAGTTATGAACGCAAAGTCCGTTGTAACGTATTGACGAACATCTCGAAAAACCGTATTCCTAAAAGTGACGGGTGACAAGTTAGTTCAAAGCACTCGTCACTTGTTTCTCGTCACTACTCTTTTGCCTACTGCTGACTGCCTACTGATTTCCCTACTGCCAACTTTCCCCTTTTTGAATTTTGACTTCTCACTCCCCTTGCCAACTGCTTACTGAAGACCGCCTACTGCTCCCCCTTGTCACTTGTTTCTCGTCACTGCTTTTTCGACCCCGATCTCCGTAAGAGAAATACATCGGGGCTCGCCGTCGGAATCGGGAATCGATCTTTTCTCTTCCTTGATCCCTTTTTCCCTTGCTCATCGCTCATTGCTCAGCACTCCTCCCCTAACACTTAGCACATAACACCTTCCCCCTCCCCCTTTTTGACTTTGTCACTTGTTACTCGTCACTTGTCACTATTCTTTTGCCTACTGCCTACTGGTACACGAGGATTTCGAGCACCGACCAACGATGCAATTGAATCGCGAAATAAATAAATAGAGGTGCCCCTACGACCTGCGCAGCTTCATGGTAGGCTTTCTAAACAAGGCATACTGCAGCCACCTATGGGCAAACTCCATCAGTTCCGCTTCATCATTCCTCAGCAATTCCAGCTCCGCGTCGTCAACCTCAAAAACCTCGAGAAACCTGCTTTCGAAAACAAAGCTCTTGAAAGAATCAATCTCATAGCTGCCCATGAAAAACATCTTCAGGCTCTTCTCATCGGGCTCGAGGTCCGGGCTGTACATTTTCTTATTTAAGATAACGTCCACCCAGGCCTTGTTCCTGTCATCATAAACATCAATCTCCTGCGTCTTCCTCCATTCGGCAACCGCCCATTCCCGCTTTTCTGCAAAACCTTTGCAGTGCGCCTCTTTTACCAGGAAATAAAAATCACTCCCGCCGGCTCCTTCGTTCTTGTAAATTCCGAAGCCTATAGGATAATAGCGGCAGGCAAGAGGCCTGTCTTCATAGATCGAGCATCCCTCTTCGGCAGCAAATTTGCAGGTACCTGACTCCCCCTGCTTCAACTTTAAAAAAGGAAGCTTCGATTCACCATGCATCACCGGCTCGGTATACTCCGAAATGAATTCAGCCGACGACAACCCGAGCCGGCCTCTCATCCTCAGAACGTCATACGGCGTTAAAAAAATATCAAGATCGCCGCAGCATTCGTTATAACACGAGAGATCCTTGTGACAGCCGAAACAAAACGTGCTGTCATTCGTCAGTTTTGTCTCTTCATCAAGGTTCAGACCAAGTTTATTCAGTATAGTGTCCATGGTTACCTTTGTCGATTCTTTCCGAAGTTGATCTCCTCACACTGCACCCGCCCCCTGGGAACCATGAAAAAGGCCCGGACGTTAAACAGAAAGCTGTTGCACGAACCATACAGATGGTGTATCATGCGTCTTGCTCCGCAAGGAGCTTCTGTGGCAACTCCGACTTCATCGGGAGCCGTGCAGTCCGACCAACATACCTAAAAATTGAGTTAACGAGAAATACTATGAAGATCAAGGAAGCACCCGACTGCCCCCATTGTGGAACGAAGATGAAAAAATGCGAGCCGCCCCCGTTTACTTACGGAGACGGACTTGGCTGGTGTACTCCGTATTTTTATATATGCTTCAACGACGAATGCAGCCTCTACGTCAACGGCTGGGAAAACCTCAAGAGCAACTATAACAAGGCAGCATCCTACCGCTGCATGTGCTATCCCGACAACGGGGTATTCGAAGCAATGTGTGTCTTCTCTCCTGAAGGGATGAAAGGACAGATTGTCGAAGAAGAATAACCTTCCCCCCAACTCGTCACTTGTGGACACCTCTATTAAGGGCACCTCCCCCCTTGCCTACTGCCAACTGATTCCCCCTCGTCACTTGTCGCTGCTTTTTCGACCCCGAAACCCGATACCGACCCCGATTTCCGACTCAAGAACCGTTGTCATTTACTTCAGATTCATATTCAGTTGTATCCTCCTGAATCGGGTATTCTCTTCCTCAGTTTCATCAACATTACTCACTGTCGGAAAAACCAGAGTCTTTCTCCATGCCTTTTCTTTCGGGGTTCGCCGTCGGTATCGGAATCGGGAATCGATCTTTTCTTTGTTGCCGACTGCCAACTTTCCCCTTTTTGACTTCTATGAAAAAGATTTGCAAGTCCTCACGAAATAAAGTTGAAAAAACTATCCCCCTCTCTTCCTCAAGAGTTATTACTCAGTCTTCTATTCGTGCCGTCTGCACACC